>NZ_JBFNXJ010000004.1 GCF_040812015.1 Chitinivorax sp. PXF-14 | reverse complement strand
GCTTCACGAACTCTCAATCAAGGGCTTATCTTGAAGCCTCTGCATGGCTTGGATAAGCAACACCCAAAAAACATTGAGGGCGTAGAAAATGATCATTCGAGGGGTTGAACGCCTCAAAGCCGAGATCGTGCAGGAGGCCCTGAGAATAAGCGGTGAAGCACGGTAAGCGTACGAGTTCTTGTTAAACCCCGGGGCGCGCCCCTCACCTTTGCGTTGGCCCCATCAAGGAGGCTTCGTAGTAACATGAATCCCACATGGAACGCCATAGCTCGTGAAGCAGCGCTCGCCGCCGAACATCTCGGAGCCGGCGCCACAATCCTGGGCAAGGCAAATTACGCTCACCACGCCCACTATGACCAGGCATTTTTCTCACTCAGCACCGGCTTTGAGCGCGCCGCGAAGCTCGCATTCGTCGTCGATCACGCGCTAACAAACGCAGGAGCCTTTCCTTCAAATGAGGTAGTTCGTGGCTATGGTCACAACTTGGCGCAGCTCCTCGACCAAGCAGACGCCATAGCCAAACGGCGAAACCTTGGCGCCCGTGCGCGCCTACCTCGCACCGGAATTCACACTGGCATCGTCAGCGCCCTTACCGACTTCGCTAACAACATCACCCGTTACTACAACCTCGACTTCATTACTGGCAATCCCCGCGTCGCGCAACGGGACAACCCGACCAAGGCATGGTTTCAAAGGGTCGTTACGCCGGTGCTCCAGAAGCACTATGGAGCGAAGCAGCAAGAACGCCATCGGCGCAATGGACGGGCGATTGCTGAACTCATACAGCCGTTCACTATGGTTCGTCACACCGCCGAGACAGGAGAGGAATTGGAAACGGTCTTCGACGCATCGCTTCAAACAGAAGTAACCGAATTTGCAAAACCCTATGTCCGCATGTACGTTTTGCAGCTGGTTCGCTTTGTTGGCCTGTTGCTTGGAGAACTTGGCGACGCCGCATACGGCACACAACTTGACACCATTCCCCACCTGTCCGAGTTCTTTGCCATCTTCAATAACGACGATGACTACTTTCTGAAACGGAAATCATGGTCCATTTATCAGCCGTGATGGCCCCAACCCATCATTCCACCGAACCTGCGCAAAAAGCCGTGTAGGCCGGTGAATTCAAACGTCAGATCCCATCCCAGTTTTTCTCATTTCCAGTTCTGGGATAACCTCCCCAGCAGTGGCTCTGGTAGTGGCCACCATGGCCGTGGCAGTCAACAAGCCAATACAGGGAACCGACAGCAGCAAGGTACAAGCCGGGCTTTGTCTGGGCAACTTCAGTCAGCGCCTGCCTCTGTTGTGCAATACGCGCTTCTAATAGCCGGATTTCTTCCTCCCGCAACATCATGGTCCCGCGCATCAATCCGGGTCAGCGGAATGGCGGCGCGCGCAGTGTCTGGCGCAACGGGCTGATACCTCACGCGCCCGGCCTGTCCGTCGCCATGCCGGCCAACGCGCTTCAGCGCGTCTTGATCGCCATGGTCAGGCGCGAGATGCAGGTCAGCCGCCCTTGCTCGTCGTGCAGCTGGATTTCCCATACCTGGGTGGTGCGGCCAAGGTGGATCGGCCGGCAGGTGCCGATGACCTTGCCGCCGTTGGGCACGGCGCGAATGTGGTTGGCGTTGATGTCGAGGCCGACCGGCTGGCTCGTGCTCTGGTCTACCGTCAGGTAGGCGGCGGTGCTGCCCAGCGTTTCCGCCAGTACCACCGAGGCGCCGCCGTGCAGGATGCCGGCAGGCTGGATGGTACGCTGGTCGACGGGCATTTCGGCCTTCAGGTAGTCGTCGCCGATCTCGATGAAGCGGATGCCCATGGTTTCGACTGCGGTGCCGGCACCGGTGGCATTGATGCCTTCCAGCGTGGGGGTGATGGTCCAGATACTCAATATGATCTCCTTGATTGGGCCGCTGCGGGCGCGGTTCACGATCGGGCGGCGATGTGGGCCGCGCGGCGGATGGTGAACCGGGGCTCAGGCGGCGTTGCGTTGCAGGCGCCAGGCGCCGGGGTTGGTGCCCGTCCATTCCTTGAAGGCATGGTTGAACGAACTTTGCTCCTGATAGCCGAGCAGAAAGGCGATGTCGGTCAGCGTCAGCGTGGTGGTGCCGAGGTAGTGCTCGGCCAGCTCGCGGCGCGTGGTGTCGAGCACGAGCTGAAAACTGGTGCTGGCGTCCTTGAGCTTGCGCTGCAGCGTGCGTACGGTGATGCCGAGCTCGTCTGCGATCCAGTTGAGGCGGGCGCGGTCCTGGCCCAGGTTGCGGATGATCGCCTCTTTCACCTCGACCACGATCAGCGGCAGCTGGTTGGCCTGCTCGCGCGCCTGCAGCAGTTGCTCGGCATGCTGCACGAGCACCGGGAACAGGCTGGGCTCGGCATTGGCGACGGACCAGCCGAGAATCTCGGCCTTGAAACGCGCGTAGTTTTCAGTGGTGCCGAACTTTACCGGGCACTGGAAGATACGCTCGTATTCGGAGGCATCGGCCGGTGCCGGGTGGGCGAAGCCGATCTCGATCACCGGCACGGGGCGCCCGGCCATCCAGTCGACGAAGATCTTGATGCCGGCGGTGATGCTCTCGGCCAGGTGACGGCATGGCGTTTCGCGCAGCCAGGGACTGCGCCAGACATATTCGGCCTCGTCGCCATCGAAGCGGATATCGGAGCGGCCCAGGTCGTGCGCGAGCACTTCGTAGCGCATCACCTGCGCCACCGCCTCGCCGAAGGTGCGGCAGGACAGCACGATCATGCCGTACACGGCATAGGTGGCGAGCTTCATGCACTCGCCCACGTGCAGGCCGAAATACGGATCGTGCAGCAGCGTTTCGCCGGCATTGAGCAGGCGCAGATAATCGGGCACCGCGAGCATCTCGGGCGTCGGTGAAATGGTGGCGAGCGGCAGGCCGGCGGCGGCGGCCAGCTCGTCCAGCGTGGCGCCGCCGGCCTCTGCGGTATCGAGCAGGGTCTGCAGATAGGCGCCGACGACGCGCGGGTCGCGCACGGTAGCATCAGTCAGTGGCATGATCGGACAAGGCGAATGTCATGATCGCCCAAGGTGGGCGAATTTGTTTTCGTTATGATTCGGCCTACTTTGTAAACGAGTTTTCGTGAAGGAACAAGCTGTGCGACGCTGGAACGGTTGGGGAGACGACGGAATCGATATGCCGCTGAACGACGCGGCGCTGGCTTTCTTGCGCGAGCGGGTGGGTGAGACCCAGCCGCCGGTCGATGCGAGCTTGCAGCAGGTGTGCGCGGCGATCCCGCCCGCCGCCCTGCCGCCGCACCGGCTGCTGAACACCGCGCGCGAGGCCCGCCTCGCCGTGAGCTACGGCCAGAGCCTGCCGGATTGGCTGCGCCTGCGCTTCGGCAAGATCGAGCGCGTGGTCGATGCCGTCGCCGCGCCACAATCGAGCGACGAGGTGCGCGAGGTGCTGGACTATGCCCGCCAGCATGGCGCGGTCGTTATCCCCTGGGGCGGCGGCACCAGCGTGGTCGGCCACCTGACGCCACCGGCCGGCGATGCGCCGGTGATCTCGCTGTCGATGGCGCGCATGACACGGCTGCTGCATCTCGACAAGCGTTCCCAGCTTGCCACCTTCGAGGCCGGCGCGGCCGGGCCCGAGGTCGAATCGCAATTGCGCGCCCAGGGCTACACGCTCGGGCATTTTCCACAATCTTTCGAATACTCGACGCTGGGTGGGTGGATCGTCACCCGG
Source organism: Chitinivorax sp. PXF-14 (assembly GCF_040812015.1). Taxonomy (NCBI): domain Bacteria; kingdom Pseudomonadati; phylum Pseudomonadota; class Betaproteobacteria; genus Chitinivorax; species Chitinivorax sp. PXF-14. The sequence continues at coordinate 292,287 of NZ_JBFNXJ010000004.1, read as the reverse complement.
TCGTCGGGCCAGCAATCGCTGCGGTATGGCCGCATCGAGCAGCTTTTCGCAGGCGGCCGCCTGGAGACCCCGGCCGGCACGCTTGCGATTCCCACCTTTCCCGCGTCCAGCGCCGGGCCTGACCTGCGCGAGATGGTGCTGGGCTCAGAAGGCCGCCTGGGCGTGCTGACCGAGGCCATCGTGCGCGTCACGCCGATGCCCGAGATGGAGCAGTTCCACGCCGTGTTCTTCGCCGACTGGGCGCATGCCGAGGCCGCCACGCGCGAGCTGACGCAGCTCAAGCTGCCGCTGTCGATGCTGCGCCTGTCCAACGAAGTCGAGACGCTGACCAGCCTGACGCTGGCCGGCCATGCGCGGCTGATCGGCCTGATGGAAGGCTATCTGAACCTGCGCGGCGTGCCCAAGGATGGCAAGTGCCTGATGCTGATGGGCGTCACCGGCCCCACCACCACCTGCCGCGCCGCGCTCAAGGTGGCGCACACGGTGATCCGCCGCCATGGCGGCGTGGCGGTCGGCACCCGCTTCGGCGAGAAATGGAAGGCCAACCGCTTCCGCTCGGTCTATCTGCGCAACACGCTGTGGGCGCACGGCTTTGCTGCCGACACGGTGGAAACGGCCTGCGACTGGCCCAAGGTCGAGCCGATGATGCGCAAGGTCGAGGCGGCCGCCACCGCGGCCCTCGCCCGCTTCGGCGAGCGCGTGCATGCCTACACCCACCTGTCGCACTTCTACCCGCAGGGGTCGAGCGTCTACAGCACCTTCGTGTTCCGCCGCGCGCCGACCTTCGAAGAGAACATCGAGCGCTGGCAGGTGATGAAGGAAGCGATCTGCCGCACCATGGTCGAGATCGGCGGCACCATCAGCCACCAGCACGGCGTCGGGCGTGACCACGCGCCCTACCTGCCGGCAGAGAAGGGCCCGCTGGGCATGGATGCGTTGCGTGCGCTGGTGCGCCAGTTCGACCCGGACGGCGTGATGAACTCCGGCAACCTGGGGCTGTGACCGTGCCCTCGCAAACCTCGCGCGCGCAGCTGCTGGCGCGCCTCGATACACAATGGGACGTGCTGATCATCGGCGGCGGCATCACCGGCGCCGGTATCCTGCTCGAAGCGGCACGGCGCGGGCTGCGCGCGCTGCTGATCGAACAGCGCGACTTCGCCTGGGGCACCTCCAGCCGCTCGTCCAAGCTCGTGCACGGCGGGCTGCGCTACCTCAAGGAAGGCCAGATCGGCCTCACGCGCGAGTCGGTGCGCGAGCGCCAGCGGCTGATGGACGAGGCACCGGGCCTGGTCGAGCCGCAGAGCTTCATGTTCGCCGACTATGCCGGGCGCAAGCCGGGGCGCTGGCTGTTTTCGCTGGGCCTGGCGATCTACGACCGCTTTGCCGGCGTCAAGACGCGGGCTTATGACCGCCCCGGCGAGCTGCGCATGCTCGCGCCACACATTGCCGAGGCCGGCCTCAAGGGCGGCCTGCGCTATCTCGATGCGAAGACCGACGACGCACGGCTGGTGATACGCGTGCTGCAGGAGGCCAGAAACAAGGGCGGCGAGGCGATCAACTATCTGGCCTGCACCGGCCTGCTGCGCGATGCCCAGGGCGTGTGCGGCGCCGAGGTCGAGGACAGGATCAGCGGCCAGCGCCACACCATCCGTGCCGGCGTGGTGATCAACGCGACCGGCGCCTGGGCCGACACGCTGCGCGGCCAGATCAAGCAGCCGAAGAAACTGCGGCCGCTGCGCGGCTCGCACCTGCTGTTCCCGTTCTGGCGCCTGCCGGTGGCGCAGTCGGTGAGCCTGATGCACCCGGCCGATGGCCGCCCGGTGTTCTTCTACCCATGGGAGGGCGCCACGCTGGTCGGCACCACCGATCTCGACCACGGCGACCTCGACAGCGAGCCGCACATCACCGCGGACGAAGTCGCCTACTTAATGGCGGCGCTGCATTTCCAGTTCCCGGCACTACAGCTGACGCTCGACGACATCATCTCGAGCTATGCCGGCGTGCGCCCCGTGGTCTCGACCGGCCAGGCCGACCCATCGAAGGAAGGCCGCGACCATGTGTGCTGGCTCGAAGACGGCCTGCTGACGGTAACCGGCGGCAAGCTGACCACCTTCCGCGTGATTGCATTGGATGCGCTGGAACAGGCCGCCAAGCGGCTGGGCCGCACGCTGCCGGCGATGGACGAGGCCGCGCCGCTGTTCGAGCCGCCGGCACGCCTCAACGGGCATGTGCCGCTCGATGCCCGACCGCGCCTGTCTGGCCGCTACGGGCCGCTCGCGGCGCAGGTGGCCGCCAACGTGGCGGAGGCCGACTGGCAGCGCATCCCCGGTACCGACACGCGCTGGCTGGAGCTAAGCTGGGCCGCGCGCCATGAGTCGGTGGAGCATCTCGACGACCTGCTGCTGCGCCGCACGCGCATCGGCCTGTTGCTGCCGCACGGCGGCGCCGCCCATCTGCCGCGCATCCGCGCCCTGTGCCAAACCGGGCTCGGCTGGGACGACGTACGCTGGGCTGCCGAAGAGGCCAACTACCGCGCGCTGATCGCGAGCCACTACAGCCTGCCGCCGCGCGAGCAGATCGCAGACTGGCGGCAGCCCACAACCCAACAGCCTGCAAGCCAATAGCAGCGCGGCCTGCAGCCAGGCCAGAGAGAGCGCGGGGCTTGCCCCGCAGCCCGGCCCACCCCAACGGAAACAGCATGAGCAACGACTACATCCTGGCCATCGACAACGGCACCCAGAGCATCCGCGCGCTGCTGTTCGACGCAAACGGCCATCTGGTCGCCAAATCGCAGGTGATGCTGGAGGCCTATTTCTCGCCCCAGCCGGGTTGGGCCGAGCACCATGCCGAGGATTACTGGCGGGCGCTGTGCCAGGCCTGCCAGCGGCTGTGGGCGCAGACCCACGCGCCGCGCGGCTCGATCAAGGGCGTGGCGGTGACCACCCAGCGCGGCACCATGGTCAACCTCGACAAGCACGGCGAGCCGCTGCGCCCGGCCATCGTCTGGCTCGACCAGCGCAAGGCTAGCCAAGTGCCGCCGCTGCCATGGTGGTGGCGCACGGCATTCAAGCTGGCCGGCGTCGAGCACACCATCCGCTTCTTCCAGCACCAGGCCTACCCGAACTGGATCAAGGAACACCAGCCCGATATCTGGGCCAAGACCGACAAATACCTGCTGCTCTCGGGCTACCTCAACTACAAGCTGTGCGGCCGCATGGTCGATTCGATCGGCTCGCAGGTCGGCTACATCCCCTTCGACTACAAGAAGCACGACTGGGCGCCGAGCTGGGACTGGAAATGGCAGGGCATTCCGGTCGAACGCCACATGCTGCCCGAGCTGGTGCCGCCAGGCACCGTGATCGGCGAGATCAGCCGCATGGCGGCGGATGCCACCGGCATCCCGGTCGGCACGCCGCTGATCGCCGCCGCCGCCGACAAGGCCTGCGAAGTGATCGGCGCCGGCTGCCTGACACCCGACGTCGGCTGCCTGAGCTACGGCACCACCGCCACGATCAATACCACCAGCCGCAAGTACGTCGAGGCCACGCCGTTCATCCCGCCCTACCCGGCCGCTGTGCCTGGCCATTACAGCAGCGAGATCCAGATCTTCCGCGGCTTCTGGATGGTGAGCTGGTTCAAGGAGCAGTTCGGCCATCTCGAACAGATGGCGGCGGCCGAACAGGGCGTGGCGCCAGAGATGCTGTTCGACGAGCTGGTCAACGCCGTGCCGCCCGGCTCGATGGGGCTGATGCTGCAGCCCTACTGGTCGCCCGGCATCAAGGTGCCGGGGCCCGAGGCCAAGGGCAGCATCATCGGCTTCGGCGACGTGCACACGCGCGCCCACATGTACCGCGCCATCCTAGAAGGCCTGGCCTACGCACTGAAGGAAGGCAAGGAGAAGATCGAAAAACGCTCGGGCACGCCGATCACCCGCCTCAGGGTGTCGGGCGGCGGCTCGCAGTCCGATGCCGCGATGCAGCTCACCGCCGACATCTTCAACCTGCCCACGGCGCGGCCGCACCTGTACGAGACCTCGGGGCTAGGCGCCGCCATCGACGCGGCCGTGGGCCTGGGCCTGCACGGCGACTTCGAGACGGCGATCCGCGCGATGACGCGCGTCGGCACCGAATTCGAGCCCAACCCGCAGCATGCGCACATCTACCGCGAGCTGTACGAGCGTGTGTACCAGCGCATGTACGAACGGCTCAAGCCGTTGTACGAAGAGATCGGCCGCATCACCGGCTACCCGGCACCGCTGTAGCGCGGCTGGCAATGCCGCCCAATGCGGCGCTCAGGCCGGCCTGACCTGTTTCAGGTCGTCGCGCAGCTCCTTCACCGCCGCCAGCGCCAGCCGGGGTTTCCGGGCGGTGATGGCCGCTGCGAGCGTCACCAGATCGCCAATGAGTTCGATTGCGGCGGCGGCCTGTTTCATTTTGGCGATCGCCTGGTCCGCATCGCGAATCGCGCCCTCCAGGCCGGCTTGCGTCTCGCCGACCTCCTGCCCGGCGAGCGCGGCTGCCTGCACATACATCTGCGCCGCATTCTGGCGCAGCGCCTGCTCCTTGCCGACATGCAGCATGGCGTCGGCCGGGTCGATCGAGCCGTCGCCGATGCCGGCCTTCCACTTCTCGTGATAGGTGCCGGCCGCCGCCGACAAGGCATCCGCCACCGCGCGCACCGCCTGTGCATCTTCGAGTGCCATGGCTCAATCCTTTCAGAATGTCTTGATCAGCTCGCGCACGGCCTTCAAGTCGCCGCGCACGCGCTTCAGCGTATCGTTCAGTTCCTGCGCGGAGAGCTGCGTATTCGCGCTGATGAGGCGCTGGTTGGCGCCGCGGATTTCGTCGAGCGCCTTGATCATCGCGTCGAACTGCGCCAGCCGGGCCTGATGCTGGACGAGCTTGCGCGCCTGCGTGTCGAGCAGCACCTTGGCGAGAATCCGGCTCGTCGCCGGCGTAGATGGCGCGGACAGCTGGATCTGCGCGCCCTCGAACCAGGCCTCCACCGATTGCTGGCTTTGCAGCGTGGCGCCCTTGAGGCTCTCGGCCGCGAGCTGCATGGCGGCCAGCAGCCTGTCGGCCATCGGCCCGGCCTCGCGCAGATAGCGGTCAATCGAGCGCTGCTGGTAGGCCTGGCCGGCAACATCCGCCAGGATGCGGGCGAGCTTGCGTGCGTTGTCCACCGTATCGTCCTCGACCCGCCAGGCAGGCTGCGCCTTGATCGCATCGGCCACCTGGTCAATATTGCGGTCCACCGAGAAACTGTCGTCCCCGCTCAGCCGGGCCATCGCCGCAAAATAGCTGCTGCACACCAGATGCAGTCGGCCCAGGTCGGGCCGCGCCGCATCGAGTGCATTCAGGCTCTGGCTTGCAGCTTGCCGCGCCTCGGGCAACTCGAGAAACGGCTGGGCGGCGCGCAAGGCGTGGTCGGTCTCGTCGATCAGCACGGTGTAGCTGGTCAGGCGCGATGTCTCGCCGCTGAACTGGCGCAACTCGGCCAGATTGGCACAGCCGGCCAGCAGCGCGCTGATCAGCAGCCACGACAGGCAGCGGCTCAGGATGGAATTCATGGCGGCCCTCCCCAGTGATCAGATACCCAGCGCCTTGCGCGCCGTCTGCCAATAGGCCTGCCGCTGCGGCAGGCCGGCCACGCCGCCGTTGATCTTGATCGAGATGGTTTTGAAATCCTCCGTCTCGTCATCGCCCGCATTCATATCGGCAAGCTCGTTGAGCAGGTGCGATTTCCAGAAATAGGCGGCCGACTGCGAGGCGCCATCGGGTGTCAGCAGGTCGTCCGGCTGGTTCAGCAGATCACGTCCGATCGCCTGGCCCACCGCCTGATAGTTGGCGCGCCCGGTCAGCTGGATCAGGCCGCGGCCGCGATAGCGGTAGCCGTCGCCCGAGCCCTCGTCGCGATTGCCGATGCGGTTGGCGTAAACGAAATTGGCCAGCCGCTGCGGGTTACCGGCATAGGGCTGGGCTGCCGCCAGCGAGGGAAAGCGCTTGGGCCAGACCTGGGTGAGGCGCTGGGCGCTGTAGTTGAGGCTTTCCTCTAGCCGGTTCAGCTCGCCCGATTCATGCGCAACCTGCGCCAGGAAGGCCGCCAGCCGCTGCGGCGTGTTGATCTGGAACTGGCTACAGGCCTGGTCGAGCGCCGTGGCCCAGGTATCGGGCGCGCGGCATTTGGGCATGATGGCCTGGATCAGGGAGGAAGTAACAGCGGGCATGACGGTTCTCCGCAAGGCTACAGAGACAGTCTAGGCCATCGTGCGCAGAAAACCTGGGGAGATATCTGCGTCAAGGCTCGCCGATGGCAGTCACGATGTGCGGCAGGATGCCGCCGCCCGCGCGTCGGGCTCTTGCCGTCGGCGCGCAGCCCCTTCCGGGGGACACTCAGCCAATGTAGACACCCAACCTTGCAGGCTTGGCACCGCCCGGCAAGCACGTGCCCTGGCGGCGCACACAGCCCATCATCGTTTCATGAAAAAGCGAAGCGCCAGCATGGTCACGCCGGCCAGCAGCATGTAGCGGCCCACCGCGCCCTGGCCTTCCGAGGAGTCCGCCGCGCTGGTGTCGCGGAACGTCGTCGGCGACTCGGGCAGATAAACGATATCGAGCGCGGATGGCCCCGCCTGATTGCGCAAGGCCCGGCCAGCTTCCGTCGTGAGGTGCATCGTTTCATGAACCTCACGGCCCGCGTCTGTCGTGAACTGGACATGGGCGGTATAGCTGCTGTCGTTGTGGTTGCTCTTCTCTTTCCACTCGAGCTTGGTGATCTCGGCCTCCGCCGGCTTGCCGTGATCGCGCAAGGCGGCGAATTCGCTCGCATTCTTATGGCCGGCATAGATGAGGAAAAGGCCAAAGCCGATCAGGCACAGGGCGATCAGCGGGCTGCGAAACATACGGAACATGGCAATTACCTGGACTGACAAATGAAAGGGATGATCCCTCAACCGCGTCAGACGTAGCGCAAGGCCACGCCCTCGAAGGCCTCACGCGCGTCGTCGCTCAACAGCGGCGAGATCAGCGACATCACGTGGTACACGCCGCTCGCCATCGATTCGCTGTCCGGCGCCTTGCGCGGCTCGCGCACATATTCGAACGACAGCCAGTGCGTGGCGATCACCATCATGTTGACGACCAGCGTCTGCAGCTGGCGTTCGTCCACGCGCAACTCGCCTGCCGCCACCAGGCCCGACAGCAGGCTCACCAGCGAACGCGCCTGCAGGCCGATCACCTGCTTCATGCGGTTGGCCACGCCGGTGTAGCGCGACACGACATTGACCGGGTCGCGGTAGAGAAAACGGTATTTCCAGCTGAGCTCGAACACCAGGTGCAAGTAGAGCCACAGGTCCTCGAGCGTGGCCCCGCCGTCGACCTCGATGGCAAGCTCCTCCGCCACCTGATGGCGGAAGTTGTCGAACAGCGCCTCGACGATCGCCTCTTTATTGGCGAAGTGATAGTAGAGATTGCCGGGGCTGATATTGAGCAGTTCGGCAATCTCGGAAGCCGTCACGTTGGACTCGCCGACCGCGTTGAAGCGATCGAGGCTCAGTTCGAGAATCCGCTCGCGCGTGCGGCGCTTGGGCTTGTGTTCCATACCTGTTACGGGTAAATGTCATCGGCATGGATTTTGCGGAAATTTACCGCCACGTGCAACGAGGAAAGCGAGTTCAGCCGGAGTATGAAACCGCGACTGCCAAGCCTCGCACGCTCAGCAGGCGACTGAAAACCCGCCGACCGCCCAGAGCAGCGGGCTCACAAGGGCCGCCCGCCCCATTTGAACGGGCAAGAAAAATCAATTACAGCTTGTGCTACGAGTGCGCGAACGCCATGCTGGTACTTGGAAAGTGTATTTCAGCAGCCTAGCAAAGGGCTGCTTCTCCCTTCAATTTCCAGCCATGCTTGGTGAAATGGCCAAACCAGCTTCCAGAACATTATTCCCTGTCGCCGGATGGTTTTGCATTTAGCCTTTGGCGTCGGGATTGAAATATTGTTTCAGGCCGCAATGAATCAATGCATTCTCAGCTTGCAGCGCATTTTCATCCGCCCTATTTGTGGTGGCGCCAGCATAATGCGCAATTTCGTGCAGAATGGTTGCTGCGAGTGCTGGCGTCGTGTTTTGCGTGCCGGCCACTTGGTCGAGAAAGGCATAAATACTTAACGCAAAATCCCGCCCTGCGCTATTGGCCAAAGGAAGCTCGTCATCCGTGTGCCCCTCTTTGGGCATCAGTTGGTACACGGTAAAGCTAACACTGGACAAAATATCAGACAACGTCATCCCTTTGTGAAGCTTTGAGAAGTAATCATTGCAACTTTTATTTTTGGCGCAATTCCCTTCCATATGCTTCCAGGCGTCATTGATTCTTTTTTTGACGTCAATCGTCAATATTTTCCCATTGGCACGTATGGTGGGAATATCGGTTAATGTCCCATATTTATATACACGGCTAAGGACGTTCGGAATGGATACATCCTTCTGCCCAACGTAATATATTATCGGCATAACCGTTTCCCTCCAGATCGACAGCCATTTGAATCAGCGATCAAGCCTGCACTTCGGCACCCGGCCAATTGGCCCACCGCTCATGGCAGACACGAAGCCCGCGCCCGTCATCGTGATAATTCGAGCCCCAGCTTGAATATTCAGCGCTGTTGGCGAGGCGTCCCAGGTGAGCGGTCGATACGACTGGCCGGCCATTTCAATGGTGATGCTTGAGCAGGCCGATAGCTCGCCAAGCATTGCCACCACGCGCCATGAGCGCCACCTGCTCGCCTCGGGCTTTCTCGACAGCTTCGATGTGCTGCCCCAAAGGATCAACTCCGCCATCTTGTGCATATGCGACAGCTACCGCATCGATGCGCCGAAATCGAAGCTGACGGCTCATCCTGCGCAACAGGGATAGCGCGGGAACAGGCACTCGCCGGGCCAGTTTAGCCGGGGCGGTATAACGAATCACTTACGGATTCGGAAAAAATATACGATCGATCAATGCGCCGAATCAGCCATCCGGCTCAACGGAAATCCCGCGACACCACCGGCCCGAGCCACAGCGCCGAGTGATCTTCGAAACGCTTGGCGACGAGGTTGATCACCCCATCTTGCTGCTGCAGCTCGGCGCTGACCAGGAGCACGCGGCCGCCGAGGATCTCGCGGCGGAAGCGCTCCTGCACCGCCTCCCAGATCACCACGTTGATCGGGCCGGTTTCGTCTTCGAGCGTCATGAACAGCACGTTCTTGGCGGTATCCGGCCGTTGCCGGGTGACGGCAAGGCCGATCACGTGGACGAGCTGGCCGTTGCGCACATCTTTCAGGCCGGCGGCGGTGACGAGCCGGCGGCGGCTGCGCTGGAAGTGGCGGCGCACCAGCGCGATCGGGTGCTCGTGCAGCGAGAGGCCCAGGCTGCAGTAGTCGGACAGCACCTGCGACTGGGTGGTCATCACCGGCAGCGCCACCGTCCGGGCGTCGATGTCGGGGCGGCCATCGGCCAGCGCGAGCGGCGTATCGAGGCCCGCAGCCACCCAGCTCGCCGTGCGCCGCGCATCGAGCAGCGAGCGCAAGGCGCCGGCCTGCGCCAGTAGCGCCGCCTGTTCGCGTGCCATGGCGGCACGATGGTAGAAATCCTCGGCGTCGGCGAATGGCCGGGCGCTGCGTATCGCCAGCAGCGTGTCGGCGCTTTCCCGACTGAAGCCGGCGATGCGGCCGAAACCGAGGCGGATGGCGGGCTGCGCGCCGGCGGCGGGCTCCAGCGTGCTGTCCCACTCGCTGGCGACGACATCGACCGGGCGCACCTCGACACCGTGGCGGCGCACATCCTGGATCAGCTGTGAGGGGCCGTAGAAGCCCATCGGCAGGCTGTTGAGCAGTGCGCAGCAAAAGGCGGCCGGCTCGTGGCACTTGAGCCAGGACGAAATGTAGGCAAGCAGCGCGAAGCTCGCTGCGTGCGACTCTGGGAAGCCGTAGTCGGAGAAGCCCTGCACCTGGCTGAAGATGCGCTCGGCGAAGTCGGTTGGGCAGCCCTTGGCCACCAGCCCGCCGACCAGCTTTTCGCGATACAGAGCCAGGCTGCCGGTGCGCCGCCACGAGGCCATGGCGCGGCGCAACTGGTCTGCCTCGCCGCCGGTGAAGCCGGCCCCGGTGATGGCGATCTGCATCACCTGTTCCTGAAAGATGGGCACGCCGAAAGTGCGTTTGAGCACCGGGTCGATCAGCGGGAACGGCGAGCCGACGGGCTCGCCGCGCAGCGCTTTCTCGCGCTGTTCCAGATAGGGGTGCACCATGCCGCCCTGGATCGGCCCGGGGCGCACGATGGCGACCTCGACTACCAGGTCGTAATAGCGGCGCGGCCTGAGCCTTGGCAGCATGCTCATCTGCGCGCGCGACTCGATCTGGAACACGCCCACGGTGTCGGCCCGGCAGATCATGTCGTAGGTGGCCTCGTCCTCACGCGGCACGCTGTAGAGCGTGTATTGCGAGCCGCGCCAGCCGTTGACCAGGTTGAGCGCCTTGCGCAGCGCGGTGAGCATGCCGAGCGCGAGCACATCGACCTTGAGCAGGCCCAGCGTTTCCAGATCGTCCTTGTCCCACTGGATGACGGTGCGGTCGGCCATCGCCGCGTTCTCGATCGGCACCAGCCGCGACAGCGGCCCCTGCGAGATGACGAAGCCGCCGACATGCTGCGACAGGTGGCGCGGAAAGCCGCGCAACTGTTCGACCAGCGTCAGCAGCTGGCGAATGATCAGCGAATCGGGATCGAAACCGGCCTCGGCGAGCCGCTGTGGCAGCTTGGCGCGGTCGTCCCACCAGGCGAGCTGGCGCGTCAGGCGGTCGAGCTGGGTGGAATCCATGCCGAGCGCGCGGCCCACGTCACGCAGCGAGCTCTTGGTACGGTAGCTGATCACGGCGGCGGCCAGCGCAGTGCGCTCGCGCCCGTATTTGCCATAGATGTACTGGATCACCTCCTCGCGCCGCTCGTGCTCGAAATCAACGTCGATATCGGGCGGCTCGGCGCGCTCCTTCGAGATGAAGCGCTCGAACAGCATGGTGAGCTGGTCTGGCCCGACCGCGGTGATGCCGAGGCAGTAGCAGACGATCGAGTTGGCCGCCGAGCCACGCCCCTGGCACAGGATACCCTGCGACCCGGCCCATTCGACGATGTCGTGGATGGTTAGGAAGAAATGCTCGTAGCCGAGCTCGAAGATCAGCGTGAGCTCTTTCTCGACCAGCTCGCGCACGACGGCCGATGCACCGTTGGGAAAGCGCCGGGCAAGCCCCGCTTCCGCCAGCTTGCGCAGCTGGCTCGCACCGGTTTCGCCGGGCGGGACGACCTCGGCCGGGTATTCGTACCGGAGCTCGCCGAGGAAGGGCCCGCAGCGCGCGGCGATCGCCACGCTCTCCGCCAGCCAGGCCGCCGGATAGAGCCGCCCGAGCTGCAGCCGGTGGCGCAGGTGGCGCTCGGCATTGGGGAACAGCGCAAAGCCGGCGGCGGCGACCGTGGTGCCGAGGCGGATCGCGCTCAGCACGTCCTGCAAGGGCCGCCGGGCGCGCACGTGCATGTGCACGTCGCCACTGGCCACGCAGGGCAGCGCCAGTTCGCCGCCGAGCTGCTGCAGCCGGGCGATGCGCGCCCTGTCGTCCGGCCCCTGCAGCAGCTCGGCGGCGATCCACGTCGCTTGCGGGAACACGCCCGCGAGCCAGCGCGCCTCGTCGGGCTCAGGTGTCGCGGCAGGCAGCCAGAGCGCGAGGCAGGCCGGGCGCAGGCGCTCGACATCAGCGCGGCTGAGCCGGTATTCACCCTTGGGCGCGGCACGCCGGGCGTGGGTGATCAGGCGGCACAGGTCGCCGTAGGACTCGCGCCCGGTGGCCAGCAGCACGCAGCGCAGGCCGTCGTCGAGCCGGAATTCGCTGCCGACGATGAGCGCCAGCGCCGTGCCAGGGTCTTCCTCCTTGATCTCGTTCAAGGCTTGGTAGGCCCGCACGATGCCGGCCACCGAGCATTCGTCGGTGATCGCCAGCGCACGGTAGCCGAGCGCCTGCGCGCGCGCCACCAGCTCCTGCGCGTGCGAGGCGCCACGCAAAAAGCTGAAGTTGCTCACGCAATGGAGCTCGGCATAGTCGGGGAGTTGGCTTTCCTGCATTTGGCGCCTCAGGCAAAAAAGCCGTGCAGGAACCAGCGCTTCTGCTTCAGATCGAGGTAGACCCAGTAGCGCGCGCCCGATGCGCCCTGCGCCAGGTAGTAGTCACGCAAGGCGGTGGCCTCATCCCACCAGCCGGTTTCGATACGCTCAGCGCGGCCCAGCAGCTGCAAGGGCTCGTCATGCCAGGGCCGCTGGTCGCGTTCCGGCAGTGCCACCGGCACGGGCAACAGCCAGGCCGGGCGCGCCGGGTAGCACGATTCAGGGCCGACCTCACCGGGCCGTGCATCGCGCCAGGCCTGCTCGGGGCGGTGTTCCGCCACGCATTGCGGTGACGCCACGGCCCCCTCGCCTAGCCGGTTTTCGAGGCGGCCCAGCAGGACATCGAGCCCTTCCACGCTGGCGACGCCATCATCGAGCAGCCAATCCCGGCTTTGCCCGCCGAGCGGCTGCAAGGCATCGACATCGAGCCGCACGGCCAGCACCGGTGCGGCCAGCGTGTGCCCGTTGAGCTTTTCACGCCAGAGCGTCAGGAACTGTGCGGCCTGGCGGCTCGGCGCGGCGAGCCCCAGCGCCAGCTCGCTGGCGTCACCGGCGCCATGCTCAAGACGCCACAGCAGCCGCTGCGTGCCCATGCCACGCGCGAGCAGAAAGCCCGCCAGCTCCTCGCACAGACGCCGGCCGACAAAGACCAGCGCCTCGGCCTGCTCGACCGGGTAGGCCAGCTCGCAGCGCCGGGTGAAGCGTTCGGGCAAGGTATAGGCCTCGCGCGGGTCGGCCATATGTCCCCAGGCATGATCCAATGCCTGCCGGGCCGAGGTGCCGAAGCGGCGCACGAACCCCTCGCGCGGCAACCGTTCGGCCTGACCGAGCCGGGCCAGACCCAGTGTTTCGGCCAGACGCGCCTGGCTATCGCTCAATGCCAGCAGCGACAGGGGCAGCCGGCTCAGCCGCTTGCGCAGCGTGGGCAGGTCGTCCGCACCTTGGCCGATGCCACAGCAGGCCAGCCACAAGGCCCCGCGGGGCGTGGGCGCGACGCTGGTGACCACGCTGTAGCCAAGCGGCGGCAATGCCTCATCCACGCGCTGGCGCAGGCGCCCGAGCCCGCCGAAATACTGCAGGCAACCACCGATCTCGAGCAGCAGCGCGGGTGCCGGATCGATCGCCACGGTCGGCGTGAATTGCTGCCCCCAGGCCGCCAACGCCTCGAGCGCCGCCGCCTCGGCCAGGGGCGACCGCGCCAGCGCTCGCAACTCGCCGCACAGGGCATAGGCAGCCGTCTCGCCCTGCCCCGGCCGCACGCCGGCCTGCCAGGCGCTGCCATTGCACGCGAGCACGACACGGCGCGGCCCCGCTGTTGCCATCGCGGCCAGCGGCGCGGCGTCAGGCAAGCTGCAATCGACGCTCAGGCATTCCAGCGCGAGGCGCGGGAAGTACAGTGCGAGCCACAACATGGCACGGCTCTTTCTCGAGTTGCAAGGGGTGTAGCAGCGGCGGGCCACGCCGTTTCAAAATGCGCAGGCGCATGCGCGCCTCGAGTGCCAGGCGCAACATCACCGGTGACGAGGCTTCATCCACGCCCGGCTCGCGCAACACGAAGCCGGTACTGCGCCCGGCCTCGGCGGCGAGCTGCAAGCGGCGCCAGGACTTGTCCTGCAGCCGGCCCACGGGCCACCCGGCCACAGCGGCGCAGGCCCCGCTCTTCAAGGTCTGCTCGATGGCCCACGGGATCAGTGCCGCCTCGGCCCTCACCCACAACAGCCTGTCGAGCCGCACGCCGGCCGCGGCCAGGGCCGGGGCATAGGGGATGAAGGGGGGCGCCACCAGTGCCACGCGCTGGCCGCCACGCGTCAGCGCCGCCAAGGCCGGCAGCAGCAGTGACAGCTCGCCCAGGCCATGGCGCGCAGTCAGTACCTCGGCCATGCCGCCGACAGGCCAGCCGCCGCCCGGCAGCTCGGCGTCGAGCACGGCAAAGCCGGTCGACAGCCCAGGCTGGCTGGTGCGCATCAGCTCCTTGCCAAGCCAGATGCCGGGCTGCGCCAGCAGGCCCTGTACCGCAGCTTTCATCGGACCTCCTTTCCGGCCTGAACAAAGGGCGATACCACCCCCTACCCGCCGTGGCGCGCATATTGAATGCTCGGTATCGCTTGACTCGAATGGCCCGATGGCCGGGCCAGACGGCTTACTGGACGCTGCGGATCACGCCGACGCACAAGCCTTCGATATCGAAGGGGTCGCGGCTCGGGTCGACTACGATCGGTGCGTAGTCGGGGTTCTCGGCGATCAGCTCGATCAGCTTGCCCTCGCGGTGGAAGCGCTTGACGGTGACGTCGTCCTGCAGCCGCGCCACCACGATCTGCCCTTCGCGCACGGCCTGGGTACGGTGCACCGCGATCAGGTCGCCATCGAGAATGCCGGCATTGATCATGCTGTTGCCGCGCACGCGCAGCAGGTAATCGGCTGGCTGCGAGAACAGGTTCTGGTCGACCATGTAGTGATGCTCGACATGTTCCTGCGCCAGGATGGGCGAGCCCGCGGCGACGCGGCCGATCACCGGCAGGCCGGCATCGGCATCGTCCTGCTCGGCATCGCGCAGGCGAATGCCGCGCGCCACGCCCGACATCAGCTCCAGCGCGCCTTTCTTGGCCAGCGCCTTGACGTGCTCGACGGCCGCGTTGACGGAGCGGAAACCGAGCCCGCTGGCGATGTCGGCAAATGTGGGCGGGCTGCCGTTTTGCCGGGTGAAGTCTCGAATGAAATCCAACACGACCTGTTGGCGGGAGGTCAGCTTTTCCATGGGCATCCTTTTTCAGCGAAAGGTCACGCAACCCGACCCGGGTTGGTGGACTGTCTGATTGAAATTATATACAGTTTACTGTAAAAATAAACATACAAATAAATGAATCGACATGCCCTCGCCCCCAGGCCCCGCGCCGGCACCACCGCGGCAGGCCCGAGCCGCCCGGGGCACAGGCCGCATGGAGCAAGCCAGATTCACACATTCGTGCCAAACTGAGTTGAGCCATTGCAGTGGCGATGGAGCGACGACGATCATGGAGGTTTTCAATGCGAGCATTCTGGGGCGCCCTGCTGCTGGCGCTGACGATCAATCTGGGGGGTTGCGGCTACAACACGCTGCAGGCCAACGACGAACAGATCAAATCGAGCTGGGCCGAGGTGCTCAACCAATACCAGCGCCGCGCCGACCTGGTGCCCAATCTGGTGAACACGGTCAAGGGGTATGCGAGCCACGAGAAAGAGGTGCTCGAACAGGTGACGACCGCCCGTTCGCGTGTCGGCGGCATCCAGGCCACGCCCGAGCTGCTCAACGACCCCGAGGCGTTCGCCAGGTTCCAGGCGGCGCAGGGCCAGCTGAACGGTGCGCTGTCGCGCCTGCTGGTGGTGTCCGAGCAATACCCCAACCTCAAGGCCGATGCCAATTTCCGTGATCTGCAGGCGCAGCTCGAAGGTACCGAGAACCGTATCACGGTGGCCCGCAACCGCTATATCAAGGCGGTGCAGGAATACAACATCACCGTGCGCTCCTTCCCGTCCAACTTCACGGCGATGGCGTTCGGCTTCAAGGTCAAGCCCAGCTTCACCGTGGAAAACGAGCAGGCGATCTCGACCGCGCCGAAAGTCGACTTCAACGCGCCGGCCAAGCCCTCGACCAGCGGAGCGGCACAGTGACCCAGGCACTGCGGGCGCTGCTGGCCCTGCTCGCGCTGGCCCTGAGCCTGGCGGCCATGGCCGAGGTACCCGTGCCGGCGCTCACCGCGCGCGTCACCGACCAGACCGCCACGCTGTCGCCCGCGCAGCGCGCGGCGCTGGAGGACAAGCTGTCCGCCTTCGAAACCCTCAAGGGCAGCCAGCTCGCGGTGCTGATCGTCCCCACCACGGCGGAAGAAACGATCGAGCAATACTCGCTGCGCGTGGTCGAACAATGGAGGCTCGGCCGCAAGAAAATCGACGATGGTGCGCTGCTGATCGTCGCCAAGGATGACCGCACGCTGCGCATCGAGGTTGGCTACGGGCTCGAAGGCGCGCTCAACGATGCGACGAGCAAACGCATCATCAGCGAGACCATCGTGCCGCATTTCCGCCAAGGGGATTTCTATGGCGGCATCGACACGGGCATCGAGCAGATGATGCGTGTCGTCGCAGGCGAGCCCCTGCCCGCGCCGCCAGCCCGCAGCGCACACGACGAGCGGCCCGGCCTGTCACAGATCGGACCGCTGGCCTTCCTGTTCGTCATTGTCGGCGGCGCGATGCTGCGTGCGCTATTCGGCCGCCTCGCCGGGGCCACGCTGGCCGGCGCCGGCGCGGCATTACTGGCCTGGTTCGTCGCCGGTGCGCTGTCGATCGCGGCGATCGCCGGGCTGATCGCCTTTTTCTTCACGCTGCTCGGCGGCGGCATGGGCAGCCGCGGCGGCTGGCACAGCGGCGGCTCGGGCGGCATTAGCGGGGGCTTCGGCGGGGGCGGCTTTGGTGGCGGGGGCGGCGGCTTCGGCGGCGGCGGTGCCTCGGGGAGATGGTAACGATGGCGCGCTCACGCATGCTCCGGCACCTGCTCACCCCGCATTGGCGGCTGCGGTGCTGCTTTCCGGCCTCCACTCAGTCCGCCATCGAGGCGGCCATCCAGGCCAGCGAGCACCAGCATGGCGGGCAGATCCGCTTCGCCGTCGAGAGCGCACTGCCGGCCGCCCGGCTATGGCGCGGACAGACGCCGCGCGAGCGGGCGCTCGAGGTGTTCGCGCAACTCGGCGTCTGGGATACCGAGCACAACAACGGCGTGCTGATCTACCTGCTACTGGCCGACCGCGCCGTCGAAATCGTGGCCGACCGTGGCGTCAGCCGCCGTGTCGCGGTGCAGGCATGGGCGGACATCTGCCGCGACATGGAGACCGCCTACCGCGCAGGCAGCTACGAGGCCGGCAGCGTGGCGGGTATCACAGCCGTCACGCACTGCCTGGCGGAGCACTTCCCGCCCCAAGCCGGCGGCAGCAACGAACTGCCGGACAAGCCGGTATTGCTGTAGCGGCGTGATTCGCTGCCCGCCGTCGCACCTTGTTGCCGATAGCGGGTATCAACGGCAAAACGGATGCAACACATACCACCCGGCCAATTGCGCAGCAAGCACCAGCCCAGCCCCGTCGCCACTGCGCATACGCATCGCCGATGGCAACCGGCAGGCGGCCGAGACCTTGTATCGCGCCGCTTACCCAAGGCTGGCGCGCTTTCGCACACACCCGACACGCCGCAGCACGCTGCTCGACGATGCGAAGCGTGCGCCCAGCGTCGGCCAGACAGCGGCAACGGGTAAGCCGCGATCCCGGTCGGTTTTTTTTCGCGATCGCCGCGCCTTTAGTGATCTGGTCAGCAAATCGCTAAAGGTATTTAAAGGCGCTCGGCGAGCCGGAGGAAGCCGATCTCGACACATTCTGCAGCAACACCGTCATCAGCCTTGCACAGCAGATGGGTTTTACTGGAACGCCACCTCGGCGAAGCTGCGCAGCTTGCGGCTGTGCAGCTGGTCGATGCCTTGCCCGCGCAGCAGCTCCATCGCGCGGATGCCGATGCGCAGGTGCTGGTCCACGCGGTCGCGGTAGAACTGGTTGGCCATGCCGGGCAGCTTGATCTCGCCGTGCAGGGGCTTGTCGCTGACGCACAGCAAGGTGCCGTAAGGCACGCGAAAACGGAAACCGTTGGCGGCGATGGTGGCGCTCTCCATGTCCAGTGCCACCGCACGGCTCTGACTGAAGCGCCGCTGCGGGCGGTTGTCGGGCAGCAGCTCCCAGTTGCGGTTGTCGGTGCTGGCCACGGTGCCGGTGCGCATGATGCGCTTGAGCTCGGGGCCGCGTATGCGGGTGATGTCGGAGACCGCCGCCTCGAGCGCGAGCTGGATTTCCGCGAGCGCCGGGATGGGTACCCACAGCGGCAGGTCTTCATCGAGCACGTGGTCTTCGCGCACATAGCCGTGTGCGAGCACATAGTCGCCGAGTTGCTGGCTGTTGCGCAGCCCGGCGCAGTGGCCGAGCATGATCCAGGCATGCGGGCGCAGCACGGCGACGTGGTCGGTGATGGTCTTGGCATTGGCCGGGCCGACGCCGATGTTGATCATGGTGATGCCGCTGCGGTCGGCACGCAGCAGGTGGTAGGCGGGCATCTGCGGCAGGCGCGGCGGTGCGCTGCCCAGCTCGTCGCCGGGCTCGGCGGCGAGCCCCTGGCGGCGCGTGACGACATTGCCGGGCTCGACGAAGGCGATGTATTCGCTGCTCGGGTCGCTCATTGCCTCGTGGCCGAGGCGCACGAATTCGTCGATATAGAACTGGTAGTTGGTGAACAGCACGAAATTCTGGAAATGTTCGGGCGCCGTGCCGGTGTAGTGCCGCAGCCGATGCAGCGAATAGTCGACGCGCGGCGCGGTGAACAGCGCCAGCGGCTGCGGCTCGCCGGGGCGCGGCTCGTAGGTGCCGTTGGCGATGCCGTCGTCCATCGCGGTGAGGTCGGGCAGGTCGAACATGTCGCGCATCAGCTGGCGGCACTCGGCACTCAGCGAGCCCTCGATGTGATCGTGCTCGGCAAACGAGAAATGCACCGGTATCGGCTGCGAGCTGGTGCCGATCTCCAGCTCGGCGCGATGGTTCTGCAGCAGCAGCGCAAACTGTTCGAGATAGTAGTCGCCGTAGAGGTCGGGCCGCGTCAGCGTCGTCTCGAAGCGGCCCGGCCCCGCCACGAAGCCGTAGCTGAGGCGGGCGCTGTCGCTCGCGTTGAAGCGCGCCACCGTGTCGGTCTGCACGCGCACGAAGGGATAGCAGGCGCGCACGCGGCCCGGCAGGTCTTCCCCCGCGACGAAGCGCTGCATGGCGTCCTTCAGGTGGGCGAGGCTGTTGTCGTAGATCGTGCGCACCTGGGCGAGCGCGCCGGCCGGGTCGGCATGGCGGGAGGGGGCGATGAAGTCGGGCAGATAGGGCATGGCGTGCAGTCCATAGTGAGGAGGGGCTGGCCGCAAAGCGGCACGGGTGCTTGCTTGCAGCATCGCAGAAAAGCGCCGTCGCTGTGAACGCCCCACGGGCCGCGCCGGCACAACTGGCGGCCCTGCTGTTGCGAAAACGCCGCGCGGGCCGGCGTGGATCTAGTTCAGCCGGCTGCCGTCGCCAGCATCGAACAGGTGCAGATGCGCCAGCGGCCAGCCAAGCCTGACCGCCAGCCCCGGTTGCAGGGCGAGGCGGTGGTGCAGGCCGACGCAAATCAGCTCGTCGCCGGCCTTGCCATAGAGATGGGTGGCGTCACCCGATGGCTCGACGATGTCGATCCTGAGCTCGACCGGGCCCTGCGCATCGACGGCCAGGTGCTCGGGTCGAATGCCGAGCGTGACGGCCCGGCCCTCGTCGAGCGCCAGCGGCGGCAACGGAAACGCCGCCCCCTCGCGGGTCGCCAGCACCAGCAGGCCGTCGCGACGCTGCACCATGCCGGTGATGAAATTCATCGCCGGTGAGCCGATGAAGCCTGCCACGAACTGGTTGAGCGGATGGTCATAGAGCTGCAGCGGCGGCCCCACCTGCTCGATGCGCCCGCCATTCATTACTACGATGCGGTCGCCGAGCGTCATCGCCTCGACCTGGTCGTGCGTGACGTAGATCACCGTATGGCGCAGGCGCTGGTGTAGTGCCTTGATCTCGGCGCGCATCTGCACGCGCAGCTTGGCGTCGAGATTCGAGAGCGGCTCGTCGAACAGGAACAGCGCCGGGTCGCGCACCATGGCCCGCCCCATGGCCACGCGCTGGCGCTGCCCGCCGGACAGCTGGGCCGGCTTGTGGTCGAGCAGGTGCGAGATCTGCAGCATGTCGGCGACGCGCGCGAGGATGGTGTCCTGCTCGGCTCGCGGGATGTTGCGCATATCCATGCCGAAGGTGATGTTCTTGCGCACGCTCATGTTCGGGTACAGCGCGTAGCTCTGGAACACCATGGCGATGTCGCGGTCCTTGGGCGGCACCTGGTTCACCAGCCGGCCGCCGATCCAGATCTCGCCGCTGCTGACCGCCTCCAGCCCGGCGATGCAGTTGAGCAGCGTCGATTTGCCGCAGCCCGACGGCCCCACCATGACGACGAACTCGCCATCCTCGATGTCGAGATCGACGTCGCGCACGATCTGGCTGCCGCCGAATTGTTTGCACACCTTGCGCAAGCTAACCGATGCCATGCGGCCCTCGTGTCACGATCTAGTATGGAGATAGGCAAGCCCCGCCCTGCACGCCTGCGACGGCCCAAGCCCAGGGCAGGCCAATACCGCGCGGCGTACCGCTCTATCGAGGATAGCGCATGAACGACATCTCATCCGTGGTCTGGCGCCTTAAGTACCAGTGGCACCTCAACGGCCAGGCCAGCGAGCACGCCCCGACGGACAGCTGGCGACGCGTGGCCGATACACTGGCGCAAGCGGAGCACGATGCGGCGGCGTGGTCGCGGCGCTTCTATTCGATCCTCGAAGACTGGCGCTTTCTGCCGGGCGGACGCATCCTCGCCAACGCCGGCACCCACGCCGACGCCACGCTGTTCAACTGCTTCGTGCTCGACACCCTCGACGGCTCGCCATCGGGCCAGGCGCACGCCGTGGCCGAGGCCATCGCCACGCTGCGCACCGGTGGCGGCATCGGGCTCGACCTGTCGCCGCTGCCGGCTGGTGAGGTAGCTCCGTTCCTGCAGCGGCTGGAGCAGGCCGCAACCGACGCGACCGAGCAGCTGCAGCGCCGTGGGGCGATGATGGCCACGCTCGGTTGCACTCATCCCGACGTACAGGCTTTCGTGTCGGCCAAGCACCACGGCGGGCTCAGCCATTTCAACCTGTCGCTGCTGATCGGCGATGCCTTCATGTCAGCCATCATCGACGATACGGCGTGGCCGCCCGGGGCGCCCGATGCACGACACGCGCGCCGGCTGTGGCGGCTCATCGGCGAGAGCGCCGCGCTGAGCGCGGAGCCGGGCCTCTTGTTCATCGACCGCATCAACCGCGACAACAATCTCGGCTATCGCGAGCACATCCGCGCCACCAACCCCTGCGGTGAGATACCGCTGCCCCCGGCCGGGGCCTGCAATCTGGGCTCACTCAACCTGACGCGCTTCGTGCGCGCCCCGTTCACGCCCAGCGCGGCACTCAATTGGCCCGCGCTGCGGCAGACCACGGCCATCGCGGTGCGGCTGCTCGACAATGTGTACGAGTTGTCGGGCTTTCCCCTGCCGAGCCAGGCGACGGCTGCGCGCGCCAGCCGGCGCATCGGCCTGGGCATCACCGGCCTCGCCGACGCGTTTACCATGCTGGGGCTGCGCTACGGCGAGCCGGCGTCGCTGGCCTGCGCCGCGCGCATCATGCAGGCCATCGGCCACGCGGCCTACCAGGCCTCGATCGAGCTGGCCGCCGAAAGGGGCCCCTTCCCGGCCTTCGATGCCACACGCTATCTCGCCACGCCCTTCATCGCCGCCCTGCCCGGCTCGCTGCGCCAGGACATCGCACGCCACGGCATCCGCAACAGCCATCTGCTCGCCATCGCGCCGGCCGGCAGCATCAGCCTGCTGGCCGGCAATGTCTCGTCCGGCATCGAGCCGATCTTCGCCCTGCACGGTGAGCGGCAGATACGCCTGGCGGATGGCAGGCTGCAGGCCTTCCCGGTCGAGGATTATGCACTGGCGCTGTATCGCACCCGCACCGGCCACGGTGACGTGCCCCCCGCCTTCACGACCGCTGCCGAGGTGCCGCCGGCAGCCCATATCGCGCTGGTAGCCGCGCTGCAGGCACAGGTCGACAATGCCATCTCGAAAACCGTGGCGCTGCCCGACACCGCCACGGCCGCAGACGTGTGCGCGAGCTATGAGGCGGCCTGGCGCGCGGGCCTCAAGGGCATCACGGTTTACCGCCATGGCGCCACGGTCGGGGCCGGCGTGATCGGCGAATGCGAGGACGGCCTGCGCTGCCGTTAGCCGCCAGGCTCGGCCATCCCCGGCTCAGGCCAGCAGCACGTAGCTGCCCGGCGCGTCGCCAAGCCCGGTCTCGTCGGGCTGCCGCGCCGGCACGGTGCCCGCGCCGTTGTGTTGCCTGAGCCAGCCATCCCAGGTCGGCCACCACGATCCCTCCTGCACCGGGGTGGAGCGCTGCCACTCGTCGGGCGACAGGTATTTATCCTGCGCGAGCTGCGTGCGCACCTGGTGCACGCGGTGCGCGTGGCCCGGTTCGCTGACAATGCCGGCGTTGTGGCCACCGTTGACCAGCACGAAGGTGACATCGGCATCGGACAGCATGCGTATCTTGTAGACCGATTTCCATGGCGACACGTGGTCCTTGGTCGTGCCGACGGCGCAGATCGGCGCGCGGATGTCGGTGAGCGCCACAGTTTTCCCATCGATGTGATATTGCCCGGTGGCCAGCTCGTTGTTGCCGTACAGCCGGCGCAGGTATTCGGTGTGCATGCGATAGGGCATGCGCGTGGCGTCGGCATTCCAGGCCATCAGGTCGTTGAGCGGCAGCCGCGTGCCGAGCAGATAGTCGCGCGTCAGCCGCGACCAGAACAGGTCGCGCGAGTTGAGCAGCTCGAACGCGCCGTGCATCAGCCCGCCACGCAGATAGCCCTTGTCCCACATGACATCCTCGAGGAAGGCGAGCTGGCTCTCCTCGATGAACAGCGACAGCTCGCCCGGCTCGTCGAAATCGACCTGCGCCGCGAACAGCGTCACCGTGTTGAGGCGCTGATCGTCGCGGCCCGCCAGCCAGGCGGCGGCAATCGCGAGCAGCGTGCCGCCGAGGCAGTAGCCCGCAGCATTGATGCGCTGCCCCGGCAAGGCGCTGCTGACATGGTCGAGCGCGGCGAGCACACCGAGCTTGAGGTAGTCGTCCATCATCAGGTTGCGGTCGCCGGCGTCGGGGTTCTTCCACGACAGCATGAACACGGTATGGCCCTGTTCGACGAGAAAGCGTACGAGCGAGTTGTGCGGCGACAGATCGAGGATGTAGTACTTCATGATCCACGACGGCACGATGAGAATGGGCTCGGCGGCCACCGTGTCGGTGCTCGGCGCATACTGGATCAGCTCGATCAGCCGGTTGCGGAACACCACCTTGCCCGGCGTGACGGCCACCTCGTGCCCGACGCGAAACAGGTCGGCACCGGCAGGCTTGCCACGGTGCTGGTGGCGCTGCACGTCGTCGAGCCAGTTCTGCCAGCCGCGCAGCAGGTTCTGCCCATGCTCGCGGCCGGTGGCCTGGATCACTTCCGGGTTGCTGGCAAAGAAATTCGATGGCGAAAAGATGTCGAGCAGCTGGCGCATGGTGAAATTCACCACCTGCTCGTGATGATCCGTCACGCCGCGCACATCGGTGGTCGCATAATGCCACCACTGCTGGCCGAGCAGAAACGACTGGTAGACCGCGTTGTAAGGCCAGGCCTGCCATTCGCCGCTCTCGAAGCGGTTATCCTGCACCAGCGGCTCGATCGCGCGCTGGCCGCTGGCGGCCGGGGCATGTGCGCAATAGTCGAGCAGGCGCATCCACTGGAACACCGCCTTGTCGACCAGTTGATGCTGCTTCGCCGGCGACAGGCCAAGATGAATCGCCCAGTCGAAAAAGGCCTGGGCCAGCGCGGCCGGCGAGATGCCGCTGGTGTAGCGGCTGATCCACACATGCAGCAGGCGATCGAAATCGAGCAGGCTGTCTTCGGTCTGTTTTGCGGTGTCCATCGCGGGTCTGCACTCCGGGTTGCGCCGCCAGGGCCATGGCGGGGTTCACACAAAACTTGGCCGCCCGGAAAAGGCGGCCAAGTTCATCGAGGATGGCGGAGCAAGCTCAGGCAGCCTTGCTGCGCGCGGCGGGCTTGGCTGCAGCCTTGATACCGGCGTCGGCCGCACCAGCGAGATCCTGGGTGGATTTCACGAAAGCCTGGTACATTTCGCCCGACGCATTGGCCATGGCATTGAAGGCATCGGCCAGCGGGTTGCCCAGGTTTGCCGCCCCCTTGGGCTGGCCCAGCGCCTGCAGCACGGCCGACTGCCAGTTGGTGACGGCTCGCTGCAAGTCCTGCGCGACGACGGCGTTATTATGATTGGAGACACGGGCTAGATCGTTCCACTGGCCCATCAGGGTCTGTAACACCTCGCCCTGCTGCTTGAGGAAACCGCTCGGGTCGCGCTGCAGCATGGCGGAACTCGCATTGGCCAGCGAGGCGACATCGACATCGGCAAGCGCTTCGAGCTCGACCGAGCCAAAGCGCTGCAGGCTTTCGAGCATCACATTGCAGAGATCCGCCGCCAAGCCGAGATTGGCCTTGTACAGCGCAAGCGGGAATTGCTGATCGTAGGACATGGATAACACCTCCAGAACTCAAGTGACCGATCGACACGCCAAGGCAGGGGCATGCCTTGCACATGTCGCGAGAAGGCTAGAAACCAGTCCCAATAGGCAACGCCCGAGACCAGGCGCGGGGAGCAATCAGGTGCCGCCGCTGCGGCGGGTGTTATTGTGAATCGGATCGAGTGCCTGGCGGGCGGGCGGGCATCGGATCACGTGGCGATCAGCAGATCACGTCGATGACGGGACATTTTTTAATCATAGACCGAGTCGCCCAATCATTCTTGACTCATATCAAGCATCGGGCCGACACCAGCAACAAGGAGAACAGCCCGCCCGTCCATATGACCGGGTCGGGCTGCAAGGGGGATCAGCGCGTGAGCGCGTCGTTCAGGTGGGGCTGCAAGGCTTGCAGCAACTGGCCGAAGATCTTGGGCGAGCCGGCGATCAGGTTGCCGCTTTCGAGGTAACCCTCGTTACCGCCGAGATCGCTCACCAGGCCACCCGCCTCCTGCACCAGCAAGGCGCCGGCGGCGACATCCCAGGGCTTCAGCCCGAGCTCCCAGAAGCCATCGAAACGCCCGCAGGCAACATAGGCCAGGTCCAGCGCGGCGGCACCGGGGCGGCGCAGGCCGGCGGTCTTCTGCAGCAGGTCCTTGAACATCGCGAGGTAGCTGTCGAGGTGGGTAAAGTCGGAATACGGGAAGCCGGTGCCGATCAGCGCGTCCGACAGCTGGATGCGCTTGCCGACGCGGATGCGGCGGTCGTTCAGGAAGGCGCCGGAGCCACGCGTGGCGGTGAACAGGTCGTTGTGTACCGGGTCGAAGATCACGCCCTGGGTCAGCACGCCGTTGTGCTGCAGCGCGATCGAGATCGCATATTGCGGGAAACCGTGCAGGAAATTGGTCGTGCCATCGAGCGGATCGATGATCCACTGGAATTCGGAGTCACCTGTCGCGCCGCCCTCTTCCGCCAGGATGGCGTGGTTCGGATAGGCTTCGAGCAGCACTTCGACGATCGCCTGCTCGGCCGCACGGTCGACTTCGGAGACGAAATCGCTCTGGCCCTTGCGCTCCACACGCAGCACGTCGAGGTTGTTGGAAGCGCGGTTGATGATCGATCCGGCACGGCGGGCGGCCTTGACCGCAATATTCAGCATCGGGTGCATGTAGTGACTCCAGTGCGAAGGATGACTGCCACGCAAAACGAACGACTACGCACCCGGCAGGGCCGCTGTATCGTCCGCCCGACGGGCTCAGACATCACTCACGATGAAAAGGAACGAGCAGGCTCAGCCCTCAGAATAGCCGATGCCTGCGACAATGGGCGCGTATTGTATTGTTTTCTCGAGGATAAATAAACTCGGGTTTGCGCTAGAATGGCCGGCTTTGCTTTTTCGAGCCCATCATGGACAACGTACTCGACCGCATCCGCATCGTTCTCTCGCGCCCGAGCCATCCGGGCAACATCGGCTCGGCCGCCCGGGCGATGAAGGTCATGGGCCTGTCGCGGCTCTATCTCGTCAGCCCGCAGGCCTTTCCCAGCGACCATGCCGACGCGCTGGCCAGCGGAGCCGTCGACGTGCTGCGCAACGCCACCGCGTGCACCTCGCTCGGTGAGGCGCTGAGCGGCGTCGGCTTTGTTGCCGCGCTGTCGGCACGCCGCCGCGACCTGACCTTGCCATCGGAAAACCTGCGCGAAGCGGCGGAACATATGGTCGGCCTGGCGGGCAGCAATGAAATCGCCTTCGTCTTCGGCAACGAGACCTTCGGCCTCTCCAATGACGAGGTGATGCAGTGCAATCTGCTCGTGCACGTGCCGGCCAACCCGGTCTACAGCTCGCTCAACCTGGCCGCCGCGGTGCAGCTGGTGTGCTACGAGCTGCGCATGGCCGCGGGCCTGCGCGAGTTCGATGACCAGAACGAGGCCCCCACGCTGGCCACGCAGGATCAGGTCGAAGGCATGCTGCAACACCTCGAAGCCACGCTGATCGAAATCGGCTTTCTCAACCCGGCCAACCCCAAGCGCCTGATGCCGCGGCTGCGCCGGCTCTACAAGCGCGCGCGGCTCGAAAACGAGGAAATCGACATCCTGCGCGGCGTGCTCACCAAGACACTGCAAGGCCGCAGCAGCAAGTAATAAGTGTGGGCCGTCACACTCGGCGGCCCGCGCCGGGGGCGGCGCCACTCGCCATTACCGGCGGCCCTGTCTGGATAGGCGTTCTGCCTGCCAAGCCGGCCCCTCCATCGCCGCCTCACCACCCGCCGCCTCGGTGGCAAATTGCGGATATATGCGCCCACACACCTCCTCGCCAGATGCCCATGGCGGCAACCCAGCCGCGTCGCCA
Organism: Chitinivorax sp. PXF-14; assembly: GCF_040812015.1. Lineage (NCBI taxonomy): Bacteria > Pseudomonadati > Pseudomonadota > Betaproteobacteria > Chitinivorax > Chitinivorax sp. PXF-14. The sequence continues at coordinate 265,475 of NZ_JBFNXJ010000004.1, read as the reverse complement.
AGCCTAGGCTGCGCCGTAACGGCATCCAGCAATACGCATAACGTCCTCTAAAGACTGGAAAAGTTCGTTGACAGCATAACTATCCTGAAAAATAATTAACCAACCAGTCAGTTACTAAATATCATGAACACTCCATGTAGCAGCCCACGCTGGCAACGCCGTAAGGATGCGCGCCCCTCGGAAATCACCAGTGCCGCGCTGGCCCTGTTCATCCAGAAGGGCTTCGCCGCCACCAAACTCGACGAGGTCGCCCGCGCGGCCGGCGTCACCAAGGGCACGCTTTACCTGTATTTCTCGAGCAAGGAAGAGCTGTTCAAGGCAGCCATTCGCGAGACGCTGATACCGTCGATCCAGATGGCGGAAGAGTTCGTCGCCGATTCCAAGCTGTCGGCCACCGAGATGCTGACCCATCTGATGAACAAATGGGTCGAGCTGATCGTCGAGTCACCCGCCAACGGCATCTCCAAGCTCGTGGTCGCCGAGGCGGGCAATTTCCCCGACCTGGCCAACTTCTATCTGAATGAAGTGATGACGCGGGTGCGCAAGGTATTCGGCGAAGTGCTCGAGCGCGGCATCCAGGCCGGCGAGTTCCGCCCGATGCATCTCGGCTTCGCCATCAAGGAAATCATTTCGCCGGTGATCCTGCAGACCATCTGGCACCACACCTTCAGCCCCTATGGCCAGGAGGCCATGGACCTGGGCGAATTCACCCGCTTTCACCTGAGTGTCGTGCTGAAAGGCATTCAGGCCGCACCTGATAACACGGAGAACCAAGCATGACGACAGAAACCCCGGCCGGCAACGCTGCACCGGCAAAACAGGGCAAGGCCCGCCTGGTCCTGATGATCATGGCGATCGGCATTGCCGGCGGCCTCGGCTACCGCTGGTGGTACGGCCATCACTATGTGAGCACCGACAACGCGCAGGTCGAAGGCCGCATCGTGCCGATCGCCGCGCGCGTGGCGGGCTATGTGCGCGCCGTCAATGTCTCGGACAATGAGCTGGTCAGGACGGATTCCGAGCTGGTCAAGATCGACGATCGCGACTACAAGGCCAAGCTGCTGCAGGCCGAGGCCGAGCTCGCCATTGCGCTCTCGAATACCGGCAACAAGCAGGGCAACGATGTCGGCCAGGCCGTGGCGCAAATCAACTGGGCCCAGGCCAACGCCTCGGCGGCCAGCGCCACCATCAAGCAGGCGGAAGCCAATCTGCAGAAGGCCAGGAACGATCTCGAGCGCATCAAGTCGCTCGCGGCCCAGGCGATGGCGTCGCAGCAACAGCTCGACGCGGCGGAAACCACCGTGCGAACGGCCGAAGCGCAACTCAAGACCTCGCGTGACTCGGCCAGCGCGGCCGGCGAACAGGTGACCGTGTACTCGGCCGCCTTGCGCTCGGCACGCTCCAAGGTCGACGCGGCACGCGCGGTGCGCGACCTCGCGGCGATCCAGCTCGCCGATACCGGCCTCAGGGCACCGAGCAACGGCCTCGTCAGCAAGAAAAACGTCGAAGTCGGCCAACTGGTGCAGCCGGGCCAGACACTGATGAGCCTCGTTGCCGACGACGACATCTGGGTGGTCGCCAACGTCAAGGAAACCGATGTCGGCAAGGTCAGGAATGGCGCCGAGGCGGAAATCGAAGTCGATGCCTACCCCGGCGTGACCTTCAACGGCAAGGTGGAATCGATCAGCGCCGCCACCGGCGCCAAGTTCACGCTGCTGCCACCGGACAACGCCACGGGCAATTTCACCAAGGTCGTGCAGCGCATCCCGGTGAAAATCCGCTTGGCCAAGCGTGACGATGCGCAACATCCGCTGCGCCCGGGCATGAGCGTGTTCGCCACCATCAAAGCCAGCTAAGGAAGCCCCATGCGCCCCATGCTGCCAGGGCTGTCGCGCTCGACCTCGCCCGCGGCCATCCACGCCAACCGCTTCATCATCGCGATGACGGTGACGCTTGCCTCGGTGCTCGAACTGCTCGACACCAGCATCGTCAACGTCGCCGTGCCCCACATGATGGGCACGCTCGGCGCGACGCTCGACGAGATCGCCTGGGTGTCGACCGGTTATGTCGTCGCCAACGTGATCGTGCTGCCGATCTCGGGCTGGCTGTCGAGCCAGTTCGGGCGGCGCAACTACTTCGCGCTGTCCATCCTCCTGTTCACGATCGCATCGATGGCCTGCGGCGCCGCCACCACGCTCGAGTCGCTGGTGATGTGGCGCATCATTCAGGGCATCGGCGGCGGCGGCCTGCTGGCCACCGCGCAGGCGACCATCTTCGAGGTCTTCCCGCAGAAGGAGATGGGCACGGCGATGGCCATCTTCGGCATGGGCATCATGGCGGGCCCGGCGCTCGGCCCGACGATCGGCGGCTGGCTCACCGATGCCTATTCCTGGCCGTGGATCTTCTACATCAACCTGCCATTCGGCATCGTCGCGCTGCTCTTGACGCTGATCTACGTGCCGGACTCGGGCCTGCAGCAAAAGGCCGAGCGCATCGACTATATCGGGCTGATCCTGCTCGCGGTCGGCATCGGCACGCTGCAGACCATGCTCGAGCGCGGCGAGAAGCAAGACTGGTTCCAGTCCGGCGAAATCATCACGCTGGTGATCGTCAGCTTCGTGTCGCTTTACACCTTCGTGATCCACGAGCTGGAGACCGAGCACCCGATCGTGAACCTGCGCATCATGCGCGATGGCCAGTTCAGCGCCGGCCTGCTGTATGCGTTCCTGACCGGGGCCGCGCTGTACTGCACGATCTTCATGTTCCCGGTTTACGCGCAGTCCCTGATGGGATTCAACGCATTCCAGACCGGCATGTTCATCCTGCCCTCGGCCATCGCCACGGCCATCGCGCTGGCCACCACCAGCAAGCTGGTGGCGCGCGGCGTATCGCCGAAGGTGCTCATCGTGCTGGGCACGGTGCTGTTCTGTTACTCGATGTGGCAGCACAACCACTTCACCACCGAAAGCGGTGCCGGCGACTTCTTCTGGCCGCTGGTATTACGCGGGCTGGGGCTGGGGATGGTGTTCGTGCCGCTGAACAACCTCGCCATGTCCAATGTCGAGGCGATCGAGATTCCCGGCGCAAGCGGCCTCTACAACCTGACGCGCATGCTCGGCGGCTCGGTGGGCATCGCCACGGCGGCCACCAGCCTGGGCCACTTGCAGCAGAGCGAGCGCCTGCACCTGGTCGAACACCTGGCCGGCAACGATCCCGCGGCCATGGGCAGGCTGGCCCAGCTCAAGCAGATACTGATCGGGCGCGGCATTCCCGATGCCATGGCGCAGATCAAGGCCTATGCGGTGATGAATATGCAGGTGGAGAAACAGGTAACGATGCTGGCGTTTGCCAAGCTGTTCCTGTGGTTCGGCGTCATCCTGGCCTGCGCCCTGCCGCTGCTGGCGCTGATGCGTCACAACCGCTACTCGCAGAGCGTGGATTTGCACTGAAGCAAACAGGTGCAAGCAACAAGAAAGCCGGCAATTGCCGGCTTTCTTGTTTGCGCTGCCGCCAGGGCGGCTTAGAAACGCTTGCGGATGGTGATGCCGCCCACGTCGACCTTGAGGCCAGTGGTCACATCCAGGCCCGCATACGGGTTGTACACCACGTTCAGCAGGTTGTCGCAGTTCAGGTTGCAACTCGAATTGGCCTGCGCCGTGTAACGCGTATGCAGGAAGGCGATCGTCGCGTCGATATCGGTGAACTTGTCGATCGAATAGCCGAAGCCGATCCCGTACAAGCGGTCATCCGACAGCGGTGCCACGGTATCGATGCGGTCCGGCCGCACCGAGCTCTTGCGGAACTCCACCCCCATGCGCGTGCGCAGCTTGCTGGTCACATCGACCTGCAAGCCGATACCGCCGCTCCAGGTGTTCTTGTAACCGCGCGGCATCACCAGCTTGGTCGCATCGGGGTAACCGAACAGGCGGGCCATCTGCAGCGCAGACAGCTCCTGGTCGAAGTCGAAGACGAAGTTCTCCCACGCCTTCCAGTTGGTCCAGCTGACGTCGCCGTTCAACTGGATACGGCCGAACTTGAACTTGGTACCGACCTGGATGTGCTTCGGATACGGCAGCGTCAAGGTCACGTTGCCCTCTTCCTTCTCCGGCACCGAGCTCGGCTGCGCCAGCGCCGCCAGAATGATCGGGCCCAGAGCCGAATGGCTGACGCCATCGTAGAAGGCGCGGATATTGGGGTCGTACTCGAACTTGTACTTGCCCGTCATGCGCATCTTGCTCTCGCTCTGGTACACGCCGCCGAGCGCGAACCAGTCGTTCGGTTCCCACAGAAAGCCCAGATAGAGAGTCGGGTCGGAAGGAACGGAAACCTGGAACTCCAGGTTGGCGATCTTGTTGAACGGGTTCATCCGCCCCTTGCTACACAGGCCGAACAATACCGTATCGATCGGGTTGCCCCCCTCGGGGCACAGCGCTTTCTGCAATTGCCCGACCATCGCGAGCAGCTGGTTCGGCGCCCGGAAATCGGTATTGAGCGCCAGCGCATGGTGCGACAGTGATGCCGTCACGCCCAGCGACAAGGTATCGCTGACCTTGTAGCCCATCGATGGCGCGAAATAGGTGAAACGCTGCAGCACCATGGTGCGACCGCCGAAGCGGGTCGGATCGTCATCCCCTTGGCGCGAGCGGTCGTAGGCCACCAGCTGCGGCGCAAACAGCATGTCCGCGAAGGTGAAGCGAGAATCGGGCTCGTTGTACGAGAAGCCGCTCATCGGCGCCACGATGACCGGCACCTTGGGCTTCACCAGGCCGATGCCCGGGACGTAGAACGCGTGATCGGCACTGGTGCTGCGCTGGCCGATGACCGGGTCTTCCTTGAAGCCGAAGATGCCCTTGTAATCCTCCGGCGCATTGAACTCGGCAAACGTGCGCACACGTGCCGCCATCAAGGTCAGATCATGCCGCTTGCCGGTCAGGTGGGTAAGCCCCGCCGGGTTGTAGTGTACCGCCTCGATCCCGCCCGGGTCGGCCGTCACGGCATTGCCCAGCGACATGGCACGCAGGCTGACACCGATGTTTTCCCCGACCGCCGCCAGCGACGGAGCGCTCAGCGCCGCCAGGACAGAGGCTACGAGCGCCTCGCGCCACTTGCCGCGCAGGCTGTATGTTGACTTCGCCATCGTACTCAACTCCCGGCTTAGAAGTTGAGCGGCATGTTCACGCCGAACGAGAAGTCAGGCGACTCGTTGGTCAAGCCGATGGCGGCAGTAAAGCCGAGCGTGAATTTGGGGTCGAGGCGCCAGGTCAGGCCAAAGTTCATCGAGCCCGAGGTTTCCATGTCGAGCATGACCGAGGTGCCATCATGGAAGATCAGCTGCGATTGCTTGGACCACGACACCTGGGTCGACAGGTTCAGCGCGATATCGTACGACAAGGCGTAGCCGAAGCCGGCGCCCACGTTGAAGCCGCTGCCCGGCTCGATGGCGGAGATACGGCGGCCTTCGTTGCCGCGCACCTGGTTCAGGCCAGTCTTCTTGAGGTTGTACGAGTAGCCCAGGGAGCCGAACAGCACGACCGGGTCGATGACCTTGGACAGGTTGCCGCTGACGGTGCCGCCCCAATAGCCGCTACCGGTCGACAATTCCTTGCCGGCGATGATCTCGTAGGGGCTGATGCCGGTCGGCGCACGCACCGAGCCGTTGATGGTCAGCGACGGCATGCGGCGCGACACCTCGATAGGCTGCCAGCGCGTGTTGAGCGAGAGATCACCGATACCGGTCACCCAGCGCTTCAGATTGTTGGACGAGTCGTACTTGTACACCAGCGGTACTGACACACCCACGGTCAGGTTGTCGCGCAGGCCATAGTCGCCGGTAATCGTGTTGGTCACCGTATGCGTCGCGTCACGCTCCAGCCCGAACTTGGAGATATTGAACTGGTTCTGGCTGTTGCTGGCGACGGCGTAATCGAGGCGATCCGCGCTGATATAGCTGTAGTTGAAGTCATAGCTGAAATCGAACGAGCCCTTCTTGAGCAGGGTGTAGTTCTTTTCCTGCGAGGTCAGCACGTCTTCAGCCAGCTTCTTGTTGTCCTTGTCGCCTTCCTGCTTCGCCAGTGCCTGGCGAGCCGCATCGGTTGTATCCTTGCCGCCGGCAGCAGGCGCCGCAGCGGTCTTGGCCGGCGGTGCGCTGGCTGGTGCGGCAGCTGGGGCCGGTGTCGACGCGACAGCGGGCTTCGTCTCTGCTACTGGTTTAGGTTCGGCTGGCGCTTGCGCCGTGGCAGCCTTGGGTTCCGCTGCCTTTTGTGCCGCGGCGGGTGCAGCTACGGCTTCCGCGCTTGCCGTTGCGGTCTTGGCGCCTTTGCCCTTCTTGGCGTTTTTCTGGCTGGCCTGCGCCGGAGCAGCGGGTGCCTCAGCTGCCGTGGCAGCCGGGCGGCTGTCCTGCGGCAGGTCCGTTACCGGTTGCAGTTTTTTGGACTCCCCCGGCTCCTGGATCTGGTTCACACCAAGCGGTGTGCGTTTCGGCTCGGCATCCGCATCGGCTGCGACTGCGGTTCCACCCATAAGCGCCAAGGCCAGCGCGACGATTTGCTTGTTCAATTGAAGCACCCCGTAATCGAATTCTATTTATGCTTGTAATAAACCGTGCCGCCTGCGGCTTTATCGACCTTACGATCCAGTGGCAGGCCAAAAGCCGGTAGCGTAGCCAACACCGATTGCCGGATGCGATCTTCGTCCATCACGCGCAAATCGTTGTCAGTCAGTTCCAGACGATTGTTGATATCGACGCCGTCCTTGGGATAGATGAGGAACAGCACGTTACCATCCCAGAACTTGAGAAACTCGGATGTCGTAAAACTGATCTTGCCCTGGGCAGGATCTGCCAAATAGATATGGCCGTCGCGGATCTCGCGGAACACCACGAAATGCTTGAAACCTGCATGCTGAATACCAACGATGCCCGGTTGACGCAGGTCGATCAGATCGCTCAATTCAGCCTTGAAGCCCGCGCTCTTGTAGCCTAGCGATGCGACATAGCGTTTCATGTCGAGCAGCGAGAAACCACGACGCTGCACGATCTTGTCCTTCTCGCCGAACTTGAGCATGCCTTCCATGACTTCCGACTCTTGCAGGCTTTCGCTGAGGAAATAATTAAGAACGGTTGTCAGCGCAGCCGAGCCACAGCTGTAGTCGAATGCCTGATGCACCAGGCCGCTGTATTTGAGGTCGGACAAGGGACGGATGGCGATCTGTTCGCCCCCCCTGAATTCCGGAATGGTTTGTACAGGGTAAACGCCGTCGGGGCTGTCCTTGATGTCAGTCAGGCCGACATTGGTCATCGCCATCAAGGCCATTACGATAGAAAGAAACATCCCCCACTCCAAATCAATGCATCGCGCATATCGGATATTACTGGGTTTTGGTTTTTTTTCAATAATTTTTATGCATTTAAACTATTGTCAGACAAAATATCCAGCAATATCAATCGCATACTAGAAAAACAAACAACAAAACCACGTTCACACCAGACAAATCGGCGAGATTTTCAGTCAAAAAGATGTGGTCATCTTCGGTAAATCAATAAATAAATTAGCCAAGCTGCAAAAAATAAAAAATCCACCACGGAAAACCGTGGTGGATTTTCAATCAGGCTGACGTTGTCAGCAGACTGATTACTGGTGACCCCAGATTGCAACCTTGGTACCGTAGAAGTCCATACCCTTCATTTCCAAGGAGCCCATCGAAGCACCGTTACCTACCTTGATCGCGCCGACGCGGAAGCTAGCAACAGTACGCGGCATTTCGATTACGATTGCGGAAGCGTAGTTGGTGCCAGTGATCGAGCCAGGAGCGCCGTTGGAGCCAGCACCACCTTCGAGAACGTCGTTAGCGCCGTAAGCCTTCAGGTAGTCAGCGTAGTTAACAACGTAGCCCGGAGCCAGGGTGTTGCCGTTCGGAACGTTGGTAGCAGTGCCGTTAACGTTTACGAGGCCAGCAGGTGCAGTGCCCATGCCTTGATCAACGATAGTGAAGTTGATTTGGTCCAGCTTCTTAACGTCGATACGGATCGGCGACAGGAAGATAACCGGGTTGGAGTAGTCAGTGCCAGTGCTCAGGTACTGAGTGTTGCCACCAACTGCGAAGCCAACTTGACGAGCGATGGTGCTGCCGCTACCGATCGCGATGTCTTGGAAGTGCAGGGAGTTGCCATCGTCAGTCCAGATCACGTCATCGATGTGAGCCTTGATGGTCAGTGCGATGCTGATACCTTCTTGACCGGTTTGGGTGCCCAGAACTTCGTCGTCGACGTTGGTCATTTGAGCGAAAGCAGGAACGGATGCCAGGGCCAGTGCAGCAGCAATCAGAGACTTCTTCATAGTTTTACTCCTCGTTTATCAGACTTAGTTAATGACAGTTGGAAAAACTGATACCCCTCTAAACCATGCACCAGACACATGCGCAGTGCTTTTGATTTGTTTCGCGCCGTTACGTTTAGTGCATGGACTCTAGATTAGAGCTTTAACTCTCAGGTGTCAACAAGAATGCATAAAAAAAATGAACTTTTCATATCGAGGAATGACGACAGCGTATTCGAAACACGATAAGTCTTTGTAATAAAAATAGAAATCACCAAACACAAGATCAAAATCCCGGCCCAATTTTTCGCCTACCCAGCCCTCGTCACGTTCCGAGGCCTACTAAGTTTTACTTCGCCCATCCCTCGCCCTGTGACGTTTTCCTGTCATTTGCATACAGCTGGAACAGCCGCACTTCGATGATTCGCGTGTATCCGCCCAAAAACAAAGGGGCCCATATGGGCCCCTTTGCTGGTACAAGGAAGAAAATCAGTTTGTGGCGACGGGAATCTTGCCGATCCGGGCCTGCCACTCAGCTGGGCCGGTCTTGTGGACCGACGTACCCTGGCTATCGACGGCAACCGTCACCGGCATGTCGACGATGTCGAACTCGTAAATGGCCTCCATGCCCAGGTCTTCAAAGGCGACGACCTTGGCCGCCTTGATCGCCTTCGACACCAGGTAGGCCGCGCCACCAACGGCCATCAGGTATACCGCCTTGCTGTCCTTGATCGCATCGATCGCAACGGGGCCGCGCTCAGCCTTGCCCACCATGCCCAGCAGGCCGGTCTGCTCCAGCATCTGGCGTGTGAACTTGTCCATGCGCGTGGCCGTCGTCGGGCCAGCAGGGCCAACCACTTCGTCGCGTACCGGATCGACGGGGCCGACATAATAGATAAAGCGGTTGGTGAAATCGACCGGCAACTTCTCGCCCTTGTTGAGCATGTCCACCATGCGCTTGTGGGCCGCGTCGCGCCCCGTCAGCAGCTTGCCGTTCAGCAGCAGGGTTTCGCCCGGCTTCCAGCTGGCGACGTCTTCTGCCGTCACCTGGTTCAGATCGACACGGCGCGCCGAGGCCGAGGCCGACCAGGTCACGGCCGGCCAGTCTTCCAGCTTGGGTGCATCGAGCTTGGCGGGGCCGCTGCCGTCCAGCGAGAATTCAACGTGGCGTGTTGCGGCGCAGTTCGGGATCATGGCGATCGGCAAGCTGGCAGCGTGCGTCGGGTAATCGAGAATCTTCACGTCGAGCACCGTCGTCAGGCCGCCCAGGCCCTGCGCACCGATGCCAAGTGCGTTGACCTTCTCGAACAGCTCGATGCGCAGTTCCTCGACACGGTTTTGCGGGCCGCGCGCGATCAGCTCCTGGATGTCGATGTGCTCCATCAACGATTCCTTGGCCAGCATCATCGCCTTTTCCGCGGTGCCGCCGATGCCGATGCCAAGCATCCCCGGCGGGCACCAGCCAGCGCCCATCAACGGTACGGTCTTGAGCACCCAGTCGACGATGCTGTCGGACGGGTTGAGCATCGCGAACTTGGACTTGTTTTCCGAGCCGCCGCCCTTCGCCGCGATCTTCACCTCGATGGTGTTACCCGGCACCAGGTCGAAATGTACGACGGCGGGCGTGTTGTCGCGCGTGTTCTTGCGCAGGCCGGCCGGGTCGGCGAGGACCGAGGCACGCAGCTTGTTGTCGGCATCGTTGTAGGCACGGCGCACGCCTTCATTGACCATGTCCTGAATGGACATGGTACAGCCTTCCCAACGCACATCCATGCCGACCTTGACGAAGGCGCAGACGATGCCGGTGTCCTGGCAGATCGGGCGATGCCCCTCGGCACACATACGCGAATTGGTCAGGATCTGAGCGATGGCATCCTTGGCGGCAGGGGATTCTTCGCGTTCATACGCCGCGCCGAGCGCCTGGATATAGTCGATCGGATGGTAGTAGGAAATGAACTGCAGGCTGTCGTAGATGCTATCGATGAAGTCTTGCTGGCGAATCACGGTCATTGCGGCCCCGACGGTGTTGATGGAGGGAAGAGGTGGAATTTTATCAGAATCGACGGGCTTGATCCGGGCCGATGCATTGAAGCGCCGTGCCCACGGCGACCCATCGGGCTGGATATCGGATTGCCGTGAGATCGGCGAGCCGCCATGCCGGCACGCCCCATTTAAGGAAGATTCATGCGCGGCTGATCGCCCTGCCCTGCTTGCGGCAGGCCGTAAACAGGCGCTACAGCTGCTGGCGCACGCGCTCGAACAGGCACACCGCCGCCGCCGCCGCAACATTGAGCGACTCGACCTTACCCGGCATGGGAATACGCAATCGCAGCGTCGCCAGCACAAGCAGGCCATCGGAGACGCCGGCGCCCTCGTTGCCGAGCACGAATGCCGTCGCGCCGCGCAGATCGGTGTCGTACAGCGATTGGCTGTGCTGCAGGGTAGTCACCGCGACCTGCCCGTGGAAATCGCGCGCGACCTGGGCCAAGTCGGCGTGTTCGTGGATGTCGAGCGCCAGGTGTCCGCCCATGCCCCCTCGGAGCACCTTGGGCGACCAAGCGTCGGCGCATCCGGCAGACAGGTGGACGGCCCCCACCCCGGCAGCCGCCGCGGTGCGCAGGATGCCGCCGACATTGAGCGGGTCCTGCACGTCGTCTAGCAGCACGATGCAGTCGTGGCGGTGCGAAGCAGGCTTGGGAATACCAACGATAGCGAGTATGCCGACCGGGGCGCTGATTTCGGCGAGCTGGGCAAACAGGCTGTCGCCGACGACCAGCCTGCGCTGGGCCTCGGCATCGCGCCAGAGCGGCGCAATCTCGCCGTGGGCCAGCGCGGACTCGGCAACCAGCAGCAGCTCGAAGCCGCGCGCCGCCTCATGCCACGCCGTGACCAGGTGAATGCCTTCGAGCACAGCCTGCCCTGCCTTGCGACGCTCGCGCGCGGACTCCATCAGCCTGGCGAGCTGTTTGATTTGCGTATTCTGGCGCGACGAGATGATTTCCATGGCGGGCAACAAAGCGGACAAGCCGGCATTGTCGCCCGCAGCCCTAGCCTCGGGCAACAGAAAGGCCGGCTTGTGGCCAGCCTTTCTGGAGGTTGCTGCCAGCGTGATCAGCGCATGGCGGGCAGAACCAGCGTGGATTGCTTGTCCGAGCCAAACACGAAGCGTGTATCGAGATAACCGTTGCTCGGGGCGCTATACAGGCTGTCGCGGGTATCAAGCACCACCGCGACGCGGTGGCCGGCCGGTACGTCATACGCGGTGGCAGAGAACTCCAGCGGGAAGTCGACAACCTGCCCCGGCGTCGCCGCATGCAGCGTGCGGACGCCATGGGTGATCAGCGTTCCCCAGCCCTGCGCGTCCAGATCATATAGATAAGCCACGACCTGAGCTTGCGGCTGTGACGGCTTGACGCGCAGATTGAGCTTGGGGATGCCGCGCAGTTTGAGCGTCGAGCCCAGGGCAGGCCCCTCGTAACGCACGCCCTGCCCGCGCAGCACCGACGGCAGCCAGTTCAGCACTGGCACGCCGAGGCTCTCGAAGGTGGTTGACAGAATCGGGATCAGCCCGCTCGTTGCTGTCGTGTCTAGGCTGTTGTCGATCCAATCCTGATACGTGGCCGAATTGGGGGCCGTGAGCAGATCGCCGGCACCGCCCTTCCAGCATACGCAGCCCCAATCCCAGCGGATGTCGCCACGCGGGCCGACATAGTACTGGCGATTGTCGATATTGCTCGCCGGCAGCGTGTCGAACTGATCGCGCACGCCGCTGAATTTCACTTCCATGCTGACCTTGGGCTCAGAGACGATGCCGTTCTGCTGGCCCTTGAGCCAGTAATCGAGCCAGCGATGGGCCTGGTCGTAGATATAGTTGTCGGCACCGAGCAAGGCGCCGGGCAGCTCGGCGCTGGCGTGGATGCCCTGGTTGACCAGCAGCTTCTTGGGCCCGGTCAGCTGGCGGAACATCTCCATCGACGAGTTCGGGATGAACATGTCGTCCTGGAAGTTCTTGCTGATGAATGCCGGTGCATTGCGCGCGTTGATCATCGGCACATATTGCAGTGGCGAGCGGATCTTGGCCCAAGCCTTGATCTCGTCGATCTTGGCTTGCGATGTGTTCGGGTCCTGCAGCGCCTTGATATATTCCTGGACGATGGGATTGAGGCGCCCGGTGAACTTGCCGGAATAGAACAGCACGTCGCTCCAGGTCTTGTTCGGCGTATCGGCGGTATACAGCTGGTCTTCCAGATTGCCCCAGGTGGACAGCGCCACGGCGGTCTTGACGCGCGGCTCCTGAGCCAAGGCCATCAGCGCAATGCCGGAACCATAAGAGATACCGCTGACGGCGAGGTTGTTCATGTCGGCCGGCGTGTTGGCCGCCAGCCAGTCGAGCGACGACGACACATCACGGATATCCTGCGGCCCGGCCACTTCGACCTGTCCACCGGACAGATAGAAGCCGCGTGCGGTGTAACTCAGCACGACATAGCCATCCTTGGCCAGGCGGTAGGATTGGCCGATGTACTCGAAGAAGTCGGCTGCGGCCCAGCTGCTCACCATCACGACGGTCGGGAATTTCTGTGTCGCGCTGGTGCGCTTGGGCAGAAACAGGTTGGCCGTCAGCTTGGTGCCATCCCAGCTGGTCAGCGTCAGGTTGTTGATCCAGCAGGTACCGTCGTATGGCGAAACCTTGCCGGGCGAGGTCAGGTAACTGAGGTAGGGCTCGCCCGCTGCAGTGGGCTGGCAGTTGACGCCCGCATGGGCAAGGCTGGCGCATGCAAACAACCCCGCCGCCGCGAGTACATAGTGCTTAGGTTTCATTTCTCCATTCTCCAAATATGTAGGTCGATAGCCCGTTCTATGCCGGGTCATGTGCTGCAGTCCTGCTAGCGGCCACACATTAGAGTTATAGCTCCATTTTGTCAAATTCGGTTTGACTGACTGACAATATATTTTCTTAAAACAGGCAATGTCACCCGCTTTGCCGTGGTGGCGGATGATGATGCCGGCGAAATAGGCGGGGAGAATGGCGATGAACCAGAGGCGGTAGTCCGCCTCGCGGCTGCGGGATGCTCAGGGAAGCGGCGTCTTGCCGGCCAGGTGTGCAAGGCCTTGTGCGGCGAGCAGGGCAAGCTGCTTGAACGCCTGGTAGCTCACCTCGTCGAGGCGATTGCTGCCCGGGCGGCGGTCGGCATAGAGCAGGCCGACGGGCTTGTCGTTGACGAAGAGCGACATGGAGAAGAAATCGCCGTCGCCGATGCAGGCGCGCATCCCCGGCGGCAGCATGGGCTCGATCTGGGCGCGATTGTGCTCGGTCAGCCAGACACCGGCCGTCTTCTGCATCAGGCGCGTCAACAGGTGCGGCGTATCGAGCGCAAAACCGAAATGGGCCAACGGCTCGGTTGCCGCCGCGCCGATCAGGTAGCGCGCCTTGAGCCGGCGCTGGCCGTCGGCCATCAGGGCGAAAACGATGCGGTCGAGGCCAATGCCTTCATGCATGCCGCGAATCACCAGCCCCATCATCTCGTTGAAGGTCAGTGTGCCATCGAGGTGGGCACGGATGCGCGCCACCACTTCGGTATAGATCTGCTGCGAGGGCTGGCGCGGCGCGGGTGGCTCGGCAACGGGCGCTGCGGGGCGCGCCCATGCGCCCGGCAGCATCGGCAACCAGCTCGCCGCGGTCGGCGTGGTCGGGTAAGGCCAGACACGAGCCAGCGCCAATGCCACACGCTCGGCCCTGGCCAGCACGGCCTCGGGCTCAATGCGCAAAAAACCGGCCAGCTGCTGCAAGGCATCGGGCAGCTCTGCGTGATGCCAGCCGGTTTCCAGCATGGATGTCAGCCTGCACACGGCCTGCAGGGTGCTGGCACGCGGGTTGCCGACCTGCCCCGGGTCGAGCAGTTCGCCGATCAGGCCCGGCATGTGCCAGCGTTGCAATAGTGCCGACTGCAACTCCGCGAGCGTGCAACCGAGCCGTTTGTGCTGATGCTCGCCATCGTCCAGGCGTGGCAAGAACCACGGCAGCCATTCCGCATGCGAGGCGGGTTCATGCAGGGCCAGCAGGCACGCAGCCAGGTTATGCAACAGCGCGCTGACCTCGACCTCTTCCGGCTTGACGTCGAGCCGTGCGGCAGAGCAGTCGAAGGCCAGCTCAGCCGCCAGTCTGGCCCGCGCGACCAGCTGGGTGACCACGGCCAGGCCGGGGCTACCCGGCGCGTAGCGGGCTTCGACGGTCGGCAAATGACCAAACTGCTCGATAAAGCGCCGTGTCCCCATCAGCGCGACGGCTGCCTCAAGGCTAAGCACATCGGAAGCGGTCGAACTCCGGCTGCGATTGTTCACAAAGCGCAGCAGGTGGGCACAGAGGAAAGGATCCGTCGCGGCCACCTTGGCCAGCTGGGACGGCGAGATCCGGTCGAGATCCTCGGCCAGCGCGGCGATACGCGCGACCGAGCCGGCCAGCACGGGCATCGGCCGCGTGTGCCAGCGGGCAAGCCAGGCGTCAGGGGTACGGACGGATACGTCGATGGACATGTTCAGCGATACCAGATCAGGAGCCGCGAGCCGTGCCAGTCATGGGTGTCGATGACCTGATCCGGCTCCACGCCAGGCACGGCAAAGCTGTTGCTGATGAAAATCGAGCCCGGACGCATTTCCGCGCAGACCTTGCGCCAGACATCGGCCATCGGGGCCGGCGACAAGTAGGCGTAAACCACGTCGAAATCTCCCCAGTTCAGCGTATACAGGTTCTGCCGCGCCACGCGCGCGCCGGAGCGGGCCAGCGTCAGGCGCAGCCTGGCACACAGCCATGGAAGCCAGGCGCGTTCGACCCCGTGGCAATCCAGATCCGGCCGGGCATGGCTCAGCGCCGCCAGCACGCTCCCCACGCCGGCTCCGGCATCAAGCACGCGCAAGCCGGGGCGTTGGGGCAGCAGCGTCAACAGGGCAGTGCAATCCTTGCGGCTCGACAGGAACAGCGGCACGCGGCTCGCCACGCCCCCGCCGTAGACCAGCAGCAGCAGCAAAAAAACACCAGCCGCCAGCATGGGCGAGAATCCGCCAAGTAGGCCGGCGAGCAGCAGCGGCCAGAAACCAAGTTGGATGAGCCACCACCACCAGGGCAGGCCAAGCGACAGGCTCAGCCCGCCGGCCACGGCGCCCTGCCCCCAGGCCAGCACCCAGATACCAGGCGCATTGCCCTCGGCAGCCAGTACCAGGCACAGCGCGATGCTCAGCGGCGCCGACAGGAGCTGGATGGCCAGCGCCTGTACGGACACCGGCCAGGAAGCCCAGCCGGGCAAGGGCTTAATGCTTGCCCTCACTGGCCGGCTTTTCCTTGGAGGCAGATGCGGCAGTCTTGCCGTCCGCCTTGGCGCTTTCGACGAGATCCTTGGCATCGACCACAGCCTGCCCCCCCTCGCGCATGATGTTCTGCTCGGTTTCCTGGTTCAGCACGGTAATGCTGATGCGCCGGTTGATCGGGTTTTGCGGGTTGGCCGAGTCAAACGGTGTGGCAGAGGCCAGGCCGACGACGCGAATCATCTTGTTCTCGGCGATCCCCCCGGCGATCAGCTCGCGCCGCGAGGCATTGCCGCGGTCTGCCGACAACTCCCAGTTGCTGTAGCCGCGCTCGCCCCCCGAGAACGGCGTGGAGTCGGTATGGCCGGCAATGCTGATGCGGTTGGGCACCTCGTTCAGCAGGCTGCCGATCTCGCGCAGGATCACCCGCGTATAGGGCTTGAGCTCGGCCGAGCCCGAGTCGAACATCGGCCGGTTCTGTTCATCGACAATCTGAATGCGCAGCCCCTCGGCCGTCATGTCGATCAGCAATTGTTTCTTGAACTGCTTGAGCGTCTCGGATTTGTCGACCAGCTTTTCGACACGCTGCTTGAGATCCTGCAGCATCTGCATCTCGCGCTGCGCGCGGTCGACGTTCTGGTTCAGCGCCTTGTGCGTCAGCGTGTCGCCGCGCTTCACCTGGCCCGAGGTGCGGCTCAGATCCTGCCCACCGCCAGGCACCAGGCTGGTGGCATCGCCAGAGCCCGAGCCGCCCAGCATCGCGACCTTGAGCGGGCTCTTGAAGTAGTCGGCAATGCCCTTGAGATCGCCCTTGGAGGTGGAGCCCAGCAGCCACATCAGCAGGAAGAACGCCATCATCGCCGTCACGAAGTCGGCGTAGGCGATCTTCCAGGCGCCGCCATGGTGGCCGCCACCGCCCTTCTTGATCTTCTTGACGATGATCGGCCGTTGCGAATCGTCACTCATGGCTCAGCTCCCGCCAGGTGGGCAAGGTGGGGATGAGATGCATCACTTGCCTTTGGTGCTCTTGACGTGGTCTTCGAGCTCCTTGAAGCCCGGGCGGTCCATCGCATCCATCGCCTTGCGGCCGAATTCGACGGCCACCTGCGGCGCATAGCCATTGAGGCTGGCGAGCAGGATGGTCTTGATGGTTTGATAGACACGGGTGGACTCATTCGCCTTGATTTCGAGCACCTTGGCCAGGGGGCCGACGAAACCATAGGCGAGCAAAATACCGAGGAAGGTTCCCACCAGCGCGTGCGCAATCAGGATACCGAGCTCGGCAGGCGGCAGGCCCACGTTTTCCATCGTGTGCACCACCCCCATCACCGCCGCGACGATACCGAAAGCCGGCAAGCCATCCGCCAGGGTGGTGACGGCATGCGAGGGTTCGAGTTCTTCGTGGTGATGCCCTTCGATTTCGATATCCATCAGGTTCTCGATCTCGAAGGCGTTGAGGTTGCCGCCGACCATCAGGCGCAGGTAATCGGCGACGAACTCGACCACGTGGTGGTCGTGCAGCACGCTCGGATACTTGGAAAACAAGGGGCTGGCTTCCGGGTTCTCGACGTCGGCCTCGACCGACATCAACCCTTCCTTGCGGACCTTGGAGAGAATCTCGAAATGCAAGGCGAACAGGTCCATATAGAACGCCTTGTTATACGGAGAGCCCTTGAATATCTTGGGCAGGGCCTTCAACGTCAGCTTCAGCGGCTTGCCGCCATAGGCGACGACAAACGCGCCGAGCGCGCCACCGAAGATCATCACGACTTCGAGCGGCTGCCACAATCCGGCCAGGTGGCCGCCAGCCATGGCATAGCCACCGAAGATCATCGCGCAGGCGATGACATAACCAATAATCACGAACATGCTGAATCGCTCCCTAGGGCCATTGCCTTACCGTTGCCCGGTCGGCGGCTCCGCTTCAGCTTTTATAATTAAACCATGCACCCTGCCAAGTCCAGCACTGGCGCCACTTGCGGATTAGATTATCCTGATTCAGCCAAACAGGCTAGCTTGCGCCTGGGCCAGCAGCGCCTTGACAGGACCAAAGCTACGGCGATGGATGGGGCTAACCCCGTGGGCCTGCAAGGCAGCCAGATGATCGGCCGTGGGGTAACCCTTGTGCCGGTCGAAACCATATTGCGGATAACGGCCGTGCATCTCGATCATCTCGGCGTCACGCGCGGTCTTGGCAAGAATCGATGCGGCGGAGATTTCCGCCACCAAGGCATCGCCCTTGACGATGGCACGCGAGGGATAGTGCCATTTCGGCAGCCGGTTGCCATCCACCAGCACCTCGCCAGGCGCCACACCGAGCTTGGCCACGGCACGGCTCATGGCGAGGAAGGTGGCTTGCAGGATATTGAGCCGGTCGATCTCATGCGGCTCGGCCAGCGCAATCGCCCAGGCCTGGGCCCGAGCCTTGATCTCGACACACAGGCGCTCGCGTTGCGCCTCGGATAACTTCTTGGAATCAGCCAGGCCGACGATGCCATGATCAGGGCCAAGAATCACCGCTGCGGCATACACCGCGCCAGCCAGCGGCCCTCGCCCGGCCTCGTCGACACCGCAGATCAACATGCTTACCGCCCGCCGCCCAGATAGCGGGAAATGGCATCGGCCGCGCGCTGCGCGGAATTCTGCCTGAGCTGCAGATGAATATCGGTAAAGCGCGAGACCAGGCGATCCGATAGGCGCCGGTTGTCGACGATATTGATCAGCGTACGCGCCAGATTTTCCGGCGTGGCATCACCCTGCAGGATTTCGGGCACGACAAATTCACCCGCCAGCACATTGGGCAGGCCGATGTACGGAAGGTATTTGCGGTTCCACATCAACTTGTAGGTCAACGGCGACACCTTGTAGGCGATCACCATGGGCCGCTTCATCAACGCGGTTTCCAACGTCGCCGTCCCCGACGCGACCAGCACGGCATCGGCGGCCACCATGGCGTCGCGCGCATGGCCAAACATGATGCGTAATGGCAGCTCCTGCGCATTGCGCTTGTACAGCATCGTTTCGAACATATCCCGCGTCTGCCGGCTCACCAGCGGGACCAGGAACTGCGCCTGCGGCATCTGTTCGGCAAGCAGCTTGGCTGTTTCGATATAGGTCTCCGCGAGCGCCGCCACCTCGCTCTGCCGGCTGCCCGGCAGCAAGGCAAAAACGGTAGCGTCCTGCGCGATCTCGAGCTGCTCGCGCATGGCTTCACGATCGGGCACCAGCGGAAAGCTGTCGGCCAGCGGATGGCCGACATAGGTCACCGGGATGCCTTCTGCTTCGTACAGAGCGGGTTCCATCGGGAACAGCGCCAGCATGTGCGATACGCAGTGCTTGATCTTCTTGATGCGCTCGCCACGCCAGGCCCAGATCGACGGGCTGACGTAGTGGATGGTGGTGATGCCGGCCGACTTGAGGTCGCGCTCCAGCCCCAGGTTGAAATCGGGCGCGTCGACACCGATGAACACATGGGGCCGCTCCGCCAGCAGCCTAGCCTTCAGTTCCCGACGCATGCGCAGGATGGGCCGCAGGTTACGCAACACCTCGACATACCCGTTGACCGCCAGCGTCTCCATTGGATAGATGCTGTTCATGCCTTCCGACTGCATCTTGGGGCCACCGATGCCGGCAAACTCGGCATTCGGAAAGCGCGCCTTGAGCGCACGGATCAGATGCGAACCAAGCAGATCGCCGGACGCCTCGCCGGCAACCAGCGCAATCTTGATGGCGGCATGGGGTGAAAACAGGGTATCGCGCGTCATCTAGCGAATGATGCCCCGCTCGGACTGGGCGATAAAATCAACCAGCAACTGGACTGCAGGCTCGGTCTGCGCCATTTGCGCAAGCTGAGCCTTGGCCTCGTCGAGCGACAGGCCCTGGCGATACAGCGCCTTGTAGGCACGCTTGATCGCCATGATGGTGTCGGACGAGAACCCGCGTCGCTTCAGCCCTTCGGAGTTGATGCCGTTGGGCGCGGCACGGTTGCCCGCCGCCGTCACATAAGGCGGGATGTCTTGCGTGACAGCCGCCGTGAAGGCCGTCATCGCATGCGCGCCGATCTTGCAGAACTGGTGTACGGAAGTGAAGCCACCAAGAAACACCCAGTCACCAAGATGCACATGGCCGGCCAGGGTCGTGTTGTTGGCGAGGATGATCTGGTCGCCGAGCTGGCAGTCATGCGCGACGTGCACATAGGCCATGATCCAGTTGTCGGAGCCCACGCGGGTCACGCCGGCATCCTGGATCGTGCCGAGGTTGAAGGTGCAGAACTCGCGAATGGTGTTGCGATCGCCGATCTCGAGCCGGGTCGGCTCGCCTGCATATTTCTTGTCCTGCGGCGCCGCGCCGAGCGAGGCGAACTGGAAGATGCGGTTGTCGCGACCGATGCGGGTATGCCCCTCGATCACGACATGGGGGCCGATCTCGGTGCCCGCGCCGATCTCGACGTGTTCGCCGATGACGCTATAGGCACCGACCTTCACATCGTCGGCGAGCTTCGCACCAGGTGCCACGAGGGCGGTGGGGTGGATCAGCGTCGTCATCAGCAGGTTTCCCGTCCGGCCACCATGATCTCGGCCTCGGCGGCCAGCTCCTCGCCGACCTTGGCCTTGGCCGCGAATTTCCAGATACCGCGCGCCTGGCGCAGCAACTCGACCTCCAGCGTCAGCTGGTCACCTGCCGATACCGGCCGCTTGAAGCGCGCCGCATCGATGCCGGCAAAGTAGTAGATCGTATTGCGTTGGCGCTCCTGCCCGACCGTCTGGTAGGCCAGGAGGCCGGCAGCCTGGGCGAGCGCCTCGATGATCAGCACGCCGGGCATGACGGGCAATTCGGGAAAGTGGCCGGTGAAGAACGGCTCGTTGATGGTGACATTCTTGATCGCCACCACGCGCTTGCCCGCCTCGCACTCGAGTACCCGATCCACCAACAGGAACGGGTAACGGTGAGGCAGGGCCTTCATGATTTCATTGATGTCCATGCTGCTCATTGCTATTCCTTTTTGTCGTTCAGCAGGCGCTCAAGCTGTTTGACACGCTTCGCCAGCGCATCCAGATGGCGGATATGGGCGGCGTTCTTGAGCCAGTCGTCACGTTCCGCCAGAGGATAGTTGCCGGCATAGGCACCGGGCTTGGTGATGGACTTGCTGACCAGCGCGCCGCCGGCGATGTGCACCTTGTCGCACACCTCGATGTGGCCGACGAACATCGCCGCGCCCCCCACCGTGCAGTAGGCACCGATCTTGGTCGAGCCGGCAATGCCGACACAACCGGCGATCGCCGTGTGCTTGCCGATCACGCAGTTGTGCGCGATCTGGATCTGGTTGTCGAGCTTGGCACCGTCCTCGATGATGGTATCGGCCATGGCGCCACGATCGATAGTGGTGTTTGCCCCAACCTCGACATCGTTGCCGATCACGACACGGCCGATCTGCGGGATCTTGAACCAGTCCTGGCCGGCCCAGGCCAGGCCGAACCCATCTGCGCCGATCACCGCGCCACTGTGGATCGTGCAGCGTTCGCCGATCTCGCAGCCATGGTAGATCGTGGCATTGGGATAGATGCGTGTCCCGGCACCCAGCCTGACGCCGTCACCGATCACGGCGCCCGGATAGACCTGCACCCAGTCACCGATCTCCGCCCTCTCGCCCACCACTGCATTCGGCCCGATCGACACGTCGGCACCGAGCCGGGCCGAGGCCGCAACAGTGGCCGACGGATGCACGCCGGGTGGCTGGGTCCTGGCCGGATTCAGCAGGGTCGAGACACGGGCGAAATAAAGGTAGGGATCCTTGGCCACGATACGCGGCAAGGCCGTGTCGTCCCGAGCGGATTCGGGCACGATGACGGCACCGGCAGCGGTCGCCTGGAGCTGGGCGCGATACTTGGGATTGGCCAGGAAGGCAATCGCATCGGCATGGGCATGATCAAGCGGGGCGACGCGCGACACGGCGACATCGCTGCCCAGCAGTTCTCCACCGAATTGGGCGACCAGCTCACTCAGGCGAACGGTTGTTGGCTGCATCTGGCTACTTCCACAGAAAGCCACGCCGGCAAATGCCGGCGTCGGGATGGATTATGTCACGCGGCCTCTACACAACCGCGGGTCATCTCTTACTTGTCGGTCAACGATTTCAACACTTTGTCGGTGATGTCGATGCGTGGGCTGACGTAGACCGCCTCTTGCAGGATCAGGTCAAACTTGTCGGTTTCCGCGATCTGCTGGATCACGCGATTGGCGCGCTCCTGGATCGCGGCCATTTCCTGGCTGGTGCGCATGTTCTGGTCTTCGCGGAACTCGCGCTGCTTGCGCTGAAAATCGCGATTGAGGTTTTCCAGATCGCGCTCCTTGTTGCGGCGATCCGATTCCTTCATGGTCAGGCCGTCCTTATCGAGCGAGGCCTGCAGATCACGGACCTGTTTGGCCATATTCTGCAAATCCTGCACGCGCGGAGCAAACTCCTTTTCCAGTTGCTTCTGTGCACGCTGCGCCGGCGCAGCTTCGCGGAAGACGCGCTCCGTGTTGACGAAACCGATCTTGGTATCGGCAACTGCGTGACCAATGGCCATGCTGGCAAAGAGGCCCACGAGCAAGGCGCTTTTCTTCAATTTTATTCTCCCAAAACGAGTCATCAGAATAGGGTTCCAAGCTGGAACTGGAAGCGCTCAACCTTATCATTATCCTTGGGATTGAACGGCTTCGCCACACTGAACTTCAACGGGCCAACCGGCGATACCCAGGTCAGGCCGAAGCCAGCCGAATAACGCAGGTCGCCAAACGACATCTTGTCGCCCGAACCCCATACCGAGCCGGCATCGCCAAACACGCTCAGGCGCGCGGATTTGTCGCCCTTGAGGCCAGGAATCGGGAACAGCAGCTCAGCGTTGGCAACGACCTTGCGGTTACCGCCGAGCGCGTCACCATTGCTGTCCTTCAGGCCCAGCGTGCCGGTGCCGTAGCCACGCACCGAGCCGATACCGCCGGCGTACAGGTTCTTGAAGAACGGCAGCGGACGGCCACCGTAGCCGTTGGCATAACCTGCCTCGGCATTGAGCATGAAGGTAAACGTCTTGCTCAGCGGGTAGAACCACTGGTTTTGCGCCGACAAGGTGTAATAGCGCAGGTCACCGCCGGGCAGCGCCACCAGCGATTCCACGCGGCGCAAGGCGCCACGCGTCGGATACAGGGCACTATCGCGGCCGTCGCGCACCCAGCTTGCCGTGGCGGGCAGCGTGGTATAGCGGCTGCCGAACGCGGAGACGAAATCGATGTAATTCTGCGGCGCGCCGGTCAGCAGCGTGATCTCGCTGCGGTCGATACCGAGGCTGAAGTTGACGGTATCGAACTCGCTGATCGGCAAGCCCACCCGCATCGAGCTGCCGACGCCTGCCGTGTTGTACTGACCGAGCGACAGCTGGGTCGGGTCGACCTTGCGATAGTAAAGGTCGAAACCACGGCTGACACCATCCGGGGTGTAGTACGGATCGCTATAGGAAATCGAGTACAGCTTGCTCGACTTGCTGGTATTGAGGCCCAGCGCCAGATACTTACCGCTGCCGAAGATATTCGACTGCGAAATCGACGCCTGGAAGCTGATGCCGGTGCCGCGCGCATAACCGATACCGGCCATGACGTTGCCGGTCGGCTTCTCCTTCACGGACACGTTGACGTCGACCTGGTCGGGGCTATCCGGCACTTGCGGCGTCTCGACGTTGACATCCTCGAAATAGCCGAGCAGGTCAACACGCTCCTTCGAGCGGCGGATCTTCGAGGCGTTGTACCAGCCGCCCTCGATCTGGCGCATCTCGCGGCGTACCACCTCGTCGCGAGTCTTGGTATTGCCGGTGATGTTGATATTGCGCACGTAGACGCGGCGGCCCGGATCGATGAAGAAGGTGAACGCCACCGTCTGCTTGTCGCGATCGAGCTCCGGCACCGCATTGACGTTGGCAAAGGCGTAGCCGTCGTTGCCGAGCCGGTCGCTGATGCTCTGCGTGCTCTCGTTGACGAGCTCACGCGAGAAGACATCGCCTTCCTTGATGCGAATCAGCTTGCGGACTTCGTCTTCGGGCACCAGCAGCTCGCCGCCGACCTTGATGTCGGTGACGGTGTAGCGCTTGCCCTCGCTCAGGTTGACGGTGATGTAGATCTTCTTCTTGTCGGGGCTGATCGACACCACGGTCGAATCGACATTGAACTCGAGATAACCGCGGTTCAGGTAGAAGGAGCGCAGGGCTTCGAGGTCGGCCGACAGCTTCTGCTTGGAATACTGATCGTCCTTGGTGATCCACGAGAACCAGCCGCCCGTGGTCTGCGAGAACAGATCGAGCAGCTCGCCTTCCTTGAACGCCTGATTGCCGACGATGTTGATCTGGCTGATGGTCGCGACCGCACCTTCGGAAATATCGAAGTTGATCGCAACGCGATTGCGCTCGAGCGGCGTGACCGTCGCCTTGATATCGACAGAGTACTTGCCCTTGGCGTAGTACTGACGCTTCAGCTCCTGCGTGGCCTGATCGAGCAGCGCGCGGTCGAAGATCAGCGACTCGGCAAGGCCATTGTCCTTCAACGCCTTTTTCAGCTGATCCTTGTCGAAATCCTTGGAGCCATTGATATTGATCTGGAAGATCGTCGGGCGTTCGTCGACGGCGACGATCAGCACGCCATCCTCGGCTTCGAGCCGGACATCCTTGAAGAAGCCGGTAGCGTAGAGCGCCTTGACGGATGCGGCAGCCTTGTCGTCGTCGAGACGATCGCCGACTTTCACGGGGAGGTAATTGAAGACCGTGCCGGGCTCGGTGCGTTGCACGCCTTCTACCCGGATTTCCTTGATGACGAATGGTTCGAGTGCGTACGCGCTGCCCGCATACAGCGCGGCGACAGCCAGCGCGAGGTTTTTGATTTTCATAAAACGGCTAGCCCGCCAACAAGCGGTTGATATCGTTGTAAAAAGCTAGAAGCATGAGACAGAGCAACAGCGCCATGCCGATGTGTTGGCCCGCTTCAACGACGCGGTCCGGCATGGGCCGTCCCCTCACGAGTTCGGCGGTATAATACATCAAATGCCCGCCGTCCAATAAGGGAACGGGCAGCAAATTCAGCACACCCAGGCTGATACTGACCCAGGCAAGAAATTCAACGAAGGTATTCAGCCCCATGCGGGCGGCCTGCCCTGCATAGTCGGCGATGGTGACAGGGCCGCTCAGATTCTTGACCGACACATCCCCGGTCAGCATTTTCCAGAACATTCTCAGGCTCATCGCGACATTGTTGCCAGTCTTGCGCATGGCCTGGATAAAGGCATCGACAGGCCCGTAGCGGACATCTTCGAACAGAGCCTGGTAGGCAGCGCGATCAATCTCGGGTGCGACACCGATCTTGCCGATGACGACACCTTTTTCGCTCACCGCCTCGGGAATCAAGGACAGCGTCAGCTGCTGCTGACCACGTTGCACCGTGACCGCCAGTGGTGTAGCCGGGCTCTGCCGGATCACCTTCACGGCGTCTTCCCACTGATGGATGGGTTGGCTGCCGATGCTGATCAGCCTGTCGCCCTTGCGCAGCCCAGCCCTGGCCGCCTCACCCTTCGCATCGATCAACGCCAGCACCGGCTGGTGGCGCAACACCGACAGGCCGATCCCTTGCAGAACATCGCTATCGAGATCCGCCTTGCCAAGCCCGGCAAAGTCCAGGGTACGCCGCACCCGCTCGTGCGCGGCATTGCGCACCTCGAACACCACCTGGCGGCCTTCCACCGCCTGCTCCATGACAGCCAGGCGCACCTCCTGCCAGGTCGAGGTCGGCTCGCCGTTTACCGCCCGAATGGTATCGCCGGCGTGAAACCCGGCGCTGGCGGCGGGGCTGTTGAACGGCACATCACCCAGCACCGGCTTGACTTCGGGCACGCCGACCATGAACAGGGCCCAGAACAGCACCACGGCCAGCAACAGATTGGCGACCGGGCCGGCCACCACCACCAGCATACGCTTCAGCACCGACTGGCGATTGAAGGCACGGTGCAATTCGTGCGCCTCGACCGGCGCCTCGCGTTCGTCCAGCATCTTGACGTAGCCACCCAGCGGCAGCGCGGCAATCACCCACTCCGTCTGGTCGGCGCCACGGCGGGTCGACCAGAGCGGCTTGCCGAAGCCGATCGAGAAACGCAGCACCTTGATGCCGCAGCGTCGGGCAACCCAATAGTGGCCGAACTCGTGGAAGGTAATCAGAATCCCCAGCACCACCCCGAAGGCGAGCAGGGTTTGCAACAGTTGCATGAAGTAGCCCGAATTAGCGCGAACGCGTGTTGGGTCAGATTACGGCAGAATAGTTCACTGCTCAAGCAAGCCGAGCGATATGCAACTCTGCAGCGGCGCGCGCGGCGGCGTCGATCTGCAGCAATTCGTCGATGCCGGCCGCCTCGCGGCAGTCGGATGCAGCGAGAACCGATTCGACCAGAACAGGAATCTGATCGAAGCGCAGCCGCTGTTCGAGAAAGGCCGCCACAGCAATTTCATTGGCCGCATTGAGAATGGCCGATGCACTGCCGCCCTGCTTGAGTGCGTCGAAGGCAAGCCGCAGACAGGGGAAACGTTGCAGGTCGGGCCGTTCGAACTGCAGGATGGCGATCTTCGCCAGGTCCAGCGGCTCCACCCCAGCCGTGATGCGCTCGGGATAGGCTAAAGCATAGGCAATCGGCGTGCGCATGTCGGGGTTGCCCAGCTGGGCAATCACCGAGCCATCGATATACGACACCAGTGAGTGGATCACGCTCTGCGGGTGGATCACCACCTCAATGCGCTCAGCCGGTGCGTTGAACAGCCAGTGTGCCTCGATGACCTCGAGCCCCTTGTTCATCATGGAAGCCGAGTCGACCGATATCTTGCGCCCCATCACCCAGTTTGGGTGAGCGCAGGCCTGTTCAGGCGTGACGGCCGCCAACTGCGCCAGCGGCGTGGTACGAAACGGCCCGCCCGAGGCCGTCAGCAGGATACGCGACACACCGCCACGATCGAGGTCGCCGGCATAGCCGGACGGCATAGCCTGAAAGATTGCGTTGTGCTCGCTGTCGATCGGCAACAGCAGGGCCTTGTGCTCGTGCACGGCGTCCATGAACAGACGCCCGGCCATGACCAGGGTTTCCTTGTTGGCCAACAGCACCCGCTTGCCCGCACGGGCCGCCGCGAGCGTCGGCCGCATGCCCGCACTGCCGACAATGGCCGCCATGACGGCATCGACCTCGGGCAGCGACGCCACTCGTTCGAGTGCCTCGACGCCCGCCAACACCTCGGTCGGCAAGTCGTCTTCGCGCAGGGCAAGACGCAACCTCTCTGCCGCATCCGCGTCGAGCATGACGGCATAGCGCGGCCGAAACGCCCGGCACTGCTCGGCCATCCGTTCGACATAGGCATTGGCAGTCAATGCCAGTACCTGATAACGCTCGGGATGCCGCGCCACCACATCCAGCGTGTTGACGCCGATGGTGCCGGTGGAACCAAGAATGGTCAGACGTTGCGGACGAGACATGGCTTGAGGATATCCGGTTTACTGAGCCAGCTGCGCCAGCGTGAGCAGTGCGGCGCTGACCGGCAATACGGCCAGCTGGCTGTCGATGCGATCGAGGATACCGCCGTGCCCAGGCAGCAGATTGCTGCTGTCCTTGATGCCGATCTGGCGCTTGAACAGCGATTCGAGCAGATCACCCACGACCGACAAGCCAGTCAGCACCCACAGCGCGGGGAAAATCCACATTCCGCCGAATTGCGGCCCCAAGGGGGAACGCAGCAGCAGAAAACCGTAGGCCGTGATGCCGATATAGGCCCCGACCACGCCTTCCCAGCTCTTGCCGGGACTGATGGAGGGCGCCAGCTTGTGCTTGCCGAACGCACGTCCGGCAAAATAGGCCGCCGTATCGGCCACCCAGGCCACAGCAAGAATGGCAAGCAGGATCCACGGACCGTTTTCACGTTCATGCCACAGCACCATCGCCTGCCAGCTGCCCAGCAGCAGCAGCCAGCCGATCAGTGGGGCAAAGGCATGACCCGACAGGCGCCACTTACGATGCAGCCAGAGCGGGGCGACCACGGGCCAGAAGCCCAATGACAGCAGCGAAAGCGTCACACGTACCGGGTGCGGAACATCAGTCGCGATCAGCGCCAGGCCGAACAGCGCGGTGAGGCCGACATAAGCCCATTGCTTGCCGCCCTGCCAACCGCTGAGCCGTGTCCATTCCCAGCTGCCGATCACGCAGACGGCAAGTGCGAAGATCGCCCAACCGCTTCCTGACAGGAAGAACAAGGCGGCCAGCACGATGGGCAACAGCACCAGTGCCGTAATGATCCGGGTTTTAAGCATCGAGGAGTTGTTCGCTGGTACGGCCGAAACGGCGTTCGCGCGTCTGGTAGGAGGCAATCGCCTGCTTGAGCGCCTTGGCGTCGAAATCAGGCCACAGCGTATCGGTGAAATACAGTTCACTGTAGGCCAATTGCCACAGCAGGAAATTGCTGATGCGCTGCTCACCGCCGGTGCGGATGAACAGGTCGGGCTCGGGTGCGTATGACATGGCCAGGTAAGGGGCCAGATCGCCTTCTTCAAACCCTTGGACCAGCTCGGGGCGCGCCTTCAGCATGTGCTGCGTGGCCTGCAGGATATCCCAGCGGCCACCGTAGTCCGCCGCGATAGTCAGCGTCAGCCCGTTATTGGCGGCAGTCCGAGCCTGCGACTTTTCGATCATCTCGGCGATCTGCGGTTCGAAACGATCGAGACGCCCGACGATCTTGAGGCGGATGTTGTTGTCCGCCAGTTTGTTGACCTCACGCTCCATCGCACGCAGGAAAAGCTGCATCAGGAACGAGACTTCATCCTGCGGACGACGCCAGTTCTCGCTCGAGAAGGCAAACAGAGTGAGGTAGTCGACCCTCAGGTCGACGCAGGCCTGAACGATCTCGCGCACGGTTTCCAGGCCACGCTTGTGGCCGGCGACGCGGGGCATGAACCGTTTCTTGGCCCAGCGGCCATTCCCGTCCATGATGATCGCCACATGGCGCGGCACCTGGACAGCGTCGGGAATGGCAACGGTAGAACTGGAAAAGAGCGACACGGCTCAGACAGCCATCAGGTCTGCTTCTTTGGCCTGCAATGCCTTGTCGATTTCGGCAATGTACTTGTCGGTCAGCTTCTGCACATCGTCCTGGGCGCGACGTTCGTCGTCCTCGGAGATGGCCTTGTCCTTGACCGCCTTCTTCAGCTGATCGTTGGCGTCACGACGCACATTGCGTACTGCCACGCGAGCATTTTCGGCTTCGCCACGCACGACCTTGATCAGGTCCTTGCGGCGCTCTTCCGTCAGCGCGGGCATCGGCACACGCACCACGTCCCCCATCGAAGCGGGGTTCAGGCCCAGATCCGAATCACGAATCGCCTTTTCGATGGCGGCCGCCATCTTCTTCTCGAACGGCATGACGCCAATGGTCCGGGCATCCAGCAAGGACAGGCCAGCAACCTGATTGATCGGCGTCGGGTTGCCATAATAGTCGACCGTCACGTGGTCAAGGATACCGGTATGGGCGCGGCCAGTCCGCACCTTGGTGAGGTCGGTCTTGAGCGCTTCGAGCGAACGTTGCATTTTCTGTTCGGTAGTTTTCTTGACGTCGGCAATCATGCCCAGCTCCTTTGAGTCTTTTTACAACAACCGATCAGCAGTGCACCAGCGTGCCTTCGTCCTCGCCCAGCACGACGCGCTTGAGCCCGCCTGCCTTGAAGATGCTGAAGACGTTGATCGGCAGTTTCTGGTCACGGCACAGCGTCAGCGCAGTGGCGTCCATGACCTTCAAATTCTTGTGGATCGCTTCGTCGAAGGTGATCTTCTGGTAGCGAACCGCTTCGGGGTTCTTCTTCGGATCGTCGGTATACACGCCATCGACCTTGGTGGCCTTGAGCACGATATCAACGTTCATTTCCATGCCACGCAGCGCGGCCGCGGTGTCGGTGGTAAAGAACGGGTTACCGGTACCGGCGGCGAAGATCACCACCTTGTTCTCTTCCAGGTAACGCATCGCCTTGCCACGGATATAGGGCTCGGCCACCTGCTCGATCGTCAATGCCGACTGCACGCGGCTGACGACGTCGATGTGGCGGAAGGCATCCTGCAGCGCCAACGCGTTCATCACGGTAGCCAGCATACCCATGTAGTCGGCCGTGGCGCGGTCCATACCGGCCGCGCCAGGCGCGACGCCACGGAAAATATTTCCCCCGCCGATGACGACGGCCACCTGTACCCCGAGATCGACCACTTCCTTGACCTCGGAGACGATGCGCTCGATCGTCGCGCGATTGATGCCATAGCTGTCGTCGCCCATCAGGGCTTCGCCAGACAGTTTCACCAGGATTCGCTTGAAGACGGGGGATTTTTCCATGTTTTACACCTTAGCAGCAGCTGCAACTTCTGCAGCGAAATCGACAACTTTCTTCTCGATGCCTTCGCCCACGACGAACATCTGGAAGCGCTTGATGCTGGCCTTCTTGTCGGCGAGCAGCTTTTCGACGGTCACGTCGGGGTTCTTTACGAACGGCTGGCCGAGCAGGGTCACTTCCGCCAGATACTTGACGATACGGCCTTCGACCATCTTCTCGACGATGTTGGCCGGCTTGCCCGATTCAGCGGCTTGAGCGGCGTAGATGACGCGCTCTTTTTCCAGCAACTCGGCAGGCACTTCGTCCTTCGACACGCAAACCGGTTTGGATGCAGCGATGTGCATCGCGATGTCCTTGCCCAGTGCATCGTCGCCACCGGCGAGTTCGACCAGCACGCCGATCTTCGAACCGTGCAGGTAGACCGACAGGGCGTCAGGCGTTTCGTAGCGCACGAAACGACGCACGGAGATGTTTTCGCCGACCTTGGAGATCAGCGCCTTGCGCGCTTCTTCGACGGTTTGACCGGAAGCCAGCTTGACAGCCGACAGGGCTTCGACGTCAGCGGCGTTGCTTTCGGCAACGGCTTGAGCGACGGCCTTGGTGAAGGCGACGAAACCGTCATCCTTGCCAACGAAGTCGGTTTCGCAGTTGATTTCGACCAGCGCGCCAACCTTGCCAGCGATAAACTGGGCGATTGCACCTTCCGCAGCGGTACGGCCGGCAACCTTGCCTGCCTTGGCACCACTCTTGATGCGCAGCAGCTCTTCTGCCTTCTTGATATCGCCTTCAGCTTCGACCAGAGCCTTCTTGCACTCCATCATGCCGAGGCCAGTCGCCTCGCGCAGTTCCGCAACCATTTTTGCGCTAATTTCAGCCATTTGCTTACTCCTGGGATTTCGACAATTCAGCCTCGGCGATCAGCCCGGGCCAAATCAGATGGGAATTCGTTGTGCGCACCGGCGATATTCCGCCGGACGGCACATTCACAAAAAAGGGGCTGCCGCCCCTTTTTCTTTACTCGGCGGCTTGCTCCGCAGCCTGGACTTCGACAAATTCGTCTCCGCCCCCGACTTCCTTCGCTACGTTGCTCTTGCCTTCGAGGATCGCATCGGCGACGCCACGAGCATAAAGACGAATCGCGCGACTGGAGTCGTCGTTACCCGGGATCACGTAATCCACGCCTTCCGGGCTGTTGTTGGTATCGACCACAGCGATGACCGGAATGCCCAGCTTTTGCGCTTCGGTAACGGCACCCTTCTGGTAGCCGACGTCGATGATGAACAGCGCATCAGGCAGGCCGCCCATGTTCTTGATACCGCCCAGGCTCTTCTCGAGCTTTTCTGCGTCGCGTTGCAGGTCGAGCAGTTCCTTCTTGGTGAACTTCTCGCCAGCAGCCGGATCAGCCAGCGTGGCCTGCATGTCTTGCAGACGCTTGACCGATTGCTTGACCGTCTTGAAGTTGGTCAGCATGCCGCCGAGCCAACGCTGATCGACGAAAGGTGCGCCAGCGCGGCTAGCCTCTTCCTTGACGATGTCGCGAGCCTGACGCTTGGTGCCGACGAACAGGACAGAGCCCTTATTGGCGGACAGCTTCTTCACAAAGGAAATGGCCTGCTCGTACATCGGCAGGGTCTTTTCCAGGTTGATGATGTGAATCTTGTTGCGGTGACCGAAAATGAACGGGGCCATTTTCGGGTTCCAGTAACGGGTTTGGTGGCCGAAATGAACGCCGGCCTCGAGCATTTGACGCATGCTGACAGACATGGATGACTCCAATATTAAGGGTTAGACCTCCATCCGCCTTCAAGCTGCGCGCCCGTCAAACTGTCGTTTGGGCATTGCGCACACCCTTAATGTTGGCGGATGTGTGAGTTGATTAGCTCTCTACACGAAAAAGCTAATTTGCGATTTTAGCATTACCGGCCCGACTCGCTCAAGTACGCCGGCGGCCCGGCGACATGCAAAAGGGGCCGGGAACATTGCCACCCCTGGCGTGATCTCTTATCCTTGACGGTTACATTGCCCCGGCCACACCGACCCCTCCCCGGCCGCGGCTAGAATTTCAAGAGATACACACAGCCATGTCCATTATCATCAAGAACGCAGAAGATATCGCCAAGATGCGCGTTGCCGGCCGGCTCGCGAGCGAAGTCCTCGACTACATCACCCCCTTCGTCGTACCTGGCGTCACGACCGGCGAGCTCGACCGGCTGTGCCACGAGTACATGGTCAAGGAGCAAGGCACCATCCCGGCGCCGCTCAACTATGCGCCACCGGGGCATGCGCCCTACCCCAAGGCGATCTGCACCTCGATCAACCATCAGGTCTGCCACGGCATTCCCGGCGACCGCGTGCTGAAAAGCGGTGACATCGTCAACCTCGACATCACCGTGATCAAGGATGGCTACCACGGCGACACCAGCCGCATGTTCCTGATCGGTGAAGCATCGATCCAGGCCAAGCGCCTGAGCCAGATCACCTATGAATGCATGTGGCTCGGCATCGAGCAGGTCGCGCCCGGCAAGTCGCTCGGCGACATCGGCCACGCCATCCAGAAATATGCCGAGGGCAACGGCTACAGCGTGGTACGCGAGTTCTGCGGCCACGGCATCGGCAAGCAATTTCACGAAGACCCGCAGGTGGTCCACTACGGCCGCCCCGGCACCGGCGCCAAGCTGCAGCCCGGCATGATCTTCACCATCGAGCCAATGATCAACGCCGGCAAGGCCGGTATCCGCATGCTGGGCGACGGCTGGACCGTGGTCACCAAGGACCATAGCCTGTCCGCGCAGTGGGAGCACACGGTGCTGGTCACCGAAACTGGCTACGAGATCCTCACCCAATCGGCTGGCACACCGGCCAAACCGTTCTAGGCTAGCATGACGCATCCGGACGCCACCGCCCGCTTCGACCCCGCGCCGTGGCGCAAGCGCCTGGCGGATGGGCGCCAGCATCTGCGCGACATCCACGGCAGGAGCCGCGATGTGGAGCGGCTCTTGGCCGACCACAGCGATCTCGTTGACAGAGTATTGCGTGACCTCTGGGCCAGCTGCGGATTCGCCGGCGACGTCAGCCTGGTCGCCGTGGGCGGCTACGGCCGCGGCGAGGTCTACCCCTATTCCGACATCGACATCCTGATCCTGCTGCCGGACGCCGCCGACGCCGAGGTGCTGGCCAAGGTCGAGCGCCTGATCGGCCTGTTCTGGGATATCGGCCTCGACGTCGGCCACAGCACACGCACGCTGGCCGAATGCCTGGAAGAGGCTGAGCGCGACCTCACGGTGCAGACGACGCTGCTCGAAGCGCGCCCCCTGTCTTGCGAGCCGGCGCGTTTCGAGGCGCTGCGTTCACAATTGCATGTGCAGATGGACCCGCTACGTTTCGTCGAAGGCAAGCTGCTGGAGCAGGAACAACGCCACTCGCGCTTCCATGGCGTGGCCTACAACCTCGAACCCAACGTCAAGGAAAGCCCGGGCGGCCTGCGCGACCTGCAGACGGTGATCTGGATCGCCAATGCGAGCGGCGCCGGCACCACCTGGCGCGAGCTGGCGCAGCACGGCATTCTCTCCGCTGCCGAGGCGCGCCAGATCCACCGCGCCGAGCGTGTGCTGCAGGCGTTGCGCTCTGGCCTGCACTATCTGGCCGGGCGGCGCGAGGATCGCCTGCTGTTCGACCTGCAAAACCAGCTCGCCAGAGAAGCCGGCTTCGAGGATAGCAAGCTGCAACGCGCCAGCGAGCGGCTGATGCAGAACTACTACCGTGCCGCACGCACGGTGCTGCAGCTCAACGACATCCTGCTGCAGAATCTGCGCGGGCGCCTGATCTCGGTGCTGGCGCCGGTCGAGGTGCTCAACGAGCGCTTCTTCAGCCGCAACAATCTGCTGCTCGCACGCGATCTCGATCTGTTCCAGAAAGACCCGTCGGCGATTCTCGAGGCCTTCCTGCTGCTGCAGCGCCATTCCAGCCTGACCGGCCTCGGCGCCAAGACCCTGCGCTCGCTGTGGAATGCACGCGGCAAGATCAATGCGGAGTTCCGCGCCAACCCGGCCAACCAGCGGCTGTTCATGGAGATCATGGCCGCGCCGCGCGGGCAGACGCGCGTGCTGCGCCGCATGAACCTCTACGGCATTCTCGGCCGCTACATCCCCGCATTCGGCAAGATCGTCGGCCTGATGCAGCACGACCTGTTTCACGTCTACACGGTGGACGAGCATATCCTGATGGTGGTGCGCAATCTGCGCCGCTTCGCCGTGCCCGAATTCACCCACGAATACCCGCTCTGCTCCAAGCTGATCGAGGACTTCAAGAAGCCAGAGCTGCTCTATCTGGCCGGGCTGTTCCACGACATCGGCAAGGGTCGGGGCGGCGACCACTCGGCGCTCGGCAAGGTCGATGCTTATGAGTTCTGTCAGCAGCACCAGCTGCCGGAAGAAGACTGCGCGCTCGTATCATGGCTGGTGGAGCACCACCTGACGATGTCCTCGGTCGCACAGAAGCAGGACGTATATGACCCCGAAGTGATCGAGAACTTCGCCAAGCTGGTCGTCGACCAGCGCCACCTGACCGCGCTCTACCTGGTGACCGTCGGCGACATCCGCGGCACCAGCCCCAAGGTGTGGAACAACTGGAAAGCCAAGCTGCTGGAGGACCTGTTCCACGCCACGAGCCGCCGACTGTCCGCCGGGCAATACAGCCTCGTCACCTACCTGGAGGAACGCCAGGCCGAGGCCCAGGCGCTGCTGCGCTACTACGGGCTCGGCGACGACGCACACAAGACGCTGTGGAAGCAGCTCGACACGGTCTACTTCATGCGCCACGACGCGCGCGAGATCGCCTGGCACACCCGGGCGCTGTACTGGCGACCGGAGACCGACGAGCCGGTAGTCAAGGCCAAGCTGTCGGACGACGGCGCGGGCCTGCAGGTGCTGGTCTACGTCAAGGATCAGGCACAGCTGTTCGCGCGCCTGTGTTCGTTCTTCGAGCGCTCGCGTTACAGCATCGGCGAGGCCAAGATCTACACCACGCGCCACGGCTATGCGCTCGACAGCTTCTACGTCTTCATCCCCGAGAACAGCGAAGAGCATTACCGCGACC
Source organism: Chitinivorax sp. PXF-14 (assembly GCF_040812015.1). Taxonomy (NCBI): domain Bacteria; kingdom Pseudomonadati; phylum Pseudomonadota; class Betaproteobacteria; genus Chitinivorax; species Chitinivorax sp. PXF-14. The sequence continues at coordinate 230,361 of NZ_JBFNXJ010000004.1, read as the reverse complement.
TGATCGCCCTGCTCGAGTTCGAGCTTACACACCGCCTCAAGCAGCAGACACCGGTCGAGCCGCCGATGACGGGACGGCTGAGCCGACAGCTCAAGTACTTCCCGCTGGCGCCACAGGTCAACATCCGCACCGACGACAAGCAGAACTACTACGTCATGTCGATCATCGCCGGCGACCGTCCGGGGCTGCTGTCGCGCATCACCAGCATACTCAGCGCCTGGCAGATCAGCATCCATTCGGCGAAGATCAGCACGCTTGGCGAGCGCGCGGAAGACACCTTCCTCGTCACCGGTCCGGCGTTGAGCGACAGCAAACGCCTGGTGCAGGTCGAGAAGGAGCTGCTCGACGTGCTGAGAACCTGAGCGGCCCGCCTGCACACCAGAAAAACAAAAGGGGCATGGTGCCCCTTTTGTTTTTGCGCAGACAGTCAGGGTCAGAAGGAGGCCTTGACGAACAGCGACGTCATCCGGTCCCGGTAGTTTTCCACCGCCTGGTTGGATTCGCGCTTCTCGCGCGAGTGGGACAGGGACAGCACGACATTGGTCAGCACCTCATAATCGGCCGACACGCTCAGCATTTTTTCCTTATCGCTACGCTGCTCCACGCCGACAGCCGTCGCCGGCGCGCCCGCGTACTGCAGCCGCTCCTGGCGCCAACTGAGCTTGGCCTGAACCTTGGGCGTCACATACCAGGTCGGCTCGACATTCCAGCCACGGCGGATCGCGTAGCTTGAAAAGGCCGACTGCTCGTCGCCGCCGATCTCGCGCCAGGTGCCGGTAACGAAGCGCAGCTTGCCGCTAAGCAGCCAATCCAGCGCCAGGCGGCCGGTTGCGCCACTGAAGTCGCGACCGTTCAACTGGTGGTGTTCGCGCTTGGTCTGGCCAGCATAGGCCGACACGGTGGCCGTCTCGCTCGCGCGCCAGTCGGCGGTCAGGCGCAGGTCGCGCTGCGTGTAGCCGTTGTCGACCAGGAAGAACGGCAGGGTGATGGTGGGCGGCACCACCGGTACTTCGCGATTGGGGTAGTCCGCCGTGCTGCGCTTGGCCACCAGCGCGACCGAGCTGCCCGTCGTCGGCAGGTAGCGCAGGCCGGCCGAATAGCCACGGCTATCGTTATCGAGGTATTGGCGGGCTTGCAGCGTGTGGGTCGTCCGGCCATCGTCGGCCCCGGCCTCGACCTGCCATTCGGGCTGGAAGCGGTAGAACACGCTGGCATTGAGCCGCCTGTCCTTGGTCTCGTCGAGCAGCTTCTGATCCAGATACTTGAGCTGCACCGGCTGGCGTTCGTCGGCCCACCCGAGCTTGCCGCCGATGTCGGGCGTCAGGCGCCAGTCCCAGCCGGCAGATGCTCGGTGACTGCGGTAATTGAGGTCGGTGAAGCGGTCGAAACGCACGTCCTGCACATCGAGGCCGGCGGTAAACGTCTGCAGGCTGACCGGCAGCTTGAGCTGCACGCCGGCCGCCAGGATGCGAATCTTGTCCGCCTCTTCGCCGGACGCCGAGTCACGGCGCAGCAGGTTGCTGTCACGCTGGTAGCCGGCCTGCACATAGGTCGTCACGGTATTGTTGTCGTCGGCAAACGCCCACGCCGAGCCGCTGAGGGCAGACAAGGCAGAGAGGACGAGCCACGGAAGGAGTCTTGGAGTCATATCAATCTCAAACATCAATATTGGGCGAAGTGGGATCACACTCGCGCGGCGCCCCATGCGCCTCGGCACGGGGCGTGAGGATAGCCGTATCAGGCGCGGCGGCAGGCATTACCAGAACTGCCAGGCCCCCTGGCTGACCACCCACCAGCCGAGCACACCGTTGGTCACGGCATGCGCCACGATCGGCGCCCACAACGAGCCGGTGCGGCGATACAGCCAGTTGTAGGCGACACCGGCGACGATACCGGCCAGCCATTGCTGGTGTTCCACACCGAACAGTACGGCGGTGATCCAGAACGCGCGTGCGTCGCCCCGGCGTGGGTCGACCTGCAGGAAAGCCGGGCTCGACAGCCAGCGCAGCAGGAAGGAGCGCCAGAACAGCTCCTCCATGACCGGCACCACCAGCGCGGCGCCGAACCATCGCACCGCGACCTGCGCCCAGTCAAGCGAGCCATCGGCGGCAAGTGGGCGATAACCGGGCATCTCCCCCATGACCATCCAGCCGTCCACCAGCACGATCCACAGACCGAACACGACCAGGCCGGTAGCGAGCGACAGCAGCCAGGTAGCGGCCGGCAAGCGCCAGGCGCGCAATTCGCCGTAGTCACGCACGAAGTACAGCAGCGCGGCCACGACAGTCGCCACCTTCGCGCCATAGAGCCAGTTCGATGCCCACGCGTCGAGCGCCAAGGCCTTGCTCAACCACGGCGAGGCGGCCAGGAACACGAAATACAGGGCCATCGGCAAGATGCGTGCGACGGTGGTGCGCGGGTAGCCGAAAATTAATGCGCCTTGCGATTTGTTCATCGTCGCATCGACTCAATATGCACGGGCATCCTTGAACACCAGCAGCACGGTACGCATGATGATGGCGATATCCAGACGCAGGCTCCAGTTGCGCAGATATTCCAGGTCGAACTCGACACGCTTCGTCATGTGCTCAAGATCGTCCCCGCCACGATAGCCGTTGACCTGTGCCCAACCAGTAATGCCGGGCTTGACCTTGTGGCGAACCATATAGCCGGGGATCAGCTTGCGATACTGCTCGTTGACCGCGACGGCGTGCGGCCTTGGGCCGACAATGCTCATCCGGCCCTGCAGCACATTGAGGAATTGCGGCAGTTCGTCGATCGAGGTCTTGCGAATGAATGCACCGACTCGTGTTACGCGGCTATCGTTGCGAGTGACCTGTTTGTACACCTGATCTCCATCTTCCATGACGGACATCGAGCGGAACTTGTAGACCATGATGTCGCGCCCATCGAGACCATAACGGCGCTGATTGAAGAACACCGGTCCCTTCGATTCCAGCTTGATGGCGAGCGCCGTCAACAGCATGATCGGGGAGATACCCAGCAAGATCAGCGACGACAGGAGAATATCCGAGCAGCGCTTGAGGAACTGATTCATCCCGTAGAACGGGGTCTCACACACGGCGACCACCGGAATATCCTTGACCCGGTCGAGTCGAGCCTGGATCAGGTCGAACACAAAATAATCAGGCACGAAATAGATCGACGCGGTGGTGTCGCGCAAATCATCGAGCAACTTCAAGATGCGAGGCTGGGAAGCCATCGGCAGCGCGATGTAGATGCGGGAAACCTGGTGCTCCTTGACATAGCTGGCAACGTTGCCAAGCCCACCAAGCATCGGGACCGGCGGCGTCTCACCGAGGCGTTCGACGGAACGGTCGTCAAACACCCCCAGCAAACGCATGCCGAGACTGCTATCCCCTTCGAAATTACCCGCCAGGCGACGGCCGGTTTCGTTGTAGCCAACCACAACGGCACGCGCAACTGACGACTCATCCTGATAGACCCAATCAAAAACCTGGCCGACGATTTGATAGGCCATGGCCATGATCAGCGGAGTTGCCCCGCCCCATAACATGATGGCCCTGGGCTCGAAGTTGTGTATGTAGTCGGTAGCAACACCAAGCAACACCAAGAGGCCGGCCACGAACAACCAGTTCGCATACAGATCGATTATCGCCCCCACGTCGACCTTGTTGGTCCAGCGCCCCGGGAATGTCAGCAGGAACATCAGCAGGCAGGCCACGAAATCATCCGACCCCAGCGGCTGGCCAAAGATTTTCGCCGCACCCACCCAGCAGACCACGGCCACGGCCGGCTCCACCAGCCATTTGACCAGTTCCTTAGCGTTCGGGTCTGAGCGGAACAGAATTTGTGAGGACTTATCTGTCATGGCTTACCCCTTCCGCGCCTCAAGCTGGCGTTGTTCCCAGGCCCAGGCATGCTTCACGATGGTTTCCAGGTCGGCAAACTGCGGATTCCATCCCAACACCGCCTTCGCCTTGGTGGAATTTGCAACCAGCTTTGCTGGGTCACCCTCGCGGCGGGGACCATCCACAACCTCGATCGTCCGGCCAGTTACTCGTCTGGCAACCTCGATCACCTCGGCGACCGAATAGCCGTTGCCATTGCCCAAATTGAACTGCTCGCTGCTGCCAGTGTGCAGCAGATGCTCAATCGCCAGGCGATGTGCATCAGCCAGATCGCGCACATGGATGTAGTCGCGAATGCAGGTGCCGTCTGCCGTCTGGTAATCGCGGCCAAACACCGAAATGTTCGGGCGATAACCGGATGCCGCCTGCAATACCAGCGGAATCAGGTGGGTCTCCGGCTCGTGGCGCTCGCCAATGCGAGCCTGAGGGTCGGCACCAGCAGCATTGAAATAACGCAAGGCGACGGATTTCAGGCCGTAAGCCACGTCGAAATCCGCCAGCATGCGCTCCACCATGAGTTTGGAAGCGCCATAGGGATTGATCGGCGCCTTGACGTGCTCCTCGTCAATCAGGTCAGTCTGCGGAACGCCGAATACGGCAGCAGTCGACGAGAAAATGAAGCGCTTAACGTCATGGGCCACCATCGACTGCAACAGGTTGAGCGTATTGGCCACATTGTTGCGGTAATAGATGGCGGGATTGCGCACCGACTCGCCCACCTGGATGTACGAAGCAAAATGCATTACCGCATCAAAACGCTTCCTGGCCAGGACCGCATCGATCGCATAGGGGTCAGCCAGGTCACCGTGAACGAATTCACCGGCAATAACCGAATCGCGATAGCCGCTGGAAAGATTGTCGAAAGTTGTGACATCAGCGCCATGCTCAGCAAGTAGCGCCACCATGTGCGAACCGATATAGCCCGCGCCCCCAATAATCAATACGTTCACTGTTAACTCTCATTATTAATTTGGCATGACGTCACCATACCACCAAGACGTCACCAATGCTTTTAGCATACTCTCGAAGCAATCGTGCGTGTACAGCGATCAACTGGCGTGAATTTACCGCTGCCGCACCGTACTCCTGCCTGGACTCTGGCGCCTGGCGCCGAATCCCATCACTTCCGTTTACGACTTACTGGAGAGCCGACACCTGCTGCCGCCCAATCGGGTAATACTCAAAGCCCGCCTTGGCCATCACATCCGGTGCGTACAGATTGCGGCCGTCGATGATCACGGGCTGCTTGAGCGTGCCGCGGATGCGGTCGAAATCCGGGCTGCGGAATTCCTTCCACTCGGTCACGATCACCAGCGCATCGGCCCCCTCGATCGCCTTGGCCGGGCTATCGGCATAGTGCAGGCCAGCCAGCTCACCGATGGCGCGGCGGGCCTCGTGGATCGCCACCGGGTCGTAGGCCACCACGGTTGCGCCACGCTTGACCAGCTCATCGATGATGACGCGGCTCGGCGCCTCGCGCATATCGTCGGTATTGGGCTTGAACGCCAGGCCCCACAGGCCGAAACGGCGCCCCGCCAGGTCTTCGCCGAAGCGCTTGACCACCTTGTCGATCAGCACGCTCTTCTGGCGCTCGTTGGCGCGCTCCACCGCCTCCAGCACTTCCAGATTCATGCCGTAATCGGTCGCGGTGCGCTGCAGCGCCTGCACATCCTTGGGGAAGCACGAGCCGCCGTAACCGGCGCCCGGATACAGGAAGTGGAAGCCGATACGCGGATCGGAACCAATCCCCTGGCGCACCAGCTCGATGTCGGCACCCAGCTTTTCGGACAGGTTCGCCAGCTCGTTCATGAACGAAATGCGCGTCGCCAGCATCGCGTTGGCCGCGTACTTGGTCAGCTCGGCGGAACGCACGTCCATGAAGATCAGGCGTTCGTGATTGCGCTGGAAAGGCGCATAGATCGAGCGCATCAGGTCGCGTGCGGTATTGTCCTCGGCGCCGACCACGATGCGATCGGGACGCATGAAATCCTCGACCGCAGCGCCCTCCTTCAGGAATTCCGGGTTCGACACCACGCTGAAGCTCTGACGCAGGCCGCGCTTGTCGAGCTCGTCCTGGATTGCGGCCTGCACCTTGTCGGCCGTGCCCACCGGCACCGTGGACTTGTCCACGACCACTTTGTACTCATTCATGTAGCGGCCGATATTACGTGCGGCAGCCACCACATATTGCAGGTCGGCGGAACCATCCTCGTCAGGCGGCGTGCCCACCGCGATGAACTGGATCGTGCCATGGGCCACGGCCTCTTCCACATTGGTGGTGAAGCGCAGACGGCCAGCCGCGGCATTGCGCTTGACCAGCTCCTCGAGGCCCGGCTCATAGATCGGAATACCGCCGTTGTTGAGCGTTTCGATTTTCTTCGGATCGACATCCAAACACAGGACATCATTGCCGACATCGGCCAGGCAGGTGCCTGTTACCAGACCAACATACCCCGTACCAACGATTGTAATTTTCATGGCGTCCACATCCAATTACTAACAATTCAAATAGTTAGACCTGATGTCGTCACGATCGACATCCAGCCACAAAATAGCTCACCACCATCGCAAGCACACAAACCATGCGGGCGGAAGATCTTGCAAGCGATTATTAAATCAGCGATCTGAAATACATACTGGGCGAGCGCCATTTGAGCAAGGCGTGCTCCATCCACTCATAAAGGCTTTTTACTCAGGAAAGCATAATCATCAGACGCTTTAACTAAGACAGATACATTCACCAAAACAAGGTAAATCCCGGCCTTTAGTTATTCCGCAAGAATTTCTTTCTGACGAGCTTCGATAGCCATGTTTACCTTTTCAACCAATTGCCGGCGGAATACCTCAGGAGAGAAAAGCAATGCACGTTCTCGGCAATTGGCTGGCAAAATAGATGCCCCCTCACGCTCGAACACGGCGATCGCCTCGACAATCGCATCGATCGTCTGCTCCGGGAAAAATACACCTGTCGGCTTATCCGCCCCCAGGCCGCGAACCGATTCAGTCACCCCGCCCTTGCCGTAAGCAATGACCGGCGTGCCGCATGCCAGCGCCTCGACTGGCGTAATGCCAAAATCCTCTTCCGCGGCAAAGACAAATGCCTTTGCCCGCTGCATGTGGTCCTTGAGTACCTCGAACGGCTGATAGCCAAGCACCGAAACATTCGGGCCTGCAACGGCCTTTACCTGATCAAACTCCGGTCCGGCACCGATGACGACGAGCTTCTTATCTGGCATCTTGCTGAACGCCTCGACGATCAGCGGAATTTTCTTGTAAGGCACCATGCGTGACGCCGTCAGGTAGAAGTCTTCCTTCTGTTCCTTGAGCGTGAAGGCACTGGTATCGACCGGTGGATAGATCACCTCGCTATCCCTGCCATATACCTTCTTGATGCGGCGGCCGATGAAACGGGAATTGGCAATGTAGTTATCGACACCACTACCGGTGCGGTAATCCCACATACGGATGTAGTGCAGCATCTTGCGCGCAATCCAGGACTTCAGCCCCCGGGTCAACCCCGCCTCCTGCAAATACTGGTGCTGCAAATCCCAGGCATAGCGGATCGGACTATGCACATAGGAAACATGCACCTGATTGGGGCCGGTCATCACGCCCTTCGATACCGCATGGCAGCTACTGAGCACGACATCGTATTGCGTGACATCGAGCTGCTCGATCGCCAACGGCATAAACATCAGATAATTGCGGTAAAGGCGTTTTGCGAATGGCAGATGCTGAATGAACGAGGTTTTGACGGGCTTGTTCTTGACGATCCAGCGATCCTTTTCTTCAAGTACATCGATCAGTGTGAATACGTCAGCATCCGGAAAGCACTCCAGCATCTGCTCAAGTACGCGCTCACCACCACCGACACCGGTCAACCAATCATGAACAATCGCGATTTTCAACAGCAACCCCCTACAATAACACCATCAATTTTTAAAGCAAAAACAACGCTAGAAAATCACGTGCTCAGCCTGTTATCACCATCATCAGCCCAGATATTTTTTATTAATCTGGCTGGGTTACCAGCATATATGGAGCGACTAGCCAGAGGTTTCGTCACAACGGAGTTAGCACCAACAATTACATTACTCTCGATTTTTACACCCTTGGTAATTACAGTATTGGCTCCAACCCAACAATTTTCTCCGATCACAACCTTAGCTTTAATATACCCTTGATCTTTGAATTTCTTATTTCTTTCTGAATATGCATGATCAGAATCAAATAAAGCGACACTTGGTCCAAACATACAATCGGCGCCAATATCTACTTGTTCATGAACATTAATTATGCACCCTGTGTTAAAAAATGTTCCAGACTGGATTCTTAGCTTTCCGCCAGAGCACATCACCCTGCAATTATCATCAAAATAGACGCGGCCATTTGAAGTTTCTATTTCTAAAGTACCGCCACCGACAACTCTGATATCGAAATTCTTACCAAAGTACACCTTAAATAAATTAAACCTTACATCACGCCCATACTTTGCTTTAATCCACAAAGACCTAGCTAATGCAAAGAGGAATTTCGGCTGGAAAAATTTTAGAATACTCATACACTAAACATGCTCAGCCACGAGCTTCATCATGCGCTCTGTGCGTTTTTCATAAGTCTGTTCTTTTGCCACATCGAGCCGTTCGTCGACGCTTGCCGTCCGGCCCCCCAAAGCTTGTTCAATGCCAACAGCAAAGTCCCGGGCATCGTCTGCCAGATAGGCAACATGTTCATAACCTTGCAAGGCATGCAGCCTTGTCGACACGACCGGCTTACCCGCCGCCAAGTACTCAAAAAATTTCATGGGGAACATGGACTTGGTGTACTCATTCAACGCGGCTGGCAGGATGGCCACGTCGAAACCCTTGAGATAGGCTGGCAGGCTGTCATAGTCTCGCGGGCCGATCAGATGCAGGTTCGGTAGCCCTTCCAGAATGCTTGGGTCGGTCCACGGGTCGCCCTCTCCCACCTTGCCAATCAGCACGAGCGACCATTCCGGGTGCATTTCCGCTACCGCGCGCACCAGCTTGAAGTCCATCTTGTAGCCGCTGATCGCGCCGATGAAGCCGATGCGCGGCCCCTTGATTGCAGCCAGATCGGCGGGCAAGGGTGTGGTCGAGTCACGCGCAGCGGCAAAGTGCTCGTAGTCGGCGACGTTGGAAAAGTAATAGGTGCGCGGATTGAGCGCCTTGCGCGTTTCCAGCAGGTGTTCTGCCGTGACGAAGCACAGGTCCACGCCGCGTACCAGCTCATGCTCGGCGGCCTCGATCTCTTCTGTAGGCATGCCCGGCTGCGCCTTGATCTCGTCTACGCAGTGATAGATGGATTTTGTAAAACCCTTGTCGCTGATCAGTCGTGGCGTCATCGGGTTGTAGGTCCAGAAGATTTGTGGCTTGATGCCGAGCCACTTCATCCATAACCGCAAGCCACCGTTGAGCAGCACCCGATTGAGCGAGCGGATGAAACCATAACGCTGGAACGGTATGACCAGCGGCGACCACACCCAGATGTTCTCGCGCACGGCTTGCGGTGGCCGCAGCGACTTCTTGAGACGCCGGAAAATGCGCTTCAGGTCCTGGGCGCTGGCGGAGGGCCTGCGCAGGCCAAGCGAATCGATGTACAGCACCTTATGGCCGCGTCGGGCGAGCTCGACGGCAACATGCTGCTTGTTGGTCCAGAATGGATTGTCCCAATCCGCAGTCGAGAGCAGAACGATGTCTTCGCGCTTCATGCCCGTCTCCTAATCATGTCGAAAATCTCCAAGACTTGGCGCCGCAAGAGGGGGATCAGCAGCAGCGCAGCCCCCCAGAAACACAGCGCGCAGAGCATGGCCGGCACAAGCTGCCTGGCCGCCAGCGGAATCAGCCAATGGACCAGCGCCAGATAGCTTCCCGCAAGCAGAATCAGCAAGCCAAGCGGTTTCGCCAGCACGCCGGCAATCTTCAGGCGCCAGACGCCGAGGCCAAGCAGCAGCAAGCCGTAGAGCGAGGCACCGACACCGAGCGCGGCAGGGCCGAGCCAGCGATAGGCCAACAGATTGAATGAGACGTTCGACGTCAGCGCCACGGCCACGATGGCAACGGCCTCGCGATTGCGCATGCGGGCGTTGAGAAACTTGACCAGCGCGTATCCCGCCACTTGAGCCCACAGACCGATGCCAAGCCCAGTCAGGATCAGCTGCGTGGTGTGCAGCGAGCCTTCGTCAAATGCGCCACGCATGAACAGCAAGCGCAGGATAGGCTCGGCGCTGGCCAATACCACCGCCGAAATCGGCAAGGAGACAAGGATCAGCGTCAACAGCACGCTGCCGGCCTTGCGGCGGAACGCCGCCTCGTCCTCCCGAGCAAACCCGGCCAGGCCGGCCAGGCCAAACGGAACAGCCAATAGCAGCACGGCTGTTTCGGAAATGAACTTGGCGTAGTCGAGCGCGGCCACGACCTGATCGCCAATCAGCGACGCAACGATACGCTCGGTGCTGAAATGGATTTGCAGCAAGACGGGGATCAGCAGCAAGGGCCGCATGGTGCGGCCGAATCCACGCAGGATGGCCCATCCGCCATCAGCAAGGCGCCAGCGAAACGGCAAGGCGATGTCGTGGCGCATGAGAATGCGCTTGCCCCAGAACGTCAACACAACGTAGGCACAGGAGAACCCTGCCGCAATCCAGATCGGCTGGCCAAGGCCGAATGCCAGCAAACTGCCGGCAATCAGCCCGACGCTCTGGATGGAGGCACGTGATGCGGCGAGCTGCCCGCCGCCGTGAGCCATCTCGACGCTGGCATACAGGCCGGTCAGCACGTAGGCCGGGATCGCCACCGAAAAGACCCGCAACAGGTCGACAGCCATCGCGTGAGCGGCGGCGCTGAACCCTGGCGCCAGCAGGCTGACCCATAGCGATGCGCCAACCGCCAGCAGCAGTGCGGCACACAGGGCGAACCACAGGAGGACCCAGCGTAGGGCATCGAGCAGTTCATGCGCCTTCTCCGGTGCCTCTTGCAACAAACGGCTGTATGTTGGAATAAAGCCGGCATTCAACGCCTCGGACACCACATAGTGCACGGGGATCAACATGGCGGCCTGGGCCAGCCGGAAGGCAGCGGCCACCACGCCGGTACCGAACAGCCAGGCTGCCAGCAGCTCACGCCCGATACTAAGTACCTTGCCTACCATGCCCCCTAGCAGCAATGCCCTGACCAGGCTGAACATGCCGGTCTTCTGCCCGGACGCACTCATCTCGGCCGCCGTCACGCCACACCTAGCTGTTCGTAGTAGCGCTGGGCGCAGAGTGCCAGGGTGTAATCGGGCAGCAGCAGCGAAGCGGAAGCACGACGGCCATTTACGGCCGAATGCAGCTGCGCCGCCATGGCGGCACTGTCTTCCGCCTTGACATAGCGGATCGGCAGCTTATCGTCGAACACCCCCCTGGTCAGATCGGACACGACGCAAGGCAGGCCAACCGCGAGCGCTTCCAACACATTGAGCGGTAAGCCCTCCTGACGCACGGTAGGAAACACGAATGCATCGCCCGCAGCGAGCAAGGCTGGAATCTGTTCTCGCTGCACGGCGCCAGTAAAGCGAACCGCACCGTTCAACCCCAGTTGCTGGGCTAGTTGCTCAAGCCGGGTACGGTCAGGGCCGTCACCGATCATCAACAGCTTGGCCTTGGCCTCTTTTTGCCGGAGCTGGGCAAAACCACGCAAGGCCCACTCCCCGCCTTTTTGCGGATGCAGGCGTGCGGCATAGGCAATCACCTTGTCCTCGCCCACCCAGCCCGACTCCTCGCGCACACGGGCGCGGGAGATCTGATCGGGACGGAAGACGCTGGTATCGATACCGTTGCGAATCACCTCATACGGCTTACCGCTCACCATCCAGTTCAAGGGCCAGGCGTCGAACTGCTGGCGAATCACATCGCCGACCAGCACGAAGCGATCAAAGCCGCGATAAATGGCAGCATCCTTCGCCATCCAGTAGAGATTCTTGACCGACTTTGCCCATTGCACCGGATTGCCGGAACGCCATTTGGAAACAAATTCTCCGAGCGAGGTCCCGTGGGCTTGAAACACGAAACGGGTATCTGGCATGGCAGACTTGAGCGGCAACAAGCCGGCCGCTGCCGCACTGATACTCAGCACGGCATCGACCGACCCGAGCTGCTCGCTTACATACTGGCGTGATGCCTTCCACCAGGCAGCGCCATATTTTTCCGCAGGCGCGGCAGACAGCGGCACCACGGTTGCGCCATCGCCCTCGAATGGCTGCTGGCGCCCCTCGATGGCAGTTGTGAGCACCGTGACCCGAAAACCATCGCGGGCGAATTGCCCAACCAGATCCCAGGCCACAGCCTGCATGCCGCCGATGCTATGAAACGGTAGGGAGCGGGACAAGACCAGAATGTGCTTGCGGCTCACAACACCCCCTCGTAGAGCATTTCAAGCTTGGCGGTCTGAACGCGCAAATCGAACTCCGTTTCTGCCAATTGCCGGGCTGCCTCCCCCATACGCTGACGCAAGCCTGCGTCGCCGAGCAGGCTGTCGAGCGCCTCGGCCATGCCATTGACATCTCGTTCTTCCACGATATAGCCGGTCTCCCCGTCACGAACCCCCTCCGGAATGCCAGCGTGACGCGTCACGACGGCCGGCAGGCCGGACGAAGCCGCCTCGAGCAACGCGATCGGCAGCCCTTCGGAATCGCCGGAAGCAGCGGTGACGCTGGGTAGGCAAAACACGGAAGACTGTTGCATCCAGCGCCGGACTTCGCCATGCGGCTGCATACCAAGAAATTCGATGGCGTGGCTCAAACCGCAAGCCGCCACCAGTTGCTGCAACTCGCCACGCAACGGACCGTCCCCGACGATCACCAGCTTGGCCTGCGGATGCCGTTTTGCGATCTGGCCAAACGCCTCGATCAGGTAGCGAGTACCCTTCTTTTCCACGAGGCGAGCCACGTGCAGGATGTATTGCTGATCGGGGTGTTCCCGCCGGATGCTGAACTTCGCCGTATCCACGCCGATGTAGTGCTGCACCATCCGCGCTTCCGGAAAACCAAGCGCAAGCGTGCGTTCGTAAATGAACTTCGAAACGCAGATAAACAGGTTGCCTCGTCGGGCAAGCCGCTGGCGGTTGAGTGCGTAGTTGACCCAGGAAATCTTCTTGGAAGACAGCAGGTCGGATTTGTTGAGGGTGACGTCAAAACCATGCAGGGTCGTGACCAGCGGCACGTCCAGGCGTTTCGCGATATCGGTCGCGTACATGCCTTCCACCCCGAAGTGGGCGTGAATCAGCTTGACGCCGCGCTCGCGCATGGGCGCTACGAATGGCATGCCTCGCATGAGCCCCATGTAGCTCAATAACCGGATGCCGGTCAGTCGAGCCGGGATCAGGTAGTCAGCACCGCTGAATGGCGTGCCTTCCAGCTTGCGCCCGACAAAGACCGGGGCAAAGCCAGACAGTGCGGATGCCTGTTCGGTAACAAAGGTCTCCGATGCCTTGAATAGCTGGTGTCGGAAAATGGCTACCGACCGGCGCGGCGTATCCGTCATTCGGGTTGAGAGTTCATTTCGCATGCAAACAGAAGTCCGATAAACGTCGCAAAGATAGGGGTCAGATGTGCTTCCCCCATGAGTCCATAGTTTTCACCAAGGCTCTGGATGAAAAACCACAAGTAGGCGCCGAGGCACCCCATGCCGAGTTGGGAAATCAGCGGGTTACGCGAGAGGCTGAAGCGCAATAGCGTGAGCAGGGTGGAAACAACGAAAGCAGCGCCAGCAAGCACGGCGGGCATGCCACTGTTGGTCCACAAGATCAAAAAGGCGTTATGCGGTGGGAAATTGGGGTTAACGCCATTTGCCAGCGCATAGAGGGGGAAGCGCTCCTCCCAGCCACCAAAGCCGAGCCCGGCCAGTAAATGCTGGTGCGCCATGCTGGCGGCAAAACGCCAGATCACGACGCGGGAGTCGAGCGTTTCGGACGACTGTTTGAAAAAGCTGCTGTTGGCCAAAAATTCGTGGCCGACTTCCCAACCGATGATGCCGAGTACCAGCGCACCAAAGATCACCATGACGTGTAGCACGTTGAAACGCCTGACTCGCACCATTTCCCACAGCACGATCAGGCATGGAACAACGACCGCTAACGCCATACCTGCCTTGGAACCGGTGCAGAACACCGCCAGCCAGTCGATCACGGCAACCACACGGAGCCATGGCCTGTCCACAATCTTGGAAAGATACCAGGCAATCACGGCACTCACGCCCAGGAAGACGGAGGCCACATTGGCGTTAAGAAAGAATCCGCCAGCCTTTGCGGCATCCAAGATGGTAACTGTGCCGTCGAACATGCCATCCAATGTATTTGGCGAAATAAAGAACCTGGCTACCGGAGAGGTCAAAAAGCGGAGCTCAACCGACGGCGCAACGCGGAACAAGATCGTCAGTAGCGCCTCCACGACGGTAAACGCCATGAGCAGGCAAAGCACGCGCAGAATGATGGTACGATCCTGCCGCGCAATGAGATAACTCGACGCCACCAGGAAAACAAAGGTCAGCAGGTAGATGACCTCGCGAATCCCCTTCACTGGATTGGAGGACCAAGCCAGGCTGAGCAATAGCGTGCCGCACAGCAGCAGATACCAGCGCATCATCCAGAATCGGGAGCAGGCCCCGCCCCCGCGCCAGAGGCTGTTGGCAGCCCCCAGTGCAGAAAGGAAGGACAGCGACGGGAAGATACCCCCGAGCGGCACCGTATACAGCTGGAAAACCGATGCCGTGGCCGATACTCGCCACCATGCCTTGGGCGCGATCAGCAGCCATGCGGAAAGCGCGATAGACAAGCCGGTGAGTGCCAGGATGACGTAAGTGATTTGCACTGTGTTTCGATCTCTATACCAATGATGACGCTTATCGGATGACCATCGGCTCTTGCGCGTTGGTCACCGTAGCGGTCAACGCCATCGTGGTCATCGATGTCGCACCGGGAACGGAAGTAACCTTGGAAATCGGCGTTGGCGTCTTGCCGGCGACATAAGTCGGGCTCGATATCGACTCGGAAAACCAGATCACATCGGCGATTTTCTTCTGCGTTGCATCTTTCAACGTTACCGTGTACTTGTTGCCGGACTGCGTGGAGCTGAAAGCCGTGGCAGTTTTCATCAGGCTGGCAAGACCGGCGAAGGTATTGGCGGCAGGCTTCACAGCCATATCCCAGGTGAAGATGCCGAAGTTGTGCTCCTTGTTGGTCAGGCTGGCGCCCTGATCACGTGCGCAATACCACCAGACACCCTTGATGTAAGGCCGCGAGGCAGCCAGCAGGATGAAGCGTGGCAGATACCACGATGCAACCTGCGGTGATACGCCATAGGAGCCCTGATAGTTGGGCCAACCAATTTCGGTAATGTAGATCGGGACCGCACCGCCAGATGCGTCGCGCAATTTCGCCTCGATCGAGTCAAGGTAAGTCACCAAGTCTTCCGGCGCGGTGCCGCTGGTATGGAAAAAGTTGTAGGGGTGCAAAGAAACCGCGTCGACATAGTTCAAGCCCCCAGCCTGGATGAAGGCATCGATGAACCCTTTTTGCAGGCCATCATCGGATATGCCGCCGGACAGCACGACAACAGCCGGATTAACCTGTTTGACGCGCGGATAGGCAGCTCGGATCAGCGCGACATAGTCCTCGGGGGTGGCGCGCGAAGTTGATCCGGTTTGCGCATCCCATTCATTCCAAAGCTCGACGAAGCGGGCCTTGGTCTTGAAATAGTCGGTCACGTACGCTGCATAGCGGGCATAGGCCGCAATCGCCGCCGGGCTGCGCGGCTTGTCGCCGCCGTCATACAAGGGATTGCCATAAGCCAGGATAAGCACGGGCTCCATACCCAGTGCCAATGCCATGGCCACCCGCTGATCAATCGCCCTTGGCATCGAGAGGCTCCCGGAGGTTTTCTCGATGTCGCGCCAGGGAACGTCCAGCCGGATCGAATTGGACCCGACATTCTTCGCTGAGTTAAGAATCTGGTTGGAATCGTTCACGCTGACGGAAAGCCCAAGGTAGAAAGGCTTTGCCGGCAGTGTCGCATTGGCGCAACCAGCCAGGCACACCATGGATAACAGCCAAAGCAGTTGTCTTACGTATTTCATATCGCCCCCACAAGCAGTGACTTGGTTGAGTTGGGAACTGACGAGTAAAGATCTCTCAGAAACTTCTGCTGTAGATCAAACGAAGGTTCGATCGCATCTTCCGTTGAGACCACACTTGAAACGCGCACGAGAATGCCATCCGGAATCCGGCCATTCAGACCTTCCTGAAGAATGACCCGCCTGGACTGCCAGGCGCTGGTAGAGATACTGGAACCGATGCGGATCCAGTAAGTCACGGGTTCGACTCGGGTACGACTGTGCGTCAGCAGGTGGTTGGCCGGCACGACGCGTTTATCGTCCAGGGCAATCGAGGTGGATGGCTTCGCTACAACGCTGAACCCCTGCGCGTAATAACACAGTTCCGGTCGGTGTATCTTGGCCTCCTGATGCTGTTCCTTGCCATAGGCAAGTGCCAGCATCACGGTGCGACCAACGGAATCAGTATAGGTTCTGGTCAGCGTATCCGAGTAAACCGAGAGCACCTGCTGGTTGCGATCATCGGTGTTGACCGTCAACGAGGCCGGATCCACATTGGAGACAACCTCACGCCAGTCCCCAAACGCCCGAGGAATCTGCTGCATCAGCGACTGCTCGGAACGCTCAGAGAATTGCCGCGTGGTCGGCTCGAACAGCTGGGCCAGTGCGGCTGCACACACCATCAGCAAAGCAAGAAGAATGGTCCGCCTCATTTATGCGCCCTCGCCACTCTTGCAAAGACAAAGGCCACAATGTTGTCAAACAGCAGAAAGCCGAGCATCAACACCGCGATTTCGAGCGCGCCGGCCCAGTCATGCACTTGCTGCCCCACCGCATCGCCACCGTAGTAGGTAGACAGCACCAGCGCGGCAACCCGGCCGATATTGGCGATGAACGCAAACGGCAGGATGCCGAGCACAAGCATCAGGTTCTGCAGCTTGTTCGGGTAGTTGCGGATGTAGGTATAAAGCGTACCGATGGCCGTCAGTGAAATCATCGAATTGAGCCCGGAACACGCATCAGCGATGAACATGCGATAGGGCCCGATATTGAGCACCACGCCATCGCGTGCGATCGGATAGCCCATCTGATACAGGCCGTTCTCCACGATGTTTGAGACAAGCATCTTGAGCGGCACCAGGATCGTATCCAGCACCGCGCCAGGCAAGGGAACGATAAACGCCAGGAACAACACGGGATACCACATCGCCAGTGCACGACGGGTTCCGCTCATCACGAACAGAACCCCTGCCACGACTAGCAAGGCGCTCCCTATGTCGAGCACAGGCAAGTCCTGCGAACGGCCGATAATGTAGACAGCCAGCCCCAGCACCAGCAGCGGCACGCCTAAGAGCCAGTTGGGATGGGCGTCCTGCACGAGCCAGGTGTCCCGCTTCATCCAGAACAGCCAAGCAGCGATGGCCAGCGAGATCGGCTGGTGCAGGTGGTCCTCGCCGCGCCACAGGCCATTGAACTGGGCCTGGATGGTCGGCACGAACATCAGCAGGAAGGCGATGCCGACCGGCAGCCAAAGGCGCAGCAGCGCCCCCGCGGCCGGTTTCAACGTGTCGCGCGGTTCGATGATTGTCGACATGGGCTACTCGTCAGAAGCGGTTCAGCACGCCACCGCAGATTTCGACGCCGCTGGCCCGCATGTCTGCGCTGAGCTGGCTCAGGCGCTTGATGTGGGCGTTGTCCTGGTGCGACACGACGATGGTGCCGCGGCAGCGGCTGGCGATCATTTCGTAGTCGGCACCAAGCTGAGCGGCGGGGCAATCGACGAGCACGACGTCGAAGTATTCGCCGAGCTTGTTCAGCACATCGAAGAAACGTGGCCGCGCCAGCAACTCCTGCGGGTTGGGCGGAACAGCTCCGGCCGGGATCAGCGACAGGTTGCGTACCTCGGGCACGGCCACCGGCAAGCCCTGGCTGCCACGGCCGGCGAGCCATTCGGTCAGACCGCTGCCGGCCAGTGCACCGAAAATATCGGTGACGCGCGGGAAGCGCAGGTTGCCGTCGACCAGCACGGTGCGCAGGCCCGCCTGGGCGAACAGCACGGCCAGATTGGCGGCGGTATGGGTGACGCCCGACCCGCGGTCGTCCGCGCCGACCGCCAGGAACTTGTTGCCGTTGCCGAACCAGCGCAGCAACAGGTGGCCGCGCAGCGTGCGCAGTGCCTCGGCTTCACGGCTGAACGGGTCGTGCAGCACGCTGAGCTCGGTCGACAGGCGGGTCTGGCTCGGCTCGATCCAGCTGAACGAGAACTGCTTGGACAGGCCTTGCAGGATGTCCGCCTCGCGCACCAGGCCCAGCTTGACGGCGGCCTCGCCAAAGCGCAGCCCCTGCTCCTGTTGGGCGGCGGTGATCTTGTCGATGTCCTCGCGTTTCAGCTTGCCGCTGTCGATGAGAATGCGGCCGAGCGCAGCGCTGCCCCCGAGGGAGTTTTGCGCGCTCGTCTGGCTGGCGGTGTCGTCGTCGAACTGCATGGATGGATTCACTCGCGTATTCATGATCAGCGTGCTCCCAGCAAGGTGTCGGGAATATCACGTTTGCCGCGCCAGTTACGACGCCAGAAGCGCTTGGTCGATTTTTCCGCACCAGGCAGGATGGCGAGCACCGGCACGCCGAGCGCCATGGCCAAGTCTTCCGGTCCGCGCACGCGGCGGTCGAGCATTTCGCGCACCACAGCTGCATTCACGCCGAGGAACAGGCCGAGGATGATCGACAGGAAGATGTTGAGCAGCACCTTGGGCGACGACGGCAGCGAGGGCTCGATGCCACGTGTCAGCAACACGATGTTGGTCTGGTTCGACTGGCTTTCGAGCTTAGTCTGGCTGGCGCGCTGCAGGGCCGCATCGTAGGCGCGCTGGGCATTCTCGACTTCGCGGGTGAGCAGGGCCATTTCGTCGCGCTGCTTGTTGAGTTCGAGAATCTTGGCCTTCTGCGCCGCCATTGCCACACGCAGATCGCCTTCGCGGCGCTGCTGCATCTGCGCGGTGTTGACGATGCTGCTGCTGGCCGTCTTGATTTCGGCATCGAGCTTGCGGCGGATGCTTTCAACCTGAGCGGTGGCGTTCTTGACCGACGGGTGGTTGCGGTCGAGCTTTTCGGTCAGCTCGGCCAGCTGGGCTTCGGAGCGCGACAGGTCGGCCTTCAGGTTCTGGATCAGCGGGTTGTTCAGGATGTCGGGAATCGCCGAGGTCGGGCCGGATTGGGCCAGTTGGCGCTGGCGCGACTCGGTGTCGAGTTTCTGCCCCTGCGCATTGATGACCAGGCTGGACAGCTCGGCGAGCTTGGCGTTTTCCACGTCCAGGCGCTCGTCGACGGCAACGATGCCCTTATCCTGCTGGTAGGCGGACAGCTTGCGCTGCGAGGCATCCAGGCTGGTGCGCAGGCCCTTCAGCTGCTGCTCGAACCAGTCGGAGGTCTGCTTGGCCGGCGCCACGCGCAGCTCGAGGTTAGTCTCGATATAGGCGTCGACGAAGGCATTGACGACCAGCGTTGCGAACTGCGCGTTTTCATTGGAAAAGCTGATGTCGACCACATTGCTGTCACGCGACGGCTTGACGTCGAGCTTTCTCAACAGGATATCCGCCAACCAGTAGCGGATGTCGCCGCGGCCTTCTGTATCGTCCATGAACTGCTGTTTGACCAGCGGGTTGTCCGCCAGGTGCAGTTTTTCCACCACGCGGGCTGCCACGGTGCGGCTGGTGATGACATCGACCTGCGTCGCCATATAGCTCGGCATCATGGCGGCAGGCGCCACCAGGCCGGTCAGCTGGTCGCCGGTCTTGACGTCGACCAGCACGCTGGCGGTGGAGGTGTACTTGTTCGGCCATAGCAGGCTGAGTACGGTCACCAACGCAACGATCGAGAAGAAGGTCACGAAGACCGTCTTCCGCCTCGCGCGGAGAATGATTAGGAATTGGCTCAGGTTCATGGACAGTCGGGCCTCAAATTAGAAAACGCGCTCTTTGACGAACAGCACGTCGTCAGGCTGTACGGGATCATCCAGGCCGATCGACACGGTCTGCACCGCGCCCTTGGCGTCGCGGCGCTTGACCACGATGCGGCTGTCGCTGCCGCGCGGCGTCAGGCCACCGCCGAGCGACAGGGCCTGGGAAACGGTCATCTGGCGCTCGATGCGGTAGGCGCCGGAGCGCTGCACTTCGCCGTACACGTAGAACAAGGGCGCGCGCGGGACGTAGATGACATCGCCCTGGCCGACGTTGAGATTGAGGCTGACGTCACCCTTTTGCAGCAGTGCGAGCAGATCGATTTCGCGGCGTGTGGTCTTGCCGTCATGCTGCTGGATCAGCACGATGTCGTCGGCACCTTGCGGGTCGGCGCCGCCAGCCATGGCCAGCAGGTCGGACACGGTACTGCTGGTGTCGAGTGCGTAGCGGCCCGGGCGGTTGACGTGGCCGAGCACCGATACCTGCTTGCTGCGGAACTGGGTGACGAGCACCGATACCTCGGGCTGCTTGACGAAGCCGCCACGCTTGAGCGCATCGGCAATGCGTTGGCCGGCAACAGCAGAGCTGATGCCGGAAACCGGGATCTCGCCAACCAGCGGGAACACGACCTTGCCGTTTTCGCCGACGCGGACTTCGGTGGCCAGGTCCGGCTGGCCATAGACACCGATCCTGACGATGTCGCCGGCACCGAGCTGATATTCGGCCTCGGCGGCCCACAGGCTGCTCGCACCCAGCAGGCTGGCGGCGACGAGCAGTGATTTGATCGCGCGGCGCATCATTTGAGCGCTCCCACACCCTGGTTGATCGCCTGCTCATGGCTGCCTGCGGCTGGTGCCGGTGCGGCTTCGACCTTGACCGGGGTGGCGGTGTTGCCGACATCGGCAAACTCGCCCTGATAGCTGACCTGGACCTTGGACTTGGCTTGATCCATCGCCGTCTTGACCTTTTCCATCTTGACCTGGTTGGTCAGATAGGTAGAAATCAGGGTCTTCGCCTTGTCGAATTCGACCGGCTCGGCACGCGTGCCGTCGACCTCGATGACGGTAAAGCCCTTGGCGCCCGGCAGGACGATCGAACGCTTGTCGGCCAGTGCGGCCAGCTTGGGCAGGATCGCCAGCGGCAGCTGCTCTGCGGGCTTGTTTTCCGCGCCCGCCGCCACCTTGGCGCCGGCCTGTTCGAGGTAAGACTTGATGCCGTCGATCGGCTCGCCGGCTTCGCTCTTCTTCCTGACGTCATCGAGCCACTTGGCACCGTCGGCGACGCTCAGCTCGTTGAGGCGGTAAATCTTGCGCTGGGCGAACAGCTCGGGGTGTTCGTTGTAGTAGGCCTTGACCTTGTCTTCGGCCACCGGCGGCACCTGGCCGACCTGGCGTTCGAGATAGGCCTTGGCCAGCACCTGGCGCTTGGCCGTTTCGAGGGCCATCAGCACATTGGGGTCGCGGTCGAGCTTGGATTCGATCGCCTGGTTCGCCAGCAGCTGCTGCTCGACCAGACCCTTGAGCACCTGGCGCTTGGCCTCGGCAATACGCTCCTGTGGCACGCCCTGCAAGCCGCCGAGCGCGAAATTCAGCTGGTGTACGGTGACCTCGCTGCCGCCGACCTTAGCAACGACTTGAGATGCATCAGCGGCACCTTCCTTCTTACCACATGCGACCAAGCCACCCAATACGGGCAAAGCCAGCACTAGCGCAATCTGCAAACGACGCACGATTGATTCCCCCAACCCATTTCTAAAAGTCAAAATTTGCCTATGCCGCCCCGCTGGGCCGGCACGAACGATTCAGTACATCAGACGGATGTCCGCAGGCGAGCTCAGTCGCGGTGTTTGCGGCGCAATACGGCCATGCCGACCACGCCGATACCGGCAAGCAGCATGAGCACCGACGAAGGCTCCGGCACGGCGGGAACAGCGGCAGGCAGCGGTCGGAGCGTCACGCCGCCGATCCGAGTGACATGATCGACACCAGAAAGGAAGGCACCACCCGCTGCCCCGCCCGACATCTCGAACGCCGCCCCGCGGGTGCGCAGGAATGCTGCCGGCCGCTCTGCCTGGCTATCGACATCGTTGGATGACCCGGCGCCATCGCCAAACGAGGCGCCGAACTCGTGAATATGGCCGCCGTGCGACTGGGCAGCCTTGCCGGGGGCATCGCCCGCGTGAGCCTGTGTGGCAACGACGAGCGCCATCATCGCCGCCGCCAGCGATACTTGCGTGTTCTTGTACATACAAACCCCACAGTGCGGTGGTGATGTGCCTTGTAGGCTACGCCCCACCGTGAAATGTCAATCAACTAATCGGACGACATTTGAGTAATTATTTGGAATATTTTCGACCTATCTTACCAACCACTTTCCTGCATCGCAACATTTTGCGGAAAATATAATGCAAATTTAACATCGCCAAAAATGCATTTATCATATACCAAAAAAGAAATATATACACGCCAAACGGCATTGGGCAAGCGCTTGAATATTCGGGTATATCCTTGCCGATATTCGATCCAGCCTGGGTAGCCAAGGCCCATATACACATCACGGCCAGATTAAACATTCGATTATCGCCATATCATGACGCGGCCTCGACCTGCTCGCGATGCCGGGTGGCGATTTCCTCCTGCCCGGTGCGGTGCGCCCATACCTTTTCTCCGGTGCGCACCTGGCGCAAATCGGCTCGGCCGTCATTGGGCCGGGCATGGATTGCGGGGCAGGTTTGCCGCTGGCCCGCTGGCATCAGCCCTCGCCACGGTAGAACGTGAAATGCAAAAAAGGGTAAATTGTGTTGGCCGCGCCGTGCACCACCGAGGCCGGCGCTCGGCGGCCATCTATACTGTACAGGCGGCCTCCAGTGCCAGCACGGCCCAGGCTCACGCCAGCCACGGGTGCCCTTCCCAACCAGCCACTCTCGTAACGGTTTGCAAACCATGCCCATCCTGTCCCGACGCCTGTGCCTGGCACTGGCCGCTCTTTCCCTTACCCCCGCCGCGCATGCGGCCGACGCCGACGCGCAGGTCATCGTCAAGCTGCGGGCCGAGTCGCCGCTGCTGCTCAAGCGCGCCCAATCGGGCGAGCGCTCGCAGGCCTTCACCTCGCTGGCGGGCTTTCAGGTGAAGGCGGTGGGGCAGCCCTCCACCCAGACACAGGTGTTGAAGGCCAGCGGGATGACGAGCCAGGCCCTGGCCGAGAAGCTGCGCGCGCTGCCCGATGTGGAATACGCCGTGCCGGATGGCATCAAACATATCCGTGCGCTGCCGTCCGATCCGCTGTTCGGCTCGCAGTGGTATCTGCAGGCGACGCAGCCGGCGGCCCTGAACGCCGTCGCGGCCTGGGACCTGACGACCGGCCTCGCGGCGGTGACGGTGGCGGTGCTCGATACCGGTATCCGTCCCGATCACCCCGACCTCGCCACCAAGCTGGTCAGCGGTTTCGATTTCGTGTCCGAGATCACCCGCTCGAACGACGGCGACGGCTGGGACAGCGACCCGACCGACCCCGGCGACTATGTGACGGCGGCCGAGCTGACCCAGCCGGCATTCAGCGGCTGCGGCGCCGGCCCGAACGCGGACCAGCCCACGGCCAGCACCTGGCACGGCACCAAGGTGGCCGGCATCATCGCGGCAGCCAGCAACAACGCACTCGGCGTGGCCGGGGTGAGCTGGGGCTCGCAGCTGCAGCCGGTGCGCGTGATGGGCAAATGCGGCGGGCGCGACTCCGACATCATCGCCGCCATGCGCTGGGCGGCCGGCCTGCCGGTGCCTGGGGTGCCGGCCAATGCGACTCCGGCCAAGGTGCTCAACCTGAGCCTCGGCGCCGCGGGCACCTGCTCCCAGCCTTACAAGGATGCCATTGCCGAGATCACCGCCCGCGGCGTGGTGATCGTCGCGGCGGCCGGTAACGAGACCGGACCGGTGGACGAGCCCGGCGACTGCCCGGGCGTACTGGCCGTGGCCGGCGTGCGCCACAACGGCGTGAAGGTCGGCTACAGCAGCTTTGGCACCGAGGTGGGCATTTCGGCGCCAGCCGGCAATTGCGTCAATTCCACCGGCCCCTGCCTCTACCCCATCGTGACGACGACCAACCAGGGCGTGACCACGCCGGGTGCCAATAGCTACACCGGGCCGACCGAGGTCAATGTCGGCACCAGCTTCGCCGTGCCGCAGGCCTCGGGCGTTGCGGCGCTGATGTTCTCGGCCAACCCGGCACTCGCCACCAGCCAGTTGATCGGCCGCATGAAGCGTAGTGCCCATGCCTTCACCGTGGACAGCAGCCTGCCGACCTGCCCTGTCGTCGGCGCGACCGGCACCGACGCCGAGGGCCAGTGCAACTGCACCACCACGACCTGCGGCGCCGGCCTGCTCAACGCCTATGGCGCGGTGCTGGAGGCCAACAAGCCGATCGCCTCGATCACCGGCAGCGGCAGTGGCACGGTAGGCGCCAAGCTGGTGCTGGACGGCAGCGGCAGCGCAGCCGCCAGCGGCCACCAGGTGGCGCAATATGCCTGGTCGGTCAGCCCGGCCGGCGGCTCGGTCGCCACGCTCGACCAGACGGCGGCCTCCAGCGTGACGCTGACGCTGACTGGTAGCGGCACCGCCGTCGTCAACCTGACCGTGACCGACGACGCCGGCGCGCAGGACACCTCCACGGCCACGATCACCGTCAGCGGCGGCTCGGGCAGCAATACGGGTGGCAGCAGCAGCGGCAACACGTCTGGT
The DNA here is from genome assembly GCF_040812015.1 of Chitinivorax sp. PXF-14. Lineage (NCBI taxonomy): Bacteria > Pseudomonadati > Pseudomonadota > Betaproteobacteria > Chitinivorax > Chitinivorax sp. PXF-14. Next base: position 205,676 of record NZ_JBFNXJ010000004.1, on the reverse strand, counting down.
GGAAGCACCAGCAGCGGAAGCTCCGGCGGCGGCGGTGGCGGCGGCGGCTGCACGATCGGCCATGGCGATCAGCCGCTCGACCTCGCCCTGCCGGGCCTGCTGGCGCTCGCCTGCCTGGGCCTGCGCCGCGCCCGCCGCTTGCGCTGACATGCGCCAAGGCCCGGCGGCGGGTGGGTGCCCGCCGTCGCGCAAGGCCACCCGCGCCCAGACCCATGCCGAGCCGACAAGGCGGGCTGACGCTGCCAGTGCCAGGCGGCGCAAGGTGTATCCGGCTTTGCAAATCTAGGCATGGCGCCTACAATACGGCCCCTTCGAGGTGCCGGCATATTGCCGGTCAAACGGGAAACAGGTGCGATACCTGTGCTGCCCCTGCAACGGTAAGCAAGTGAGGATGGGCCGATACGCCACTGCGACGATCTCGCGGGAAGGCGGCCAGATCAAGTCTTGCGAGCCCGGATACCGGCCTCGGAACGCCACTTTAGAAAGGTGGACATTGACGCGCGGCAGGGTGCACGCAGCGGGTGATCCCACTGCGCGCCGCCGCCGTGCCCTTCTCCTGCCTGACTCTCCCTGCCGTGAACCTATACAACTCGCCACGCAGCGGGCGTGGCTCACGGAGATTGTCATGCAGTTTCGCAGTAAACCCCTGGTTTCCCTCATCGCCCTGTTACCGGCACTGAGCGCCCACGCGCAGGCCGGCGATGGCGACGCCGAAACGGTCGTCGTCACCGCAGCACGCGTCGCCCAGCCCAGGCGCGAGGTGGTCGGCGATGTCAGCGTGCTCACACGCAAGGATCTCGACGCACGCACGGGCCAGACCCTGAGCGACATCCTCGCCAATCAGCCGGGCGTGCAGATCGCCACCAACGGCGGGCCGGGCAAGAATGCCTCGGCCTTTCTGCGCGGGGCCAACCCGCAGCAGACCGTGGTGCTGATCGACGGCATCCGCTACAGCTCGGCCACCGTCGGCCAGGCCTCGATCCAGAACCTGCCGCTCGACCAGATCGAGCGCATCGAGATCCTGCGCGGCCCCGCCGCCAGCCTGTATGGTGCCGATGCGATCGGCGGCGTGGTACAGGTGTTCACGCGCCAGGGCGGCAAGGAAACGCGCGCCAGCGTCGAGCTCGGCGCGGGCAACCTCGGCACGCGCGAGGCCAGCGCCAGCCTGAGCGGCAGCAGCTGCAACACCCGCTACGCCCTCGGCATCGCCCACACGCAGACCGATGGCGTGAGCTCGATCAGCAACCCGGCCAACGCGAGCTACAACAGCGATCGCGATGGCTACCGCAACACCAGCCTGAGCCTGTCGCTGAGCCACCGCATTGATGCCGCCAACGAGATCGGCGGCAGCGTGCTGGCGGCGCGCGCGCGCAACCATTTCGACAGCTATTACACCGACCCGGTGAGCTACGACAGCGTGGCGCAGGCCTATGACTACCGCGAGCAGGGCCGCCAGGGCTCGGCCACGGTGTGGAGCCGCAACCGCCTGAGCGAGATCTGGACCTCGCGCGTGCAGGCCGGCTACAGCATCGACGACAGCGACAGCTACGACCCGGTATCGGGCACCGATCTGAGCGACAGCAAGAGCAACTTCACCACACGCCAGCGCCAGCTGGGCTGGCAGAACGAGCTGGCGATCGGCCCGGGCACCGCGACGCTCGGCGTCGAGACGCTGGAACAGCGCATCGCCACCACCACCGCCTACGAAGTCGATCACCGCCGCATCAACAGCTGGCTCGCCGGCTACCTCGCCCACCTCGATGCGTGGACGGTGCAGGGCAATCTGCGTCGCGACGACAATTCGCAGTTCGGCGACCACACCACCGGGCTGCTCGGCGCCAGCTGGCAGCTCGACCCGGCCTGGCGGATCGGCACCAGCTACGCCACCGGCTTCCGCGCGCCGTCGTTCAACGACCTCTACTACCCCGGCTACGGCGACCCGACGCTGAAGCCCGAGAAATCGCGCGGCGGCGAAGTGTTCGTGCGCTATGCCTCGGCCAGCCTGAATGGCGGGCTCACCGTCTATCGCAACGATGTACGCGAGCTGATCCAGTACAACCCGGCCACCTACGCACCGGACAATATCGGCCGCGCACGGCTGCAGGGCGCCACGCTGCAGGCCGGCTGGCAGAACGGCGGGCTCGACATCGGCGGCCAGTACGACTGGCTCGATGCGCACGACACTTCGGGCGGCAAGAATGACGGCAAGCGCCTCAACCGTCGCGCCAGCCGCAGCGGCGGCGTGCATGTCGCCTACCGGCAGGGCGCCTGGCAGCTCAAGAGCGAGGTGCAGGCACAGGGCCAGCGCTACGACGATCCGGCCAACCGCCAGCGGCTGGGCGGCTACGCGCTGCTCAACCTCTCGGCCAGCTGGCAGATCGACCGCAACTGGCAGCTCGTCGCCCGCCTCGACAACGCCTTCGACCGCGATTACCAGCAGGTCAAGGACTATGGCACGCTCGGCCGCAACGGCCTGATCGGCGTGCGCTGGCAGATGCGATGAGCATCGAGCTGATCCTGGGCGGGGCGCGCAGCGGCAAGAGCCGCCATGCGCTCACACAGGCGCTGGCCCATGGCGGGCCGGTGACCTGGATCGCCACCGCAGAGGCCCACGATGACGAGATGCGCGAACGCATCGCGCATCACCGGGCCGAGCGGCCCGCGCACTGGGCCAGCGCGGAGGCGCCGCTGGCGCTGGCCACGGCGCTGGCGGCGCGCCCGGATCAGTTCGTCGTCGTCGACTGCCTGACGCTGTGGCTGTCAAACTGGCTCTGCCGCGACGATACCGCCGCCTGGCAGGCCGAGCGCGCAGCCCTGCTCGCGGCCATCGCACGGCACCACGCGCCCTTGCTGCTGGTCAGCAATGAAGTCGGCTTCGGCATCGTGCCCGACAATGCGCTGGCACGGCGCTTCCGTGACGAAGCCGGGCGCCTGCACCAGGACATCGCCGCGCTCGCGCAACGCGTGACGCTGGTCGTCGCGGGCATCCCGCTGACCGTCAAATCCACACACGACAAGGATCAAGCATGACAGACCACTGGTGGCAACGCGCCCCCCGCTCCCTCGATCAGGCCGCGCGCAGTGCCGCGCTGGCACGCCAGCAGGTGCTGACCAAGCCGGCGGGCGCCCTGGGCGAGCTCGAATCGCTCGCGGTTCGCCTCGCGGCGATGCAGGGCCGCGCCTGCCCGCGGCTGGAGGCACCGTGGATCAGCATCTTCGCGGCCGATCACGGCGTGGCCGCGGCCGGCGTATCGGCCTACCCGCAAGAAGTCACCGCGCAGATGGTGGCGAATTTCGCCACGGGCGGCGCGGCCATCTGCGTGCTGGCCAAGCAGATCAATGCGCGCTTCGAGGTGGTGGACTGCGGCGTGGCGGCCGATACCAGCCAGTGGCCCGCTGTCGTGCAGGCCAAGCGGGTGCACGGCACCGCCAATTTCCTCAGCACCGCTGCGATGGATGAGGCCACGCTGGCCGCCGCGCTCGATGCCGGCCGCGCCGCCGTGAGCCGCGCGGTCGAGGCCGGGGCCGACTGCTTCATCGCCGGCGAGATGGGCATCGCCAACACCACCAGCGCCAGCGCGCTGGCCTGCGCCTGGCTGGCGGCCCCGCCGGCCGAGCTGGCCGGCCCCGGCACCGGGCTCGACGCCAGCGGCGTGTCGCGCAAGGCGGCGCTGATCGCCAAGGCGCTCGCCCTGCATGGCGACGTGCTGGACGACACCCAGCGCACGCTGGCGGCGCTCGGCGGCTGCGAGATCGCGGCGCTGGCCGGCGCTTATGTGGCGGCGGCGCAAGCCGGCCTGCCGGCGCTGGTCGACGGCTTCATCAGCAGCGTGGCCGCGCTCGCCGCCTGCCGCCTCAATCCGGGCACGCGCGACTGGCTGCTGTTCGGCCACCAGTCGGCCGAGCCGGCCCACGCCCGCGTGCTCGCGGCACTCGATGCGCGACCGCTGCTGCAGCTCGGCCTGCGCCTCGGCGAAGGCAGCGGCGCGGCGGCGGCCTTCCCCATTCTCAAGCTCGCCTGCGCGCTGCATGGCGAGATGGCCACCTTTGCCGAAGCCGGCGTCAGCAACCGCGATGCTTGAGCTGCCGGCGCCAGACTGGCTCTGGGCGCTGCTCGTGGCGCTGCTGCTGGAAGCGGCCATCGGTGAGCCGCACCGCTGGCACCCGCTGGTCGGCTTCGGCCGGCTGGCGGACAGCCTCGAACGCAGGCTGAACTGCGGCCCCGGCGGCATCTGGCGCGGCCTGCTGGCCTGGTCGCTGCTGCTGGCCGGCGCGCTGGCAGTGTTCTGCGCACTGCGCCTCGCGCTGGGCTGGCTCGCCGATGCGCTCGTGCTGTGGTTCGCCCTTGGCGCGCGCAGCCTGCAGCAACATGTCGCCGCGATCGCCAGGCCGCTGGCTGCCGGCGACCTGGCGACGGCGCGTGAACGCCTGAGCCGCATCGTCAGCCGCGACTGCAGCGGGCTCGACGCCGGCGGCGTGAGCCGGGCCGCGATCGAATCAACGCTGGAGAACGGCGCCGATGCGATCTTCGCCAGCCTGTTCTGGTTCGCCGTGGGTGGCGGCGCGGCGGCGCTCGCACACCGGCTCGCCAACACGCTCGATGCGATGTGGGGCTACCGCACGCAACGCTTCCTGCATTTCGGCCGCGTGGCCGCGCGCGCCGATGACGTGCTGAACTGGCTGCCCGCGCGCCTGACCGCCGCGAGCTACGCCATGCTCGGCCACACCGCCACGGCCCTGCGCTGCTGGCAGCAACAAGCACCGCAATGGGACAGCCCCAACGCCGGGCCGGTGATGGCCGCCGGTGCCGGCGCGCTGCAATGCCAACTCGGTGGCGCGGCGCGCTACCACGGCCAGCTGGAGGCCCGCCCCACGCTAGGCTGCGGTGCGGCGCCGACAGTGGCCGACATCGGCCGCGCGCTGCGCCTGGTGCGGCACACCGGCCTCGCGTGGCTCACCGCGTTGTGCGCGATCGGGGGCTACCGATGCCTGAGTTGACCCCACCGCACCACGGCGGCGACCTGCAGCGCGCCATCGCCGAATTTGGCGGCACGCCCGACGACTGGATCGACTGCTCGACCGGCATCGCGCCCATCGGCTTCCCATTGCCCGCTGTGCCGGCCAGCGTCTGGCAGCGCCTGCCCGAGCCGGACCCCGCCCTGCTCGACGCGGCGGCGCAGTATTACGGCAGCCCGCAGCTGCTGGCGGTGCCGGGCAGCCAGGCGGCGATCGAGCGGCTGCCGACCTTGCGCCGCCCGGGCCGGGTGGGCGTGCTGGCGGCGAGCTATGCCGAGCACGCCTGGCAATGGCGGCGCCACGGCCATGCGGTGGTCGAGCTGGCAGCCGAAGACATCGACGCCGCGATCGACAGGCTGCAGGTGCTCGTGCTGGTCAACCCGAACAACCCGACCGGCCAGCGCTGGCCCGCCGACCGCTTGCTGGGCTGGCACGCAAGGCTGGCGGCGCGCGGCGGCTGGCTGGTGGTCGACGAGGCGTTCGCGGACTGCGAGCCCGCGCACAGCCTGCTGCCCCACGTCGAGCGCCCGGGGCTGATCGTGCTGCGCTCGCTCGGCAAGTTTTTCGGCCTCGCTGGCGTGCGGCTCGGCTTTGTCGCGGCCGAGGCGGCAATGCGCGATAGCCTGCAGCAGGCGCTCGGGCCCTGGGCCGTCAGCGGTCCGGCGCAATGGGCCGGCCGGCTCGCGCTCGCCGACACCGCCTGGCAGGCCGCGCAGCGCGAACGCCTGGCGGACGACAGCCGCTGGCTGGCGGCCACCTTGCCGCACGCCGGGCTCACCGTGGCCGCGGCGCTACCGCTGCTGCACTGGGTGCCGACCCCGCGGGCGGCGGTCTGGCAGCGGGCGCTGGCGCAGCAGCAGGTGTGGTGCCGGCGTTTCGACAGGCCATCGGCGCTGCGCTTCGGCCCGCTGCCGGCATCCCGCCGCGACGAATTCACGCGCCGGCTCGATGCCGCGCTAGGCGCCATCGCCATGGCGCTGCCAAAATAACAATCTGACCACAGGAAAACACATAATGAGCAGCGAAGACGACCGCAACGCCCGCCACGCCGCGCGCATGGCACGCAAGAAAGCCCATATCGACGGCAAGATCGCCGAGGCCAATATCGATACCGGCATCCTGCTGGTGCTCACCGGCAACGGCAAGGGCAAGTCCTCTTCGGCTTTTGGCATGGTGGCGCGCGCACTGGGCCACGGCATGAAGGTGGGCTTTGTGCAGTTCATCAAGGGCCGCACCGATACCGGCGAGGAAGCCTTCTTTTCGCGCCAGCCCAATATCGAGTGGCACGTGATGGGCGACGGCTTCACCTGGGATACGCAGAACCGCGAGCAGGACACGCGCTCGGCCCAGGCCGCGTGGGAGATGGCGCGGAAGATGCTGCACGACGCGAGCGTCGACCTCGTGGTGCTCGATGAGCTGACCTATTGCATCTCCTACGGCTATCTCGACACCGACACGGTGGTACGCGACCTGCTGTCGCGCCCCGAGATGCAGCACGTGGTGATCACCGGCCGTGCAGCGCCACAGGCCCTGCGCGACATCGCCGACACGGTGACCGAGATGGAGCCGGCCAAGCACGCCTTCCATGCCGGCATCCGCGCCCAGAAAGGCGTCGAGTGGTGAGGACGGGCCCGCACGAGCGGCTTTGCGGCCGGATGGCGGTGACGGCACGCGCCCTCGCCAGTCCATCCAGTAGGCCCCGGCCGCTGCGCGCCCCATTGCCTGCCCGTCAGCTGCTCACAACGCTGCATCGGGCCTTGCCGGCGGCGCTTGCGCTGCTGGCGTCCCTGTCGGCGCCACAACCGGCGGTGGCCCAGGTATCGGTCAAGGACGACCTCGGCCACACCATCACGCTGGCCCAGCCCGCGCGCCGCGTCGTCAGCCTCGCGCCGCACCTGACCGAGGACCTGTTCGCGATCGGCGCCGGCCCACTGCTGGTGGGCGCCGTCAGCTACAGCGATTACCCGGCCGAGGCGCTCAAGCTGCCGCGTGTCGGCGGCTACAACGGCTTCGACCTCGAACGCATCCGCGCGCTCAAGCCCGACCTGATCGTCGCCTGGGAGACCGGCAACCCGGCGCGTCAGCTCGCGCAGGTCGAGGCGCTCGGCATCCCGCTGTTCCGCGACAATTCGCGCACGCTGGATGACGTGCCCAAAGCACTGGTACGGCTCGGCACGCTTGCCGGCCACGAGGCCGATGCGGCCGCCGCGGCCCGCCGCTTCGGCGAGCACATTGCGCGGCTCGAAAGCCAGTACGCGGCCAGGCCGCCGGTGCGCGTGTTTTACCAGATCTGGGACCGCCCGCTGATGACGGTCAACAAGCAGCAGATCATCTCCGACGCGATGCGCGTGTGCGGCGCCGTCAATGTCTTCGCCGAGTTGCCGACGCTGACGCCGACGGTGGACGACGAGGCGGTGCTGGTCGCCAATCCCGAGCTGATCGCCACCGGCGGCGACGGCACCAACAGCGCGAAATCGCTCGACCGCTGGCGGCGCTGGCCGCGGCTCGCAGCGGTGCGCACGGGCCAGCTCGCAGTGCTGCCGCCCGACCTGCTGGTGCGCATGGGGCCGCGCCTGCCGCTGGGTGTCGAGCACCTGTGCCAGGCCGTCGACCGGGCACGCCAGGCCAGATGAGCCACGTCCGCCCGCTATCGCGCCCCCGGCTGGCCGGCACGCTGCTGCTGCTGGCGCTGTGCGCGCTCGCCGCCGTTGCCGCCAGCCTGTGTCTGGGCAGCACCAGCTACCGTCCCTGGCAGCTCTGGTCGGCAGGCCCCGAGGCGCAGCTCGCGCGCGACGTGGTGCTCGAACTGCGGCTGCCGCGCACGCTCGCCGCGCTGGCCGTCGGCGGCCTGCTGGCGCTCGCTGGCGCGCTGCAGCAGACCTTGCTGCGCAACCCGCTGGCCGACCCCTATGTGCTCGGCACCTCTGGCGGCGCCAGCGTCGGCGCGCTGTCGGCCGTGCTGGCGGGTGCCGGGCTGGCCGGCGTCAACCTGGCGGCGGCCGGCGGCGCGCTGGCCAGCATCCTCATCGTCTTCCTGTTGGCCGGGCGCGACCACTCGTCAAGCCAGGCGCGGCTGTTGCTGACCGGCGTGGCGCTCGCCTCGTTCTGCGGCTCGCTCAGCTCGCTGCTGCTCAGCATCGCGCCGGACGGCCTGCTGCGCGGCATGGTGTTCTGGCTGCTGGGCGACCTCGCCAGCGCGGGCTGGCAATTGGCGCTGCCGGCGCTCCTGCTGCTGCTCGCGCTGGTCTGGCCGTTCGCGCGCGAACTCAACCTGCTCGGCCTCGGCCGCCAGCCCGCGCATGCGCTCGGCGCACAGACGCAACGGCTGCAATGGCTGCTGTACTTCGTCGCGGCGGTCGCCACCGCCGTCGCCGTCACCACCGCCGGCATGATCGGCTTCGTCGGCCTGATCGTGCCGCACGCGCTGCGCCTGGTGATCGGCCAGGATCAGCGCCTGCTGCTGCCCGCCTGCGCGCTCGGCGGCGGCACCGTGCTGCTTGCGGCCGATGTCGCCGCGCGCACCGTGCTCGCGCCACAGCAGCTGCCGGTGGGCGTGATCACCGCGCTGGTCGGCGTACCGATCTTCCTGTGGCTACTCGCCCAGCGCCGGAGCCCGGCATGAGCGTGCTCGGGCTGCATGACCTCACCATCGCCCAGGGCGGCCAACCGCTGTGCCGGGGCCTGACGCTGTCGGTCGGGCCGGGCGAGGCCTGGCTCGTGCTCGGCGAAAACGGCAGCGGCAAGAGCACGCTGCTCGCCACGCTGGCGGGCTGGCATGCACCCGCACAGGGCCACGTCGCGCTGCACGGCAAGCCGCAGGCCGAGTGGCCGGCGCGCGAGCGGGCGCGGCGGCAGGCCTGGCTGTCGCAGCAGGACGACTGCCCGTTCCCGATCTCGGTGCTGGAAAAGGTGCTGACCGGCCGCCACCCCTACCTCGGCCGCTGGGACTGGGAAAGCAGCGCCGACCTCGATCTGGCGCGGCAGCAGCTCGCACGGCTCGACCTCGCGGCGCTCGAAGCGCGCGACCTCGCCACGCTGTCAGGCGGCGAGCGCCGCCGCGTGGGGCTCGCCACCGCGTTGGCCCAGCAGGCCAGCCTGCTGCTGCTCGACGAGCCCCTGTCGCAGCTCGATCTGCGCCACCAGCAGCAGGCGCTGGCCGTGCTGCGCGAGGAACGCGCCAGCGGGCGCAGCCTGGTCGTCGTCAGCCATGATCCGAACCATGCGCGCAGCTTCGCCAGCCACGCGCTGCTGCTGTACGGCGATGGCCGCTGGCTGGCGGGCCCGCTCGGCGAGACGCTGACGACGGCAACCCTGTCCGCGCTCTACCATCACCCGGTGCGTGCGCTGGCCGACGATGGCGGCACCTGGTTCGTGCCCGGTACGTGAGGACGATATGCGACTGATCCTGATGCGCCATCCCCCCGTTGCCAGCGGCAGCGGCCTCTGCTACGGCAGGCTGGACCTGCCCTGCGACAGCGCTGCGATCGACGCCAGCGTCGCCGCGCTCGACGGCTGGCGCGGCCTGCCGGTCTACAGCAGCCCGGCGCAACGCTGCCTCGCGCTGGCCGGGCGGCTGGCGGCACCGCCCATCGTCTGGCCCAGCCTGCAGGAGCTCGATTTCGGCACCTGGGAAGGCCGGCGCTGGGACGACATCGCGCGCAGCGAGATCGACGCCTGGGCCGCCGACATCTGGCACTACCGCCCCGGCGGCGGCGAAAACGCCGCGATGCTGCGCAGCCGCTGGCACGAGGCCATCGCCGGCTGGCGGCTGGCGGCGCCGGAGGCTGCCATCGTCGTCACCCACGCCGGCCCGATCCGCATGGCGCTGGCCGAGGCGGGCCAGCTCGGCGCGGCCGAGCGCTGGTCGGCGCCGATCGCCCACGCGCGGCCTTACATACTGGAGCTTTGATTGACTACCTTGATGATTCAGGGCTGCACCTCGGATGCCGGCAAGAGCACGCTGGTGACGGCGCTGTGCCGGCTGCTGGTGCGCCGTGGCCTGCGCGTTGCGCCGTTCAAGCCGCAGAACATGGCGCTCAACAGCGCGGTGACGGCCGACGGCGGCGAGATCGGCCGTGCCCAGGCGGTGCAGGCGGCGGCCTGTCGCGTGGCCCCGCATACCGACCACAACCCGGTGCTGCTCAAGCCGACCACCGATTGCCGCGCCCAGGTCATCATCCACGGCCACCCGATCGGCAACCTCGACGCGGTGGATTACCACGCCTACAAACGCCAGGTGAAGGCCGCCGTGTTCGACTCGTGGCGGCGGCTCGCGGCCGCCCACGACGCGGTGATCGTCGAGGGCGCCGGCAGCCCGGCCGAGGTCAACCTGCGCGCCAACGACATCGCCAACATGGGCTTCGCCGAAGCGGCCGACTGCCCGGTGTGGCTCGTCGCCGACATCGACCGCGGCGGCGTGTTCGCGCACATCGTCGGTACCCTGGCCTGCCTCACCGAGAGCGAGCAGGCGCGTATCCGCGGCTTCATTATCAACCGCTTCCGAGGCGATCTCTCGCTGCTGCAGCCGGGGCTCGACTGGCTCGAAGCGCAGACCGGCAAGCCCGTGCTTGCAGTGCTGCCCTATCTGCACGGGCTCGACCTCGCCGCCGAGGATGCCGTACCGCGCACCACCGCCAGCGATGCCGGCTACCGCATCGTCGTGCCGGTGCTGCCGCATATCTCGAACCACACCGATTTCGACCCGCTGCGGCGCCTGCCCGGCGTCGATTTCCAGTTCGTCGGGCCGGGCCGGGCCATCCCGCCCGCCGACCTGATCATCCTGCCCGGCAGCAAGAACACGCGCGGCGACCTGGCCTGGCTACGCGAGCGCGGCTGGGATGAAGCCATCGCGCGGCACCTGCGCTACGGCGGCAAGCTGATCGGCATCTGCGGCGGCTACCAGATGCTCGGGCGCAGCATCGCCGACCCGAGCGGGCTCGAAGGCGCGGCCGGCGTAAGCCATGGCCTGGGCTGGCTGCCGCTCGACACGACACTCGCACCGGTGAAGCAGCTCGCCAATGTGAGCGGCACGCTGAACCTCGACGGCCGGTGCGCGCCGGTGCGCGGCTACGAGATCCACCACGGCGCCACGCAAGTCGCGGCCGGCCAGTCGCCGCTACGGCTCGACGGCGGCCAGCGTCGCGACGGCGCGCTGAGCCCCGACGGCCAGATCTTCGGCTGCTATCTGCACGGCCTGTTCGACGAGCCGGCCGCGCTCGACCTGCTGCTAGCCTGGGCCGGCTGCGGCAGCCACGCCACGGCATCGGCCGAAACGCAGCTGGAGCAGGCCATCGACCGCCTGACCGACGCGCTCGACGCCGCGCTCGATGCCGACCGCGCCCGCGCAGCCGGGTTGATGCTGCCATGACGCGCCTGATCCTCGCCATCCAGTTCCTCACCCGCCTGCCCACGCCACAGGTCAGCGACTTCCGCCCCGAGCGGCTGGCCGAATCGGCACGCTGGTTCCCGCTCGTCGGCCTGCTGCTCGGCGCGCTCCTGCTGGCGGCCGTCTGGCCGGCGGCCAGGCTCGATCCGTGGCTCGCCGCCTGGGCTGGCGTGCTCGCCTGGGCGCTGCTGACCGGCGGCCTTCACCTCGATGGCCTGGCCGACGTCGCCGACGCGCTCGGCGCCGCCCACCGCGACCGCGAACGGCTGCTCGCGGTGATGAAAGACCCGCACCTCGGTAGCTTCGGCGTGCTCACGCTGATCCTGCACCTGGCCGGCAAGCTGGTCCTGCTGATGCTGCTCGCGCGCGGCCAGCACTGGGCCGCACTGCTGCTGATTCCGGCCTGGGCGCGGCTCGGCGTGCTGTTCTGGCAGACGCTGCCGGCGCTGTCGCCTGGCATGGGCGAGCAATTCGCCTGGGCGCTGCCGCGCCGCGCACGCTGGGCCTGGCTGCTGGCCCTGCTCGCCGCCTCGGCCTGGGCCGCACCGGCGCTGCTGGCCACGCCAGTCGCCATCTGGCTCTACCGCCGCTGGCTGCTGCGCACGCTCGGCGGCATGAGCGGCGACTGCCTCGGCGCCGGCGTCGAAGTCGTCGAACTCGCCGCCCTGCTGCTCGCGGTCGCGCTGCAGATGGCTTGAGCGACGCCCCGGCTTGGGCTACGCTGAAAATTCAAACCGGGCCGATAGCTCAGCTGGGAGAGCGCTGCGTTCGCAACGCAGAGGTCGGGAGTTCGATCCTCCTTCGGTCCACATTCCCTACCAAGCCGGGTGCGAGCCTGGCTTTTGTTTTGCTCCGTGGCCGCAGCATGCCCAGCTTGCGCCGCGTTGACGCATGCCGGGGCTCGGGCTAGCATCTCGCGCCGAAAAATGCTCGATTTGCCGCAGCGGAAAAAACCTCTCCGGCTGCGGCCCCGCCTTCATCACCCGCCCAGGACACCCCATGCCCCACTCCCCTACGTTGCGCGCGCTGTGCCTGCTGTTGCCCCTGCTGCTCGGCGGCTGCGGCCGGTGGCAGCCCTATGTGTTCGCCCATGGCAATGTCAGCGTGTCGACGCCGCCCGGGGTGGCGTTCGACTGCCATGACCAGAATGTGCCCTATGCGAGCGAGGCCAGGATGTGCCTGGCGCAGTCCGGCGACAGCAATCTGATGACGATCTCGCTCGAGTTCGCGCAGCAGGTGGATCAGGGCCAGCTGGACATGGCGTTCGCCAATATGGAGAACATCATGGAGCAGGATGGGCGCGGCAAGATCGTGTCGTCGATCGCGCTCACCGTCGATGGCGCGCGGGCGAAGGACATCGTCGCGCAGACGGCGTCGGGCAAGCAGTCCGGCCGGATCATGTACCACGCCGGCTACCTGGTGCTCGCCGCGGCGTGGCCCAAGGCGGGTGAGGGCAACCAGAAGGAAATCGACCGCTTTGTCACCAGCCTGAAGCCCCGCGCCAAGTAAGGCGGCGCGTCAGCTCGGGTGCGAGCGTGGCCAGCCCGGATCGAGGCAGGTGCCCAGCGGCGAGGCCCACGCCAACACGGCGGCCTATACGCCGAGCCACGACACCCTGTCGCGCCATGAGGCCCGGGCGCAAGCGCCGAGGGGAACACAATCGCGGCTCACCATGAGCGGGCAGACGACCGCACCGGGGCAGCCCGTGCCGCGCCCTAACCCGCCTCGGCCGCCCATTGCCCGAGCAGGGCCAGCGCCGCCTCGTGCTGGCTGGTGAACGGGTGCCCGCAGTTGAGGCGGATGGCGTTGCGGTAGTCGCGCCGGGCCGAGAAGATCGGCCCCGGTGCGATGCTGATGCCCTGCTCCAGCGCCCGCCGGTGCAGGGCGACGGCATCGACGGCGGGCGGCAGTTCGAGCCAGAGAAAATAGCCGCCCTCGGGCTGGGTCAGCCGTGTACCGGGCGGGAACAGCCGCCCGATCGCCTCGCTCATCTGCGCCTGCTGGGTCGCCAGCGTGCGCCGCAGGCGCCGCAGATGGGTGTCGTAGCCGCCATGCTTGAGGTAGTCGGCCAGCGCGGCCTGCACCGGGATGCCGGCGGTCAGCGTGGTCATGAACTTGAGCCGCTGCACCGCCTGCGCGAAGCGCCCGGCCGCCACCCAGCCGACGCGGTAGCCTGGCGCCAGGCATTTCGAAAACGACGCGCAGTGCAGCACCAGCCCGGCGTGATCGTCGGCCTTGGCATGGCGCGGTGGCGCGCCGAAATACAGCTCGCCGTAGACATCGTCCTCAATCAGCGGCACCGCGTGGCGGGCCAGCAGCGCGACCAGCTCGCGCTTGTTGTCGTCGGGCATCAGGCTACCGGTGGGGTTCTGGAAATTCGTCATGAGCCAGCAGGCCTTGATCGGCTGGCGTGCCAGCGCGTCGCCCAGGGCCGCGAGGTCGATGCCGTCGCGCGGGTGGGTGGGGATCTCGATCGCCTTCAGGCGCAGCCGCTCGATCGCCTGCAGCGCCGCATAGAAGGTCGGCGATTCGATCGCGACCAGATCACCGGGCTCGGTGACCGCCTGCAGGCTCAGCGTCAGCGCTTCGAGCGCGCCCGAGGTGATGACGATCTCGTTCGGCGACACCGTGACGCCGGCCGCGAGATAGCGCAGCGCGATCTGCCGCCGCAGCTCCTCGTTGCCGGGCGGCAGGTGGGTCACCGTGCTCCACGGGTCGAGCCGTCGCGTGCTGCCGGCGAGCGAGCGCGCCAGCTTGTCGAGCGGAAACAGCATGGGGCTCGGGAAGGCCGAGCCGAACGGCACCACCGCCGGGTTCTTGCTCGCCTCCAGTATCTCGAACACGAAGTCGCTGACATCGAGCTCGCCTGACTGCGCCACGGGCCGGCTCATGCCGGGCTCGGGCAGGCGCTGGCCGCGCCGCGCGCGCACGTAGTAGCCCGATTGCGGCCGGGCCAGCACCCAGCCCTGGCTTTCGAGCAGCTGGTAAGCCTGCATCACGGTCAGCGGGTTGACGCCATGGTGGCGGCTGGCGGCGCGTATCGACGGAATCCGTTCGCCTGGCCGCAACACACCCTGCTGAATCATCTCGATCACCGACTGCGCGAGGGCTTCGTAGCGGGTCATGGCGGCCACAAACTGTTTTAGTCAGCTATCAGCATAACTGAATCTGTTATAGCCCGCCCGCCCGTGGTCTACTGGCATCGCCAAACCGCCACAGGGATCGCATCATGAGCAGCATCGACAGTGCCCGGCCCGCCGCCGCGCAACGCATCGACTTCTACAACAAGCAGGGCAACAAGGTTTACGTGCGCTCGACGCAGGGCCGCTACAACAGCCTGCGCTGGGCCATGGTGTGGCTGACCCAGCTGATCTTCTACGGCCTCTGCTGGCTGCCCTGGCAGGGCCGCCAGGCGGTGCTGTTCGATATCGTCGAGCGCAAGTTCTACCTGTTCGGCCTGGTGCTGTGGCCGCAGGATGCGATCTACCTCGCGTTCCTGCTGATGTTGGCGGCCTTCGGCCTGTTCCTGTTTACCGCCGTGGCCGGGCGCGTGTTCTGCGGCTTTGCCTGTCCGCAGACGGTGTACACCGCGATGTTCATGTGGATCGAGGAAAAGACCGAGGGCTCGCGCCTGGCGCGCATCCGGCTCGACCAGGCGCCGTGGCACGCCGGCAAGATCACGCGCAAGGGCGCCAAGTACCTGCTGTGGGTGGCACTGGCCAGCGTCACCGGCTTCACCTTCGTCGGCTATTTCACCCCGATCAAGACGCTCGCGCACAATCTGGCGAACTTCTCGCTCGGCCCGTGGGAAGGCTTCTGGCTGCTGTTCTACGCCATGTTCACCTATCTGCAGGCCGGCGTGCTGCGCGAGCAGGTGTGCAAGCACATGTGCCCCTACTCACGCTTCCAGGGCGCGATGTTCGATGCCGACACGGTTACCGTCACCTATGATGCCGCCCGTGGCGAGCCGCGCGGCGCGCGCCATGCCAAGGCGCAGCCGAACACCCAGGTTCAGGCTCAAGCCCAGACGCAAGCCGCCCCGCGTGGCGATTGCGTCGATTGCGGCATCTGCGTGCAGGTGTGCCCGGCCGGCATCGACATCCGCCAGGGACTGCAGTACGAGTGCATCGGCTGCGGCCTGTGCGTCGACGCCTGCAACACGGTGATGGACAAGGTCGGCTATGCACGCGGCCTGATCCGCTACGGCTCCGAGCGCATGCTCGCCGGGCAGCGCTGGGCGGGCAGCCTCAAGCGGCCGCGCATCGCGGTCTACAGCGGGCTGATGCTCGCGCTACTGGTCGGCGCCAGCGTGATGCTGAGCCAGCGCGTGCCGTTAAGGGTGGACGTGATCCGCGACCGCGGCGCGCTGATGCGCGAGACCGACGAAGGCGCGATCGAGAATATCTACACGCTGGAGATTCACAACCTGGCCGAACAGCCGCGCCGCTTCGACATCGCCGTGGCAGGCCTGCCCGGCATCCGCCAGCAGGGCGCGCTCAGCGTCACCGTGCCGGCCGGCAGCAGCAGCCCGCTGCCAGTCACGGTGCAGGTGCCCGGCGACGGCGAGCTGCACGGCACGCGGCAGCTGGAATTCCACATCACGGCCAGCGACGACCGCCACATCAGCGTCACCCAGGGCAGCTCGTTCATCCTGCCCTGAGCGTCAAACCCTGGCGGCGAACTGCGCCTGCAGCTGGCCCAGTTCGCCAAAGCCGATCTCGATCGGCTGCGCCAGCGGCAGCGTGAGCACGCCGGCGTAGGAGCCGGTGATCACCACCTGCCCGGCCTGCAAGCCCATATTGCGGCCGCGCAGGAACTCGGCCAGCCAATACAGCGGCGCCAGCGGCAGACCAGCGGGATGGCGGCCTGCCAGCGGGCTGACCTCCCCGCCCTGGCGCAGCGTGATGGCAAGATCGGCTGCCCGCCGGGCATAGGCCAGCGGCACGCGCGGCCCCAGCAGTAGCCCCTGGTTGAACAGGCCGTCGGCCAGCAGCTCGGGAAAACCGGCGTCGTCCGGGGCATCGTAACGGCAATCGATCAATTCCAGCGCGAGCCTCGCCTCCGCGACGGCCGCGTCGATCTCGGCCTCATCGTAAGGGGTCGCCCGCGGCGGCAGGTCGCGCCCGAGCACGAAGGCCAGCTCGGGCTCGGCCCGCACCGTGCCCTGGCCGGCCCATACCGGGCACGGCGAGGCGTCATGGATCACGCTGCGGTAGATCGGGCCGATCACCACCCGCTCGGCCGACGGCAGGCCGCACTTCCAGCCACCAACGCCATCGCCGAGCGCGGCTGCCGTCGCGGCCTGGATCGCGAGCCCCTCGTCCACCGACGACGGCCGGCAGGACAAGGGCAGGCGCGGCCCCGGCGTGCCCGCCAGGCGGCGCTGGGCGAGCAGTTGGGCGGCGGCGTGGATGGCGTGGTCGTCGAGCATGGCAGGGGCACGGGAAGATTGAGCAGGCGCACGATAGCACGCGGCCGTGGGGCTGTCCTCCCGCGCCCGGGCCGGCTGCGACCTGCGGTTTTCCGCAAGCGCCACCTGCGGACTTCCGGCGGCTCACGAAATGCGCACAAATCACTATCCTTAAGGGAAGCAAGCCATGGCGCCCTGGCCTGCGCCCACAAGCACGACCGCCCCACGACGAGCGCGGCGCGACACGCCACCACCGGAGGAAAGACACGATGTCCAACAAACTACGCGATGCCGCCCTGGCCTATCACCGCCAGCCCTCGCCCGGCAAGATTTCCGTGGTGCCGACCAAGCCCATGGCCACGCAGCGCGATCTCGCGCTGGCCTATTCGCCCGGCGTGGCCGAGCCCTGCATCGAGATCGTCGGCAACCCGGCGGCGGCCTTCGAGCTGACCGCGCGCGGCAATCTGGTGGCGGTGGTCACCAACGGTACGGCCGTGCTCGGCCTGGGCAATATCGGGCCGCTCGCCGGCAAGCCGGTGATGGAGGGCAAGGGCTGCCTGTTCAAGAAATTTGCCGGCATCGACGTGTTCGACATCGAGATCGACGAAACCGACCCGGACATGCTGGTGAAGATCATCGCCAGCCTCGAGCCCACCTTCGGCGGCATCAACCTCGAGGACATCAAGGCGCCCGAGTGCTTCTACATCGAGCAGAAACTGCGCGAGAAGATGAAGATCCCGGTGTTCCACGACGACCAGCACGGCACGGCCATCGTCGCGGCGGCGGCCATCCTCAACGGCCTGCGCTATGTCGGCAAGGACATCGGCGCGGTCAAGCTGGTGTGCTCGGGCGCCGGCGCCGCCGCGCTGGCCTGCCTCGACCTGCTGGTGCGGCTCGGCCTGCCGATGGCCAACATCACCGTCACCGATATCGCCGGCGTGGTCTACCAGGGCCGCACCGAGCTGATGGACCCGAACAAGGCGCGCTATGCGCAGGATACGTCGGCGCGCCGGCTCGCCGAGGTGATCGACGGCGCCGACATCTTCCTCGGCCTGTCGGCCGGCGGCGTGCTGAAGCCTGAGATGGTCAAGGGCATGGCGACCAGGCCGATCATCCTGGCCATGGCCAACCCGAACCCCGAAATCATGCCCGAGGACGCGCTCTCCGTGCGACCCGACGCGATCATCGGCACCGGCCGCTCGGATTACCCGAACCAGGTCAACAATGTGCTGTGTTTTCCGTTCATCTTCCGCGGCGCGCTCGACGTCGGCGCGACGACGATCAACGAGGAGATGAAGCTCGCCACCGTGCGCGCGATCGCCGACCTCACCCATGCCGAGATCCCCGACGAGGTGGTCGACGCCTATGGCGCCGACAGCCTGCGCTTCGGCCCCGAATACCTGATCCCCAAGCCCTTCGACCCGCGCCTGATCGTCAAGATCGCGCCGGCCGTGGCGCAGGCGGCGATGGACAGCGGCGTGGCGACGCGCCCGATCGCGGACATGGAGGCCTACCGCCAGCGGCTGCACCACTTCGTCTACCAGAGCGGCACCACCATGCAGCCGGTGTTCGACGCGGCGCGCAAGTCGCCCAAGCGCGTGGTCTACGCCGAGGGCGAGGACGAGCGCGTGCTGCGCGCCGCACAGATCGTCGTCGACGAAGGGCTGGCGCGGCCCATGCTGATCGGCCGGCGCGACATCATCGAGAGCCGCATCGAGAAATTCGGCCTGCGGCTGCGGCTCGACGACGATGTCGAGTGTGTGAACATTCTCGACGACCCGCGCTACCGCGAGGCCTGGCAGGGCTATTACCAGCTGGCGCGGCGCCAGGGCGTGACGGCGGCGCTGGCGCAGGAGCGCATGCGCAGCAACACCACGCTGATCGGCGCCATGCTGGTGCGCGCCAGCCATGCCGACGCGATGCTGTGCGGCACCCACGGCATCTACCGCGAGCACCTCAACTACGTGCGCCAGGTGATCGGCCCGCAGCCGGGCGTCAACACCTTCGGCGCGATGCAGATGCTGATGCTGCCGGAGCGCGTGCTGTTCATCTGCGACACCCACGTCAACCACGAGCCGACGGCCGAACAGCTGGCCGAGATCACGCTGCTCGCGGCCGCCGAGGTGCGCCGCTTCGGCGTGCTGCCATCGGTGGCGCTGCTGTCGCACTCCAACTTCGGCACCTCGACCTCGGCTAGCGCCGCCAAGGTGCGCGCCGCGCTCGAGCTGATCCGCAAGGCCGCCCCGGAGCTGATGGTGGATGGCGAGATGCACGGCGATGCGGCGCTGTCGCGCGACATCCTGAACTCGGTGTTCCCCGACTCGGCACTGACGCAGGAGGCCAACCTGCTGATCATGCCCAATGTCGATGCGGCCAATATCGCCTACAACCTGCTGCGCGTGACCGCGGGCGGCGGCGTCACGGTCGGCGCCATCCTGCTCGGCGCGGCGCGCGCGGTGCATATCCTCACCAACAGCTCGACCGTGCGCCGCATCGTCAACATGACGGCGCTCGCGGTGGTCGATGCCGGCAGCGAGCGGGGCTGATCGCGCGCTGACGATCGGGTGGAAAAAGGCATCAAGGAAAAGCTGCAGGCCTCGCCCATCCGCCGGGCGGGGCTTGGTCGAGAAAACGGTGCGATGCCGCACACGGCACGTTGCACGGGGCAGCCAACCGTTTTCCGGTTCGGCGGTCTAAACGAGCATGAACCTCCCCAGGCAAGGAGAACGACCATGCTGCGACACCCAGCCAAACGACGCACCGCCGTCGTCACCCTGCTGATCGCCGGGGCCTTCCTGATCTGGTCCGCCACCGCGGGCGGCGTGGGCTACCTGCTGCTCGCCGTGGGCGCGGGCCTGGAAATCGCCGGCCTCAGGCTCGGCCATAGGCCTTGAGCCCAGGGCCGCGTCAGTCTTGCCCGGCAGGCCCGCCCGCCGTGCCGTGCAGCACAGCCACCACCTCGGCATCCTCGACCTGGTCGAAACGCTCGTAAAACTGCCCGACCGCGCTGAAGTCGGTGGGTGTGGCGAGGCAGACCACCTCGTCCGCCAGCGGCCCGATCTTGCTCAGCACATCGGACGGCGCCACCGGCACCGCGCACACCAGCCGCGCCGGCTGCTTGTCGCGCAGCGCATGCAGCGCGGCGATCATCGTGGCGCCGGTCGCCAAGCCATCGTCGACGACGATCACCACGCGGCCGCGCGGATCGGCCGGCCCCCGGCCCGGCGTGTAGCGCGCACGCCGTTCGCGGATCAGCGCCAGTTGCCGCTCGCGCTCGGCCTCGATGTAGCGCAGTGTCTGCGCATCGCTGCCGCCATGCGGATTGCGGTACACCCAGCCGGCCTCGTCGACTGCCGCCAGCGCAAACTCAGGCTGGAACGGCGCGCCGATCTTGCGCACCATCACCACATCGAGCTCGCCGCCGAGCGCATCGGCCAGCGCACGGCCCATGGGCACCGCCCCGCGCGGGATGGCCAGCACCAGCGGCCGTTGTCCGCGATAGCGCTGCAGGGCCTGGCCCAGCAATGCGGCGGCGTGCATCCGGTCGCGAAACTTCATCTCCCCCTCCTTCGCCATGGCAGGCGGCTTGCCGATGGTTTCAGTGTCGGCAGCAAGAGCTGGCATTGCAAGGCGCCCCCGCCAATCGACAGGCGCGGGCTCCTCCGTTTGGACTATTGCCGCCTCGCTATATCTTTTACAATATAACGTTACAGATGATTGATGATGAGGGAGGTGCCGAGATGGACTACGCCAGCCAACTGATCTGCAGCTTCCGGCACTTCCAGCTGGTCCGCGCGGCGCTCGAACTGGGCCTGTTCGAATGGCTGCTGGAACGCGGCCCGGCCAGCCAGGACGAGATCGCCGCGGCGATGCGCCTCAATCGACAACATCTGGCGGCCTTCCTGCCGCAACTGGCCGGGCTCAACTGGCTCGGCTGCGACGGCGAGCGCTATAGCGCGGGCGTGCAGGCCTGCCGCCTGCTGGGCCTGATCGGCCCTGGCGGCGACTCGGCGCGCGAGCTGCTCGGCATGGGTAATCCCCGCTCGGGCTGGAACCGCCTGTCCGAGCTGCTGCTGACGCTCGACGACGACGACGCGCAGCAGCCTGCCGCCGACGACGACACGGTCGAATGGCCGTTGCCCGCCACAGGCCCGGGCAGCTCGCCGCCGGCGGCCTGGGTGGACGAGCGTGCTTCGCTCGCCCATCGCTATATACACAACAACATCAAATAAAAACACTGCGGGAAACCGCAGCGAGGGTGGAGCCCATCAAGCCAGCCAACCTCAAAGGGAGCCAATCAACGTCATGCAACACAATAAGAAACCCACCTTCCCGCGCCAGCGGGCGCTCGCCCATGCAGTCCTGCTGGCGTGCGCCTCGCTCGGCCTCGCATCGAACGCAGCAGCCGAGGATAGCGACGCCACCAACGACCTGGGCACCATCGTCGTCACCGGCAGCCGCATCGTCAACCGCAGCACGCTACACCAGGACCAGGCAGCATCGGTCGTCACCCGCCGCGACTTCCAGACCTTCAACCGCGACACGGTCGCCGATGCGCTGAACCTGCTGCCGGGCGTCATGATCGCGACCAACGGCCGCAACGAGAAGACGATCAATGTGCGCGGCTACGACTCGCGCCAGATGCCGATCTTCGTCGATGGCATCCCGCTCTATGTGCCCTACGATGGCTATGTCGATCTCGGCCGCTTCCGCACCGCCGATCTGTCGGCCATCCAGGTGGCCAAGGGCATGAGCTCGATGATGTACGGCCCCAACGCCATGGGCGGCGCGATCAACCTGCTGACGCGCAAGCCGACCAAGCCATTCGAGGGCGATGTGCGCGCCGGTGTCGGCAGCGGCCAGCTGCGGACCGGCAGCGTCAACCTCGGCACGCGCCAGGACAACTGGTATCTGCAGGCCGGCGCCGATTACGAGAGCCAGGATTTCTTCAAGCTGTCGGGCGATTTCCAGCCTACCGCGGTCGAGGACGGCGGCCACCGCCTGAACTCGGACCATCTCGACATCAAGAAATCGGTCAAGCTCGGCTGGCTGCCCCGCGAGGGCGACGAGTATGCGCTCGGCTACGTCTACCAGCACGGCGCCAAGGGTCAGCCGCCAGTGACCGACCCGACCCAGAGTCCACGCTACTGGCGCTGGCCCTACTGGGACAAGGAAAGCGTCTACCTGCTGTCGACCACGCGGCTGACGGGCAATGAAGCCATCAAGCTGCGCGTCTATCACGACACCTACGCCAACGCGGTGATCAACTACAAGGACGCGAGCTACAGCCAGGTGCAGGCCAAGGTGCTCAACACCACCACCGGCGAGAGCTACTACGACGACAGCAGCAACGGCGCCTCGGCCGAGCTGTCGAGCGACCGCCTGCAGGGCCACACGCTGAAGGCGCTGCTCTACGTCAAGCGCGACACCCACCGCGAGAGCGACGGGCAAAACAGCGGTGCGACCTTCCGCGACGACATCCACTCCTTCGCGCTGGAAGACCGCTACGCGCTGGGCGAAGCGACGCAGCTGGTCGCAGGCCTGTCGCGCGACACACTGAAACCGACCGAATCGGGCATCTACCAGCTGCCTTCGGCCAAGTCGTTGAATAACGCACAGCTCGGCCTTTATCAGGACATCGCCGCTGGCCGCGTCTACGCCAGCATCGCCGGCAAATCACGGCTGCCGACGTTGAAAGACCGCTACTCGCTGCGCATGGGCAGCACCATTGAAAACCCGGACCTGCAGCCGGAGCGCTCGCGCAACTACGAGATCGGCTTCCAGGGCGAGCCCTGGGCCAACGGCAGTGTCGATGCGGCGGTGTTTTACAGCGATATCCGCGACCTGATCCAGATGGTCTCCAACGTGCAGCCGGGCCGTGGCCAGATGCAGAACGTCGGCCATGTCGTCGCGCGCGGCCTCGAGCTCGGCCTGCGCCAGCGCGTCGGCCAGGACACCACGCTGGGTGGCAGCTACACCCTGCTGTCGCGCGACAACCGTTCGAGCAGCGACAGGCTGACCGGCACGCCGCGCAACAAGCTCACCGGCTACGCCGACTGGGGCTTCCTGCCCGGCTGGCACGCGGTGTGGTTCACCCAGTACGAGAGCAGCCGCTGGAGCTCGAACACGGTCGAACTCGGCAGCTATGCCACATCCGACCTCAAGCTCGCGTGGTCGCCGATCAAGGCCGTCACCGTCGAGGCCGGCGCCAGCAACCTGTTCGACCGCAACTACCAGCTGGTGGACGGCTACCCGTCGCCGGGTCGTGGCTGGTTCGTCAACGGCCAATACCGATTCTGATCCGAGGAACACATGATGCTCACATTCAAACAACTCTGCCTTGCCGCCGCGTTCACCGTGCTGCCACTGGTCGCCCAGGCGGCGGGCAAGGTCGATAACCCGGCCCAATATGTCACGCACTCGGTCAGTGTCAGCGGTGCGGTCGCCAAGCAGCTCACGCTGACGGTGGCCGACCTGAAGAAAATGCCGGCCGCCGAGATCGGCGCCATGCCAATCGTCTGCCAGAGCGGCGCCACCATGGAAGAGATCAAGCAATACAAGGGGGTGAAGCTGAAGGATGTGCTCGATCGCGCCGAGATCGTCAGCCGCGATCACAACGACACCAAGAAGATGGTGATCGTCGCTACCGCCAGCGATGGCTACAAGGCGGTGTTTTCCTGGCAGGAACTATACAACTCGCCGTTGGGCGACGAGGTGGTGGTGTTCTTCGAGAAGAACGGCAAGCTGCTTGACGACGACGAGGGCCAGATCGCGCTGATTTCCGCCAAGGACCTGCGCGCCGGGCCGCGTCACGTCAAATGGCTGCAATCGCTGGAGGTGATCAAGCTGTTCAACTGATGAACCAGGCGCCGGCCGCGCGACACGGCCGGCGCCTTGCAGGGGCTGGATCAGCCCTGTACGCCGAGAATCACGGCCGAGGCCTTGATCACCGCCGTCGCCGCCACACCGGCCTTGAGGCCGAGCGACGCGACCGACTCCTGCGTCACGATCGCCACGACTTCCGTGCCACCCGGCAGAGCCAGCACGACTTCGGCGTTCACCGCGCCATCGCGCACCTGCTTGACCGTGCCGGCGAGACAATTGCGGGCGGACAGCTTGAAGCCGCCACCGTCAGTCATCAGCAAAATCGACGATGCCTTCACCAGGGCCACGACCGGCTTGCCGGCAGCCAGGCCGAGCGACTGCACGCTGGCGTTGGTGATGATGGCGGCGAGTTGCGTGCCGCCGCCGAGATCGACGATCACTTCGGCATTCACCGCACCGGCCTGGAGGCTGGCGACGGTACCGCTGAACTGGTTGCGCGCGCTGATATTCATTGTCTGGGTCCTTTTTATTGGTTGAACAGAAACGGCGCCGTCACTATACGCGCGCCGGTGTTGGCGCCGCCACCATAGCGGAGGAATAGCGCTAAAGGACTATTCCACCATGCCGCGATGCCCGTTAAACTATATACAAAATTATATATCGGATCCTGACCATGACGTCGTCGGCGCCTCCACCAAGCCGCAGCAAACTCGTCGGCAAGATTGCACTCGAAACCCAGCTCGGCGCGCTGCTCGGCGACACCCGCATCCGCCTGCTCGAGGCCATCGCCACCCACGGCTCGATCTCGCAGGCGGCCAAGGCCGTGCCCCTGTCGTACAAGGCCGCCTGGGATGCCGTCGATGCGATGAACAATATGGCTGACTTCCCGCTGGTCGAGCGCACGGTGGGCGGCCGCCAGGGCGGCGGTACCCAGCTCACCGATTATGGCCGGCAGATGGTCGCGCTATATCGGGCGATGGAAAAGGAATACCAGGAAGCGCTCGATCGCGTCAGCGAGCGGCTGGGGCAGATCGGCGTCAGCGATGTCGGCCAGTTCCGTTCGCTGATGCGTCGCATGGCGATGCGCACCAGCGCACGCAACCAGTTCTTCGGTGCGATCTGGGCCCTGCGCGCGGGCGAGGTCGACTACGAGGTCAGCCTGCGGCTCGACGACCAGAACCTGCTGACCGCCATCATCACCCGTGACAGCGCGGAGAACCTCGGGCTCGCCATGGGCCGCGAAATCTACGCCCTGGTCAAATCGTCCGCCGTCATGCTACTGACCGACGAATCGCTGCGCACCTCGGCCACCAACCGGCTGTGGGGCGAGGTCGACGCCATCCATCCCGGCCCCGTCAACGCCGAAGTGACCTTGCGCCTGCCCGGCGGTCGCACGGTGACATCGGTGGTCACGCAGAGCAGCATCGAGCGCCTCGGGCTCGCCGTCGGCAAGCGCGCCTGCGCAACCTTCAAGGCCTCCGACGTAATCCTGGCCAGCTTCGACTAACCCACCGCAAAGGACCTCCCATGCCTCGCCTCGCCCCCCGCCTCACCCTGTTCGCCGCCTTGTTCCTGTCCATGGCGGCTCATGCCGACGAAGTCCAGGTCGCCGTCGCCGCCAACTTTGCCGGCCCGATGCAGAAGATCGCAGCCGCATTCGAACAGAGCACCGGCCACAAGGCGCTGATCTCGGTCGGCGCGACCGGCAAGTTCTACGCGCAGATCAAGAGCGGCGCGCCGTTCGAGGTGCTGCTGGCGGCCGATGACGAAACCCCGGCCAAGCTGGAGAAGGAAGGCGCCGCCGTGGCGGGCACACGTTTCACCTACGCCATCGGCAAGCTGGTGCTGTGGAGCGCCAAGCCTAACCTGGTCGACGACCAAGGCGCCGTGCTCAAGCTGGGCCATTTCGAACACCTGGCCATCGCCAACCCCAAGCTCGCGCCCTATGGCCAGGCAGCGGTCGAGACGCTGAAGGCATTGAATCTCTATGACAGCCTGGCGGCGAAATTCGTCATGGGCGAGAACATCGCGCAGACCCAGCAGTTCGTTTCCACCGGTAATGCCGAGCTCGGCTTCGTTGCGCTGTCGCAGGTATTCGAGGGCGGCAAGGTGAAGAGCGGCTCGGCCTGGATCGTCCCGCCGACGCTCTACGCGCCGATCCGCCAGGACGCAGTGCTGCTCGAACACGGCCGCGGCAAACCCGCTGCGCAGGCACTGCTGCAGTATCTGAAATCCGACGCGGCACGCACAGCCATCACCGCCTCCGGCTACTCGCTGTAAGCGCATACCGATGGGTTTCAGCGCGGACGACTGGTCGGCCATCCTCCTCACGCTCAAGCTCGCCACCAGCACCACGCTCGTGCTGCTGGTGGCCGGCACCCCGCTTGCGTGGTGGCTGGCGCGCAGCCGCAGCCTGGCCGGCAGCATCGTCGGTGTGGTCACCACCTTGCCGCTGGTGCTGCCGCCCACCGTGATCGGCTTCTATCTGCTGGTGCTGATGGGCGAACAGGGGCCGATCGGGCAGCTGACGCGGCACCTCGGCTGGGGGCTGCTGCCGTTCAGCTTCAGCGGCCTGCTGATCGCGTCGGTGCTCTATTCGCTGCCGTTCGCCGTGCAGCCCTTGCAGCAAGCCTTCAAGGCCATCGGCACACGGCCGCTGGAGGTCGCCGCCACCTTGCGCGCCTCGCCGCTCGATACCTTTTTCAGCGTGGCGCTGCCGCTGGCACGGCCCGGCCTGATCACTGCGGCGGTGATGAGCTTCGCCCACACCGTGGGGGAATTCGGCGTGGTGCTGATGATAGGCGGCAACATTCCGGGCCGCACGCGCGTCGTATCGGTGCAGATATTCGATCACGTCGAGGCGCTCGAATACACACAGGCCCACTGGCTGGCGGGCGGCCTGCTGGCGTTCAGCTTCAGTGTGCTGCTGGCACTGCATCTGCTCAACCGCAGCGGGGCCCGGTCATGAGCATCCAGGCACGCTTCACGCTCGATCACGGCGAATTCCGCCTCGATGTCGACCTGGCCCTGCCCTTGAGCGGGGTATCGGTGCTGTTCGGCGCATCGGGCTCGGGCAAGACGACGATCCTGCGCTGCCTGGCCGGGCTCGAGCCCAAGGCACGCGGGCGGCTGCAGGTGGGCGAGCAGGTGTGGCAGGACGATGCCCAAGGCCTGTGCCTGCCGCCGCACCAGCGCGAGCTCGGCATGGTGTTCCAGGAGGCCAGCCTGTTCCCGCACCTGTCGGTGCGCCGCAACCTCGAATACGGCCTGCGGCGGACCCCGCCCGCAGCCCGGCGCGTGAGCTGGCAGCAGGCACTGGTGCTACTCGGCATCGAGCATCTGCTCGACCGCTCGCCGGCCAAGCTGTCGGGCGGCGAACGCCAGCGCGTGGCCATCGCGCGCGCGCTGCTGACCTCGCCTCGCCTGCTGCTGCTGGACGAGCCGCTGTCGGCGCTCGATTTCCGCCGCAAGCAGGATATCCTGCCCTATCTGGAGCGGCTGCAGGCCGAGCTCGACCTGCCCATCGTCTATGTCAGCCATGCCATCGAGGAAGTCATCCGCCTCGCCGATCACCTAGTGCTGATCGACCAGGGCCGGGTAGTCGCTGCCGGCTCCCCGACCGACACCCTGTCTCGCCTCGACTTGCCCGCCCAGTTCAGCGACGAGGCCAGCGTGGTGCTCGATACCCATGTCGACGCCGTCGATCCGCATTACAGCCTGGCGCAACTCGGCTTTGCCGGCGGCACGCTGTGGCTGCCCGCCTCCGGCTTGCAGGCGGGCCAGGCCAGCCGCGTGCGCATCCACGCGCGCGACGTCAGCCTTGCGCTGACCGAGCATGCCGACTCGAGCATCCTCAATCGCCTGCCCGCCGTCGTCTCGACATTCGCGCCGGCCACCCAGCCGGGCCACATGCTGATCCGTTGCGAGCTGGCCGGCGGCCACATCGTCGCCCGCATCACACGGCGCTCGTTCGACGCACTGGCGCTGCGCCCCGGCCTCCAGGTATGGCTGCAGATCAAGGCGATGAGCCTGATCCACTAATCCGTTGGCCGGCCAGCCTGCGTACCTGCGGCTCGCTTGAGCAAGTGACTGATGCTGTACCAATACTCGAAACCAAGGTCTCCATCCTGCATGGAAAGCTCATGAAGCTTATTCAAGGCAATTTCCAGGTCGATACCCATTCACTATCGTCATTTCGCGCTTCTCGAGAACTAGGCTTCATTTCGTGGGGCTGGAAACCATCTGACCTACACTAGCCATCTGCAGGCTTGTTGAAATTTAGCCGCGGGATTTTCACTTTCGGCTCCACCGCCTGACTGGGTGTTATGTCGGTTGCTGGCGCTGACTGTTGTACCAGCATATCCGGATGGCTGAACCCAATGCCCAAACCATAGGGTTTACCGACAGCCAGCAGCGTCTCCAGTGTGGGATTGGCCTCTCCCCGCTCAAGCCGTGCAACCTGCGGCGTGCTAAGCCCGACCAGCTTGGCAAACTCACGCTGGTTAAGGCCAAGCGAATCTCTTATCCAGCGGGCCGCTTCCGCCACGCCAGGCTGGGACTGTGCCAGCCGGCTGACCAGGGTGCGACGCAAGGCCTGCAGTTCTTCTGGCGATTTCTTAGCGTAGCGCATTGAGCACCCCCAATGCGATTTCAAAGCGCTGGCCACATGGCGCCGTGCGTGGGTCCAGGGCTAGCGCCTGGAATTGCTCGTAGGTCGCCTTCAGGCTTGGTTGCCAAGCTACCAGCTGAGCGCGCAAGTCTTCACTGTTGTCAGTACCGATGATGCCTGGCAACCAGACATCGAATAGCTTTAGCCATTCGGTGTGCGAACCCAGCGAAAACTGCCGCCACAAGGTCGAACGTACCGGCGGGTCATCGTCCAGGAACATCGGCGAGAAATCGAAGAGCGGCGTCAGGCTAATGCCTTGCTCACCCAGGAAGAACGCCGTGTTGCGTCCATGATTGTCTTCGACGCGCAGGCAGTACCCCAGCATGTCCCGCTTCAGGTATTCCAGCAATCCAAAGCCCAGCGCATCCATATCCGCGTGGTTTACCCATGCTTCAATGATGTCCTCATGCCGGAGTGGTTGGGCATGTGCAGCAATCCCCATTAGGCTGAACGCGCTCTCGACCGCACGGCGGCGTACGCCACCATTCAAAAGTTGGCGGTCGAAGCGCGGAATAAATAACAGATCGCCCGACATGAAGGGCTCGCCATGGACATCCAGCCCTGCTGTCTGTGCCAACTGCAGCCAGTGGAACTCATGCCGCAGCAGCACCGCGTCGCGCGCATTGCGCGGCATCTTCAGCAGATAGTGCGCAGCGGCTTCCGCATCTGGCACCAGGATGTCTGCGTAGTAAAGACCATCCTGCCGTAAGGTAAGCCATAGCTTGGCAGCTTGCCCCTGGGTACTGGTCCCAGCGACCAATGTGCCATGCACTCGCGCATATTCCAGAAAGTCTGCATCGTTTTGCCGCATCTCATCCAGCGGCCAGCCTTGAGCGGGTTGCGGCAGTTGAGCCGTTAGCCAGGCATGAGCCTCGGCGATGCGAAGATTGCCGACCGGGTTGCTGGCGCCGTGAACCAATACATTTGCATCATTGTGCGGGCCATCGGGGCGGGGCCAGTTTTCCTGAGCCACCAAAAGGTCACGACCGAAACCGTTGGGCAAGATGTCCAGCAGGAAAGGCACCCAGTGCGGCAAGCGTTGATGATTAAACGACACTGCTAGATGCGCAGATAACGCGGGAAGGCCCTTGGCATCGAGATGGGCAAGGGCATACGCCGGCAGATATTCCACCGTACACGGGGACACGATACCGCGCTGTGGCGCATCTATCACGACGGTGGCAGCTTGGTGCCAGGCGCCGTCGAGGAATTTTTCCAGTGTCAGCTGCATTGAAATACTCTGTGATTTCAGAATCACAGTATAGGCGCTATTTAGAGATACTAAAATGACTCTTTAACATCAAACGCTGTTCCGTATGCAGCCAGTGCATCGCAAGCAACCCTATGGACGGCACTCAACTTCTCTTCAAACGAGTTCATCCAGCTAACTAGCGAGCTCAGCTTGTATCGAATTGGGGCGGTGCGACCTTCCCCGAGCTTAATGTAAGGGGGATCCTGAATGTTTTTGTGGACGCCCCTGGTGTTTGCAAGCCACGTCTCATCGACACCGATAATTTTTGCCACCAAAACAGGAGGCAATCAAGGGTCAACTCCGTGAGGGATATTCCCCTGTAGGGTCTCGATGGCAAAAGAGGGCTTTTGATTCATTTGCAAAGTAGCCCATAGGGAGCCTGAAGGCTAAATTCTGAATGGAACAAGGGGTTAGCATACGCTAACCCCTTGTTTTTTAATGGTGGGCCCGCAGGGACTTGAACCCTGGACCAAAGGATTATGAGTTTGCTTACAAATCAATAAGTTACTGATATCTAAGCGAAATCGACCGAAGTTACCGAGAGCAATAAATCATTATTTATCAGTAGCTTACAGAACGTTACAGAAGCGCAACGAAGCTGAGCGATGTACCGTCACTGTACCGACTGTTCCGCGCGACCGGGGAGGGGCCAGTGCCAGCGAATTTGGGTGTTCCGAAGTCTGGCCACTTCGGTCGTTGAGCTCCCGCATTCCTCCAGCATTTTCCCGATGAGCGCAGAGAGGGCGGAAAATGATCGATGGAATTGAATGGGATCGTCTACCGGCACGCCGCTGCGCTTGAAGATGTCAGTCAACTGGCGTAGCCGGTTCTGCGGAATGTAGGGACTGGACGAGGGCTTCATCATGCTGCGTTCGTCATCTGCCATGACTAGGCGCAACACCCTCGATGCCACATCGACTCCTGGTGATGCCAAACTGTAGGAAGAGCCGCCCCGCTGCTGATACAGACGCTCGACCAGCATGCAGCACGATACGGTGTCAACGCACCAGGTCGAAAAGGCCGTATCGTGTTGATATGGAAGGTCGTGTGCCGCCATCTCCGGATTGGGCCAAGGTAAGTTGCATAGGCTGACCAAGAACACAGCCATACTTGTGAGATCGAAACAATGAGCCAGTTCATAATGAACTCGGCCGGGAGACGGCTCCCCTTTCCAAGACGCAATTTCCCATCTTTGGCGCTCACCACCTTCGGCAGTCGACCAAACGCCCCGCATCTTGGGTTCCCATCGATCCCAAATCGGAAGAAGCAGCCCTTGCAGCGTCCCCGCGTCCACAGTCGCGGCAGCCCACCAGTCGATATGGCCCAGCAGACGAATCTGATTGTCTTTGACCGCAAGTGAGTCCGGAGCCACCTCCCTCCACCAGTATTCCAGCTTGGAAGCCACCTGATTCTCATCAGGATTCTGGCCCCTTCGAGCGTCTACTTTGCGCTCGGATGCCGCGAGCTTGTCTGCCGATTCAAGAGCCTTGAGGTGGTCGGTCAGCGTCTTCACATAATCAGCGTCCGGCCGACACTTACCGTCATACCATCGCCCATAGGTAGCCCTGCCCTCCCGCATCGGGAGCCCCTTGAGAGCCATCGCATGCAGCATCCGTGGCACGTCCGGACGTCCGGTCACTTCACCGAGCAGGATATGTTGTAACTGGCGATACCAACCCTTGGTTCGTAGTGCGTCGGTGGCGAGATCACGTTTTGCCATAGCCGTGGTTTCATGAATGCCTCATTTTTTGAAGGATAACGTGAAACCGATCGCCGGCCCACCGCAGATAAGCTGACCTCAGATCAATTGAGCGCAGCGGAGGCAAGGAATGCGGACCGAGGACCGGCTGGTACAAAAATTCGGCGTATTGATGACACTGGCGGACTTGGCGGGGGTGCTGAATCGCAGCCAGGACGGCCTGCGCATGACGATGCACGGCAAGTCCGATTTGGGGCTGCTACTGCGCAAGGCTCGACGCAAGATTGGGCGCCGAGTTCATTTCCGTACCGAGGATATTGCACGAATCGTCGATGAAGGAGTGGCGTAATGCAGTTGCCCACCCTTCAGGCCCCTCAAGACGAGTGGCAGGCCGATGGCTGGTGGTTCCACTGCTTCCGGACGCTCATCGATGGAGGGCAACTTGCGCGGATGAGCGGCTCCGCCTGCAAGGTTTACCTGGTCATCAAGTCGCATGCCAACTACAAGACCGGCCTGGCCGGGCCAGCGATTGCAACCATCGCCACGAAATCCGGCCTCTCGCTCGCCCAGGTAAAGCGCGAGCTCGCGTCGCTCGGCAAAAGCGGTTTGATCCGAAAGCAGAAATCCGGACGGCACAACGTCTATCAGCTCGTCGAACACTTCCCCCTCGTCGGCTCGGATGGCACGCCGGTGGCGATGGGACGTTGGGACTACGTCCCTGCCAAAGTCTCGGCCGTCACGGAAGAGCTCAAACAGTCAGTGGCAGCGCAATCGATGAACAACTCCGTGCTGATCCGCATCGACAAGCTGCAAGTGCAGGTCATCGAACGAGGTAGTCAAGGCGTGCAGATCGGCGACATCGATCTCGGGTCGATGTCGGGCGACCTGCGAAAGTCATTGGAGCGGCTGCTGAGCAGTGCCGGGAAATGGCGAGCCACATCCGACGAGAGCGATACCAGCACGTGAGGCGACAGCAGTTTATCCACAGCTCACCCATGAACCAGGTCACCTATGCGCCTCGTCGTTGACGTCGATGGTGCATCGGTGAGCCGGTTCCGGGCGAGTTGCGGCTCATGGATGAGCCACCAAAGAGAAGGAAATTTTCTATTAAGAACGGCCTGCTTCGAAAGTCCTACATGTTGGCAGGAAGCCGGGTACGGATGGCCGGACAACCGCAGAGGAGTAATTCAATGCTGAATCATGATCAGGTCGCCGAGTTGCATGCTCGCTTCGTCTGGCGAGATGTCACCGAAGGCGGAGTCCTTCCTGGGATCGGTTGGAGTCAGTCGATTTGTGTCGCTGCCGACCACTTGCGCATCTGGTCCGATCCGCAACCGGACTTCATGTCGTCCGGTGCTCACGGCCTCCACGTAATGGTCGTGAGTGATGGAACTTGTCTGCTGACTCGGCAATACACCGATGCGCGCCGGGTCGATTTCGCGGTCGCCGCCAGCCTCGGCCAAGTCGTCGAGATATTGCTAATGGATGACAGCCATAAGGTCGGCGTCGCAGCGGACGCCTTACTCGACAAGCCGGAGAAAGAAGAGCTGCTCACGCGCACGAAGGTGATCGGCCGTGTTTGACCTTCACCTCCGCGTCGCTGGGAGCGATTGGACGGGCGTGACACCGTTTTTGCCACGTGCTTCACACACAGATGGCACAGTCTTCACACATTGCTCGCCATCGAGATCACACACTGTCGGCACATTCCTCGGCATCGAGTCGCCACATAGCAGCACAATCGACGGCGACATCTTTACACAGTGTTCGCACATTGTCCGGCGGGGTCCAGGGGCAGCGAGCCCCTGGCCGACATTTGTGGAGCGTTCACGCGGAACAAATATAGTCGGTCACTATATTTTGTCCACAGTGCGCCGGGGCTGAAATCATGCCCTCGCAGTTTGTCCACATCGAATGCTATTCGCTGACGCCACCGAAAAAGACCAGGAAGAACACAGCGGCAAAGTGGTCGGCGGGCGACATTTTGGCGGAAGCAGCCCGCAGACCGGGTGCGTGCAATCACGTCACCGAGCCGTTGCCGCCGACACTGGTTCATGGATTCAGCCTGGCGCAGGTCGAAGCCGAGCTCATCGACATACAGGCGAACGCCCGCGACGCCGCCGGCCGCCGGCTGCGCAAGGACGCGACCGTGCTACTGGCCGGCGTCGCGAGCTATCCGTCAGATGGAAGCGGCTATGAAGAGTGGAAGCGGCTCACCGTCGAGTGGCTGCGTGCCGAATTCGGAGGCAATCTCCGCGCCGTCGTCGAACACCTCGACGAGCCTCATCCGCACTTGCATTTCTACATCGTCGATCCCGTTGCGGGGAACGTAAAAAGTCTGCACCCTGGATTCGCCGCCGCCAAAGGTGCGGCAAATCCAGCGCTCCAGCGAAAGGCATACACCGAGGCAATGCAGACATTCCAAGATGAATACTGGGAACACGTGGGCGGCCCCACGGCTCTCGCGCGAATCGGCCCTCGGCGACGGCGACTGACGCGGGAAGAATGGGCGCAGGAGCAAGCCGACCTTCGAGCCCAGGCAGCCACCATGCAAGCGGTGCGCGCCAAGCTGGAAGACGTGCGGATGCGTGAAGAACGTCTCTCCGAACTCGCTCGACGCACGCTCTCGCAAGCGGAGCGTTATCTTCTGAAGTTCGATGCTCTCGATTCCTCATCGGAAGAGCCGGAGCCGCCATCACGTTGATTTCGCCGTGGACGAGTCATTTGGCACCTCCGAGTCGGCACTGACCCCGTTCGCTTGGCCTTTACCCGGTCAAACTAGGTCAAACCAGTCTCAACCTGGCTTGTAGCCACGTCATGACGTATACTGCCGTAAAGTGGCCGCCCATCCGGTCGGCGCATTCCATTTGGATGCAGATATGGAAGACCGCTGGCTATCCGTCGATGAAATCGCCGATTGCCGCGGCGTGGCCAAAGACACTATTTATGCCTGGGTGACCAACAAAGGTATGCCGGGGCACAAAGTCGGCCGCTTCTGGAAATTCAAAAAAGAAGATGTGGATGTCTGGGTACGGGCAGGCGGTGCGTCAGATAACGCGCCATCGGTAAAGGCGAACGAATCATGAGCAAACCGAAAGATTTGCAGACGTTGCGCAGAGGTGCCGAGGAATCGTTTGAGGGATCGGATATGGCGAGAATTTCTTGTGTCGATTTGTTTGGCTCTGTTCTCATTAACTATTGATCAAATCCCCAGCGCCCAATCCATGACGGTTCTGGGCGACGGGCAAGCGCCTGGCGCACTCTCCAGCAAGCGTCGCCAGCCCAGGTAGTTGGGCAGATACTTGCTCGCCACACCATGGAACCGTGCCATCCAGCCTTTGAAGCGACTGTGATAGGCATTGACGTGCTGGATATGAAACACCTTGTCGACGACGCGAATGCCGGCCGACAGATTCACCGGTTTATGTGCCGTGTCCGTCGCGGCCGCATAGTGTGCATAGGCGGGGCGGCCGTCGCTGCATAGCACGGCGTCGCGATCGACGATGGGCGCCAGGACTTGCTGTAATGCCGCATCGGTCATGTTGGGCAAGACCGCATCGAGGGTGGCGCCACCGCGATCACGTGCGATCAGGACGCACACCTGCTCGCCCGATAAGCCGCGCTTCTTGGCGCTACCGCCACGCTTGCGTGGCTTGCGCGTGAGCTTGACCTGCCGATCGCCCTTACGGGAAGCGCGCAGGAAGGTTTCGTCAGCCTCGACGATGCCGGTGAGATGAGCAGCCATGCGATCCTTGGGGTTACTGAGGAAGCGGTGGCGCCAGCGAAACGCGGTGGTGCGATGCACCTCACACTGCGCCGCCGCTTTGCGCACACTCAGGCCATCGCGTAACGCCTCGGCGTAGCCGAGCCACTTGTCACGCTGGCGCAGTCTTGCCATGGGTGTGCCGGTGAGCGCGTTGAACGTGCGTCGGCAAGCGTGGCAGCGATAACGCTGCAGACCGTTAGCGCGACCGAAACGCACAGGATGATCGGCGGCGCAGTGCGGGCACTGGGTTGGTTGACCCAGACACTGCTCGATGACCGAGACGGCATCGCCTTGCTGGCTGCGTGCCAATGCCGCCGCAAGCTTCCTGCGTTGGGTTTGCGTCAACTGTTGCAAGGTTGTCAGCAGAGTCTTGAACTCTTGGGTGTCCATGTTTGCCGCCCCAATACTGTTAACAGTTACAGTATATCAACAGTTAACGAGAACAGAGCCAAGTAAATTGATTTGGGCGTAGAGCAATCTGAGCAATAGTGACACCATCTTCATCACAGAACTCGACTTCGTAAGCCTCCTCTGGTTCAGAGAATTCCTCGACGATTACACCGATAGCGCCCTTGGCTAGCGACTCACTCGGAATTTCGCAACGGGACATCAACAAGACCGGAACAAACCGAAACAGCCGGCGTCGGCGGCCACGGCGCGCATGCCTTATGTGTAGAAGTTCAGACTTGATCTGACAGTCGCCCGTTTTGACGGTGCCCGATTGTCAGATCAGTTCAGGTTACCTACTTTCTCCTTCCATTGGATTTTGCCGTCGATCAGGGTCTGCAGGGGTGTTCGCCCACAGCACATCTTCCCTTGGTGCGTGCGCTTTTCATTGTAGTAGACCATCCAATCATCCAGATCCTGCTCCAACACCTTGTCCGTGTATTTCGTGCCAGCGAAGAAGTCCTTCTCTACCGTCGCTGCTGTCTTTGCCGCTCTACGCAGCCCGCAAAAGCTATCGCCTTGTTACGGCGAATTCGTATTACTGGCCCGCAATGGCAATCGCAGCCATTACGCGGACAAATGTCGAGTGGTCCATAGTATCGCCGGTCCCAAGCTGCCCATATACAACCCGAGGCGCCCCGGAGTTAGCATCACAATGCACAACGCCACAGTCGATACCATTGCTATTCGCGCCGACCGTATAGAGACTTCCGTCGGTCTTCGCAGCAAGTGTGTGAAGGTATCCGGCCGCCATGCCTTGCACACCGGTGGCCACTTGCATAAACTGGCCTTGGTTGTTGTTGCTCCCATTTCCAAGCTGGCCAAACTCGTTGAATCCCGCCGCCCACAGGCTACCGTCTGCTTTTAGCGCAAGACTATGGCCATACCCTGCAGAAACCGCTTTCACGCCGCTCATTACCTGGAAAAGCTGCTTACAGTAAGCGGATGTACAAATCGTATTCTGATCGGACAGTAGCGCTTGCACGCCAAGCTGGCCATAGGTCGCCGCTCCTCCACCGCTGACGCCATTGCCGTTGGCCCCGACCACCCACAGGCTACCATCGGTTTTCACCACCAGGCTATGCAGATAGCCGGCCGCAATGGCTTGTACGCCGCTCCCGAGTATCTGTACAAACTGATGTTGGTCCGCGGTGTCTCCGGTCCCAAGCTGATAGAAGCCGTTCCAACCCGCCGCCCAGAGGCTACCATTCATTTTCAGCACAAGCGTGTGCAACCCACCCGACGACACCGCTTTGACATCGGCGAGAACTTTGACGAACTGATACTGGTCCACGGTGTTGCCAGCGCCAAGCTGTCCAACACCGTTTTCGCCAACAGCCCAAAGACTATTGTCATCCTTGATTGCAAAGCTCTGAAAGCGACCTGCAGCGATTTCTTTGACACCAGTCATTACTTGGAAAAATTTGGAATGGCTCGTTTTGTCTCCCGTACCAAGCTGACCGTAAGAATTGTCTCCGGTCGCCCATAGGCTACCGTCTGCTTTCAACGCAAGACTGTGCAAGCCACCCGCAGCGACAGACTTGACACCGGAGAGAACCTGGATGAACTGACTGCAATTTTGCATTGAACCCGCACCGAGCTGACCATTCGCAGCCAGCCCCGAGGCCCAAAACGTGCCATCGCTTTTAAGTACCAGGCTGTGTCCGCTACCGGCCGCTAACGTATTTCCTACCCCACTCACAGGTGCGCCCAAGGAGCCGGCTGACGGTACAGGGCACGGTGTCGGCGCGGCAGCCTGAATCACGAAGTTCATGGACGTGCGAGCGGACAAGCCGGTATTGTCAGTGACAGTCAATTCCACGCTATATGAGCTGACTGCCGAAAACGTGCGGCTGACGACCTTTCCGTTCAGCACCTGTCCATCTTGGAATTTCCATGAATATGACACGATTTGCTGGTTCGCTGTGCCGGCTGACGCCGTAGACGCATCAAAGGTGAGCGTTTGGCCAGCCGTCGCAGTGCTCGGCGATACCACGCCGCTCGCAACGGGCGGCAAATTTGGAGATGGGTTTGGATTCGGATTTGTAGTTGGGTCGATAACCGTTACTGCTTTACTCGTTTGAAAAGTTTGAGCCCTGGCATCAGTCAAGGTCAACTTGACGTTATACACGCCAGGTATCGCAAAGTTATGCGTCGCCTGTGCAACGGACGCGCCGTTTTGCACCCCGCTTGCTGGTTCGCCGAAATCCCAGTTGTATTGAATGGGCGCCACACCACCCTGTACACCGGCTGCTGCGAATACCACCGGAAAACCATTCTTGGGATCAACAGACAAATTCTGGTCGGCACTGATGCTCACGGCAGTAATAGCGGTGGACGGTGACTGACTCGAACCATTGTCTCCGCCACCACCGCTATTACATGCAGTAAAGAGCGGGAGCATACACACCATAGCGCACAGAATTTTTGAGGGTTTAAACATCTTGAAGTTTTCTTTCGCTTTTCATTAACCTAAATCCGTGTTCCCCAATATTCACAGCCCCCCACCAGGGCTGATTGCATGACATTTCAGCAATCGCCTGCTGCTTTTGCCGCCAACCGCCCCGATCCAGGGAACACGCGATCGCGTGCCCCGGGCAAGTTGGCCGCTAGGATTGTGCGGTACTGCCTCACCGCTAACACCAGTAAATACTCGGTCTCCGACTCTCAACTCGGCAGCCGCCCCGGACCGCTTACCTGCGGCAAGCGCAGCATCTGCTGCAGCTTCTGCAATCTTTGCCGCTACTGCAAGAGCTTGGCTAGCTTCGCCTCGACGACGCCAGAACCGTACTGCGCTTCATCCGGCAACGCCTTACCCTCGGCAGCAGGTAAGACAACCTCAGAGATTACGTTCAAAGACTCGTCGTACTCGGTGACGTAGCAGAGATCAGGATTGTCGTGTCGCCTGGAGAACTTCGTGACGTGCCATGGAGCGCTACCCCAACTCGGGATCACGCCTATCATGGGCCACCGCTTCGTGTGCAGGCCGTGATCCCCGAAGCGACATACCAACACAGCAGACTCCAGCTGCAACTCGGATGCGTTCACATCCGAAGCACTGTTCACCCTCGGTCCGAAGAAGGCTCCGACTGCACGTCCTTTACCGTCCGCTCGAATGACAACACCTATCGCGAATCCCGCGGGGACTACGGGAACCAGAACCACAGTCCCATTATTAATGGTCAGCTTCTTCATGGCAGTTCCCTACCGGCCATCAAATACTCGTCTCGTCTTGGATTGGTTGGGCTAATCCCATTGATCTTGTCCATTCCACCGTTTGCCGCGTGCGCACTCGGATTCGCATCATGCAAATCTTGCTCCCGACCTCGTTGCGCCGCTCGGTTGTCTGTACGTTT
Source organism: Chitinivorax sp. PXF-14 (assembly GCF_040812015.1). Taxonomy (NCBI): domain Bacteria; kingdom Pseudomonadati; phylum Pseudomonadota; class Betaproteobacteria; genus Chitinivorax; species Chitinivorax sp. PXF-14. The sequence continues at coordinate 166,851 of NZ_JBFNXJ010000004.1, read as the reverse complement.
GTCAACTTCAAAGGTCCTGTCGGGGTGATTGCGGCCATGCTCGGCTTCACGTCGCGCCAAGTCGTTTGTTCGACCGGTCTTAACAACCGTGCCTTCAGCGTCCTTTAGAACGTAAGTACCCCCCTTTGCCGCGTACGCGGAAAGCGTTGGTTCGTATTACGATGGCTTATTGATCAACTACCACCAAGGTCGACTTTAATGCATTCTCCGCAAGTAGGGCATTGTAGGCGTCATTCCACGGCACAAATCCCCAATGAGCCTTGAGCGCATTTTCAAGACGAATTGGCGCTACACAACTGCGGAATTCCAAGGAGGCCAACTCTTCATTTTTGCATAGACGAGTCTTGTCTGCCGCATAGTTCTCTACATAGAACCCATCACCGACCTTCACTTTGTAGTTCGGAAGTAGAATTTTTGCGCTGTCAGGGGGATGGTTTCCGATGATCTTCCACTGACCATGCCATATTTTCGCATCAAGTGAGTTGCAAATAAAAATTGGGCGAGCAGAGATAATCGATTCAATCGATGGGACCTCATCGTACCCAGCTCGCATATCGAAAATGGCCATTAGCAGCATTTCCTCCTTGTATATAGCGAGAATCTGGCCAAATCCTACACATTCCTCGGAAATAGGAACTTGGAACACGTCACCAACGATTGCCTTTGTTCCTATATTCAGGCTGCTATGGTCTGTCAACTTTTCCTCCTGCCGCACGATAATCTGCCTCATTCATTTGCCAACGCCCATTTTCAAGGCGTCCACCCGCCGACTTTGGACCTCCACCAGCACGAATCCAACTTTCCTCAGCAACGTTCAAATCCTTGCCAGCACGCGCTCTTTCCAGAATATGGAACTCAAAATCAGCATTTGGGTTTGCGCGAGCATGCTCCGATTGCCGAACGAGATACCGGGCCTCTGATTCTGCCTGTCCGACATACTCGCCACCGGTGATGATATCTTTGCGCAGATATACAACACCCTCCTTTGCCGCCAAATTCGTAGCCGCATGCTCCCCCGCCTCCTTGGCAATATAGTTTGCGCCATGCTCGACCGTGTACTCGACCGCCTCCTTGAGCGCCGACTCAACCAGTTTCTCCTGCCCGCCGGTCACCGCGAAGAGGAAGACGTCGGAGATCGCTCCAATCCCGTACACGCCAGCCATGGCGTAGTCGCCTTCCTTGGCCGCCAGCCAGCCATTATGCGCAAAATCCACACCCGGCAGCAGGTTTTTCGCTATGGACCCCGCCACGGCCGTCAGCTGGATCGACCCCGGCTTGTACGCCCCCTCCACCGGCGCGAACTGTCGCGGGGGTGGCGCACTGCTACCGGTACTGCCGCCGGTAGACGACTGCGCCACCGGTGTCGTGTTGGTGTAGATGATCGTCGACACGCCACCGGTGAAACCGCCGTTGCGCACGATCGACAGGTTGCTGCCGGTGTTGAAGCCGATCTGGCTGTAGCCGTAGCCATGGCCTTGATCGAGCCACGATTGTAGCGAGCCCCCACCCGTCCCTGGCGAGGAGTACAAGCCGCCAAGGTCGCTACCACGCAAGCAGTTGGTGCATACGATTTGATACACGCCAGACCCGTTAGGGCCAGTATTGTAGGCGATGCCATGCGAAGGCCCGTCCCGCCAATATGTCAGGTCATACCGGTCCTCATGCCCGCTTGGATCGGTAAACACCAGCGGATTGTTGTTCACATAGGCATAGCGGTTGAACCCCTGCGTGCTGTCCGGGTGCGGCACCATCGTGTCAGCACTCACGAACTGGCCCACCGCCGGGTCATACAGCCGCGCATTCATGTGCACCAGCCCGAGGTTATCCAGTTCCTCGTGTTCGGTATAGCCACGATCCACTGCAGTCGACTTCAAGCCGCCAGCCACGTCGTCGCTGCCGTCCAGGTTGCGGCGCTTGCCCCAGCTGTCGTAGCTGTAGCGTTCCACTACGCTGCCGCTGGCATCCGAAACGGCCACCACGCTGCCGAGATAGTCATGGTGGAAGTAACGGGTGGCATTCTGACTGCCCGTAACGATCTGGCCGACGACTTCACTACCAGCGTAGATGGTGTGGCGGTTGAAGGTCTGCCCTCCATTGCTCACCTGCTCAAAGTGAGCACCCAGGTCGATGCGCGGGTTGAGGTAGATGGTGGTGGTACCATCACTGGCGACCTGCTTGACCCGGTTGTGCTCGCCGTCGTACCAGAAGTCGCTCGCGTTGGTGCCCCGCGTGACGTGCAGCGGCATGTTGTAGCTGGTCCAGGTGTATGTGCGACCGGCACCGGATAGCAGGTTGCCATTGGCGTCATAAGAGAACGAGCCGCTCATGCTGCCGATGCTGGTCGGTGCATGCGGGTAGCGGCTGCCGGCGGTGGGGTAGCTGTAGTTGCCGATATCGGTCTTGCTGGTGAGATTGCCGATATCGTCGTAAGCGAAGCTGTAGGTCTTGTTCACCGCTCCCATCACCTGGGCGCTGGTGAGGCGATCGAGTTCGTCGTAGCCGAAGGTTTCGATCAGGGAGCGGTTGCCGTCCTTGCGCCACGAGAGGTTGCCGGAGTCGTCGAAACCGTAGCTTTCGTTCTGTACCTCGTTGCCGCCATTCAGGCCGGACACGATGGCGCCGAGGCGGTCGCTGACCGCATCATAGCTACGGCTGACGACCATGCCGTTGCCAAGGCGGGCTTGGCGCACGCGGCCCGAGGCGTCCAGCGATTGCAGTTGCCACAAGAGTTGGTTGCCGGCATCGGTTCGCCGCACCTCGGTCAGGTAGCCGTTCTGGTAGCCGTAGCCGAGGCTGACGCCGGTCGGATAGGTGAGCGAGGCCAAGCGACCCGCGCTGTCGTAGGCGACGGACGTGGTGAAGCTGCTGCCGATCAGGTTGGTCAGGCTAGTCGGCCGGCCATAGCCGTCGTATTGGTAGGTTCGCTGGAAGCCGTTACTGGCCGTCAGCTGGGCCGGTTTGCCAATACCATTCGCGGCCGTGTCATATGTCCACTGGCTGATCAGGTCGGATTCAGTCCGCTTGGTTACGCGGCCCAGTACGTCGTACTCGAATTTCACCGTATTCAGCTTGGCATCGGTTTGCTGAACCAGTTCATCCAGCCCGTCATAGTTGTATTGCAAGGAACCCAGATCCGGGTCGGTGCGCGAGGTCATGCGGCCCCGCCCGTCATAGGTCATGCTTACCTGATTGCCCTTGGCATCCAACACCGTCAACAGGTTACCAAACGGATCGTAAGTGTAGGTTTGGGTTTTGGTGCGCGGATCGGTGACGGTGCGCAAGCGGCCCATGACGTCGCTGACCTTGGTCCAGGTGTGGCCGGTTGCGCTGTCCTTGATTTGAGTGGTCAGCCCTTGATAGGCAATCGATGTGCTACCTGCCGCAGGATCGGTGATCTTGGTCGGCCGGCCGAGCGCGTCATAGGCATACTGGGTTTGGGTGTTCTGCAGCACATTGGTGCCGCCCATCACCGATCGCGTCAGAACGCTGGTCAGCCGCCCCCAGCCATCATAGGTTTTGGCTTGCTGGAAGCTGTCTCCGGCATTGCCACTGACGCCATAAGAACTCCAGCCGATGTCGCGCTCCAGGTTGTCTCGCAACAACAGCTTGTCCTGCGCGCCACTACTCCGCACCGCGATGCCGTAACTCGTGGCGGTATACAGCAGGTACCCCCCGCCCCCCCGCACAGATCCGTACGTGCAGCATTACCGCATATGGCTCCTGCCTCAGGTTCTGACGTGAAACCGCTCGGACGGGTAAGGATGGACGACCCGGCATGGCGGTAGGTATTTGCGTACCAAGCGGTTGAATCTGACCCATGGCATCCGATGGCGCTGGCTCCGTCGCATCAGGGCGTGCCGCCATGCGCGGCACACCTCGCTACGGAAACCAGCCAACCGGCGCATGTTGTCCGGTACCGCGTGGTAATTGAAGTACGCACCCCGGGATGGCCGGCCAGCGCTTCGACGAGGTAACCCGTCCACATGAAAAGTTCGCCCTCAGCCCGGAGCACTGGACGGCCCCATTCGAGGTACACGGCGTCCGGGCGCAGTACCCCATCGAAATCGAGGAAGATGATCACGGCACCTCCCCCCAGTGCAGGATGACCGCTGACAGCGGCTCGCCCTCACGGGTATCGCCGATTGCGTCCTCCCTCGGCCAATAGTCGCCAGACCAGCCGCGCGGCTGGTACACGACTTCGGCGATCTGCACGCCCTTGATGCGATCGTAGCCGTACTCCCCGGCCGTCATGACCGGGAGATCGGGTGGCAAGGTTTGCAGCTTGGCGATCAACTCGGCGACGATCACGACATGACTCCGGCAGAGGGAAGGAGGTTGCACGCTGAAACGCTCACACGTGAACGCGCTGAGCGACTTGCACGGCCATGCGTCGCCACCGAAGGTCGAGACGGCTCGTCGAGAGTCGCATCGTGGGGTGGTCGCCGAAGTGCGCAGAATTCGTCACACATGGTGCCCATCCCGAACACAGACCAACCGCACGACACCAGGCTGCGGCATGCTGGCCATGAGGAGTCCTTCCTCGACGCGGCGGATGTAGCGCGCGCCGGACTTCTGGAGTCGCGCCGCCTGGATCACTTCGGCCTTCGTTACCCCTTCGGGCTGGACGGCATAACTGCTGCCGTCACCTTCTGCTCCTTCGACGATGGCCATGGCCGACACCCGAAGCGAGTCGAACACGGTCAACGGCTCTGGGAAGGCGTGATGTCCACCCAGGCGGCCATTGGTCAGCCGAAAGACGGCGCGCACCGGGATGCTCGGCGGCAGCGATGCCCGGCACTCGATGGCGGCACGCAGTAGCGGCGCGGCGCGAGCCCAGTCGCTGGCAGACGGTGCATTGGCTTCGATCAGCGCCGCCGGCATCTCGGCCCAGGCAAGGCTCATGGCCAGTTGCAGCGCGCCTGCGATCAGAAAGGGCCGCCAGCGCATTTCAAACTACTCCCTGCAATGCGTCGAGCAGCGTCAGGCCACTCCTGCGGTCCAGCCACCCGGCCTGCATGCCGAAGGCCCGTGGTCCCTCGAAGTCGCAGCGCCTGCTGTCGCCGATGAACAGCACTTCGCGTGGCCGGCACCCAAGCGCCGTACACGTCGCCGCGTAAATCGTCGGGTCCGGCTTCGCTGCCCCGAGTTCATAGCTGAACAGGTAGGCGTCCAGATCGGGCAGCAGCCGGCGCACGGCCGTTCCATACTCGTAGGCGAGGTTACTGCACACCGCGATTTGCATGCCGGCGGCGCGCAGCTTGCGCAGCGTCACGCCCACCTCGTCGAACAGTCGCAATCCGGCCACTTCTTGGGCGAGTTCGCGCTGGATGACCGGCAGCAGGTGCGTCCGGCCCAATTCGTCGGCAAACACGTCCACCGGCACGTTGCGGGTGAGGAACGGCAAACGCGCCGCTTTCTTGCCGGGAGCGGTGTCCACCAGCCGCAGATACGGATTGATCCGCCGCCCGCCGTAACCGATCAGGGTGCCGAAAGCATCGAAAGCGATGGCGCGGATCGTCATGCCCGCCTCCCGACTTCGTGCCGGTTCACCCACCAGCGCTGCCTCGCCAGCAGCGCCGCGAAATGCATCTCGGCGGACGCCTCCCGCGCCGGCCACCCAGGCGTGAACTCGGGGATCGGGCGCTCGGCGATCCCGTCGGCCAGCTCCTCGATCCGCGTCGGGAAATGGCATAGCAGGTCGGCGAGCAGCGAGCGGTCCTCGGCGAGCAGCTCGGCCAGGCACAGACGGAGATCGTGGGCGGTGCCGCGCAGTTCGGTGGCGAGCCGCGCGGCGTCGAACGCCGGCTTCATGATCTCGCCCCTGCCGCAATCGCCGGTTCGCGCACCCCGGTCGCGGCATGCACCAAGGCGCGTGCTTCCGGCGGGAAAACCAGCAACTCGCTGCCATCGTCGAGCTCGATCCGGCACAGATCGTTGCCGGTGCGCAGCATTTCGCGACGCGCGTAGCTGGCCAGCTCAACCAAGTCATGTAGCGCGACTTCGGGTAGCGGCATCGGCTCGCGTGGCACGCCGAGCGGTGGCAAATACACCAGCTCCAGCCCTACACGCTGAAACACTCGTGCCAGCAGCGTGCGCGGCAGCGGGCTGCTCAGGCAGCCAGGCAAGCCGGCCATGATCTGCTCCAGCCGCAGCGGCCGGCGGCGGGCCATGATGAAGTCGCGTAGCCGGCCGAACACGTCGGCGAGCGAATTCAGGCCACGGGCGTCCACGTCGCGCTCGCCGTTGAGGTCCGGATACGCCTCGCTGCTGAGCCAAGCGCGGCGGGTCATGGTATCCACCACGCAATGCAGGACGTTGCAGGTCGCGCCGTCCACGCGCTCGGTCAGGCCAAACTCGATCACCGTCGCGTCGTTCAGTGCCACTGTGGCGGTCAGACCATTGTCGGCGTCGCCGCGCAGGCTCTGGCGGGCCATACCCTGGAGGGGGATGACGAAGCCGAGTTCTTCCAGCTTGCCCAGCAGCAGTTCAGTCAGCGCGTTCATGGTGACCTCCGGTTCGGGTTGCGGCGCGGATGGCGTGGGTGCGGCCGGTTCTTCCAGCGGCGGCAGCGGGCCGCCGAAGCGCGCCTCGTACCAGCGTTCGAGGATTTCCGTCGCGAGCTGCGACTCGTGGATGCCACGAGATTTCGCCTCGTCCCGAATTGCGTCGGTGAGCCGTGCATCCAGCATCCAGTTGGTCTGCGCCAGCGCCTGCTGGGCCTTCTTGCGTTCGCGGTAGCGACGCTGATATTCGGCGGGGGTCTGTCGTCCAGTGCGGGGGCGGGCCATGTGCGTTTTATTTAAATCACTAGTTGAATTAACTTTTGTCCAAAAAAGACCCAAATGCAAGGGCCGACATGCCGACGGGCGGCGGTTACCGCAATTACGATAATTACGATTACGGTAATTACCATAACCGGCCGGGTCGCCGGTTCAACTTCGCACGTGGCTCCGACCGCAGGCATGGCAGAACCAGGTGTTCTGCCACTGCCGTTTGGAGACGTTGTACGCCTGAGCCTGCTGGTACCAAGCCTTCATCAGCAACCAACCCACAGCGATGACGCCCAGGCCGACTGCGGCCTGCTTCCAGTTGTAAACCAGCATTGCCAGCACGGACATGCCAAGCCGGCAGCCACGCTCGAACACGTCGCAAGCCGTCATCGCCCTGTAAATCACAATGCCAGCGATGCCGTAGGCGATCACGAACGGCATCGGCGACGGTGGCGCAGGCGGCGCGCAATGCTGGGCCAGCGCCGTGGCCTGGGTGCCGTAGCTGGTGACTTGCGCGAATTCCCCGCCGACGGTGCCGGCATGATCGAGCCGGACGCGCTGGGTGCCGTCCGCATGCACGACCGCGTGCGGCTGAACCTGGGTGCTGCCACAACAAGGACACCGCAATTGCATGTTCAGCCCTCCGCGCCTTCGGTATCGACCGTGCAGGTCAGCGTGGTTTCGCCGTTCTCGGTGCCGAGAGTCAACACCCCCAGCTTGGTCGCGCGACCGTAACTCTTGCCGTCCTTACCGAGCTTTAGCGATGCCGCCTTGACCACTTGCTGCGAATTCACGCCGGGCAGGAAACTGCGATAGGTCTGCTCGCCGCCGTCGCGCGAGATGGCGATCTTCGTGGTGTTCAATCCGTACACCTTGAGTGGCTCCGGGAGGGCAATCGGGGAGACGCCCTGCTCGGGCCGCCAGCCCGCCTGCTTGAGTGCGGATTCGGCGAAATCGAAGCGCTTGCCGATGCCCGTGCAGGAGAGCGCCCGTTCCAGCAACGCCCTAGCCTTGCCGTCCAGGGGTTTGTTCGATGCCTTCGCCGGCGTGTCGGCAGGCGCAGCCTTCAAGGCGTTCTGGTCATAACCGACCAGCCAGAGATTGGTCGGCGCGCCGGCCTGCCAGCCGGTATCGAGCAAGAGCTGCTCGATGAAGCCCTGGAAGGCGAGCTGCTTGCTTTCACCGAACGGCTGCCTGTCCGGGATGGCGAGCATCGGTGGCTTGGGGCCGGGGGTGCGCACGTTGCCGCTATGCTCGACCGCCATCTGCTGCATGAACAGGTGCAGGCTGGCGGCGTTGTTGACGGCGAAGCCGACCGACTGTCCCCAGCAAACCGAGAACGGCGCGACAGGCTCGGACCTGGCCTTGCTCCACCAGATCGTCGCCACGGCGTTCCAGCAGTCATTGCGCGACCAGTCGGTCACGGTCACCGATACGCGCGGGAAATAGGTCTTGGATGTGCCGTCATAAGGGTGCTTTGCAAAGAGGCTGGCCAGTGTGCTGCTGCGAATCGATGGCGGCAACGGAGTGCTCGGCCCCGGAGCGGACTGCTGCGGAGCCGGCGGCGACACCGATCCAGCGTTGGTGGGTGGGGCTTTGACGCCGAGGGCGTCTGCGAGCGACAGCCTCACGCGGGTAGAACCGTCGGGTTGCGACTGGGTCGTGGCGCAGCCGCCCAGACCACAGACAACGATCGCCGCGCCCAAGGTCCGCACCAAGCGATCTACCTTCATTCCTCTACGCATCAACGCCATGAATCCTCCGATTGAAGGTCACTATGAGTGACATTTCCCGATCGGATCATGCCATATTTGTACGTCATTGTCACTCATAGGGCGTGGCCTGATAGTGGCTCGATTCATAGCATCTTTTCCATTTGGGCGAGGAAAAGATGACCGAAAAGGACCCGCGCATTTTGTTCGGGAAAAGATTGGCGCAGGTCAGGAAACAAAAAGGCTGGCCGCAGGAGAAACTGGCGCTGGAGAGTGGCATCGCCCGTAGTTATCTCGGTGGCGTCGAGCGCGGGCAGCGGAACATTGCACTGGTCAATATCTGCAAGCTGGCGGCGACACTTGAGGTGCCGGTAGGCGAACTATTCGATTTCGAAGCCACAGAAGTGCGAATGGCGCCGGACTGATTGTCCGTACGCCAACATTGAAGCGATGCCTCAGATCGATGCTCGGCGGGTCAGCCGCCGCAACAGAGGTCAACGAGTCAAGCGGTCCAGCTTGGCGACCAAGTCTTCCGCGCGCAAGTGCGTGTAGCGCTTGAGCATTTGCATGGATTTGTGGCCGCTGATCGATGCCACTTCTTGATCGCTCAGGCCGGACTCGACGAACCGGCTTACCGCCTCGTGCCGAAGGTCGTGAAATTTGAAATCGGTAACGCCGGCCTTCCTCTTGATGTCCAGCCACACCTTATTGAAGTTGTATGGCCGACGCGCGCCGTCTTTGCCCGGCTCCCCGAAAAAAATCAGGTCGGTATCGACAGGCCGAACAGGATTGCCTAGCGCCGAACGAAATTGCTCGGTCGCGGCCAAGGATAACGGGACTGTACGCGGCAATGTGTTCTTCGTCTCGATCAAGCGCACGATGCGCCTACCGATGTCTACTTGAGAACGCCGCAGCGTAACGATCTCGGACGAGCGCATGCCGGTTTCGATAGCGATTCGCACGATCCAGCCCAGCATCGGGTTCGAGTGCTGATCGACGGCGGCCAGTAGCCGCGTCTCCTCGTCCGGCGTCAAGCGTCTGTTGCGGCCAGGCCCCGGAGCGGGCCGGCGGATATTCAACACCGGATTGAAGGTCAACCCCAGCCCCCACTCCTTCACCGCAATCGTGAACAGGTGTCCGAGCAACGCCAATTCCAGGCGCACGGTGTTGGCGGCCCTCGGCTGTGGCTCGCCGTCCTTCAGACGGTCCTCGCCGGCAAGTCGCTTGTCTCGATACTCAGCAATGAGGTCGGGCGTAATCGCCGCCAGCGAATACTTGCCGAAGAAGTCCACGAGCGGCACACAGCGCTTGCGCTCCCCGTTTTGAGTCAGTAGGCGCTTGGTCGGGGTGACCTCCGCAAGATAGCGCTGCATCGCCTTCTCGAAGGTAAGCCGCTCCGACGGCGCGCGCTGGACGAACATGCCCCGCACCATCTCATCTTCGGTGCGCCGCGCCCAGTCCTCGGCATCCTTCTTCAGCCGAAAGGTCTTGATGACAGACGGGAAGCCGGTCTTGCGAATGACGGCCTTCCACGTTCCGGAAGGTGTCTTGACGATGGTTGCCATAGGGCCTCGGTACAGTGCGTGCGTTCCGCCACTGTACCGAAACTGTACCGAATGGACAACTACGAGGGGTATTGGTGGGCCGTGCTGGATTCGAACCAGCTACCAATCGATTATGAGTCGACTGCTCTAACCTATTGAGCTAACGGCCCTTTTTCTAATTTTACCCGGCTTCTTCGTCCGGTCTTGCGTACCTATCTTGGGCCTTCGTCGCCCGTGGCAGCAGTGGATTATGAGTCCTCTGCTCTGACCAACTGAGCTACAGGCCCGAAAGCCGCGCATTGTATAGCAGCTTTCCATGCCGCGCCATGCTACCGACGCGGCCTGGGCCTTACTGGGCGTTGCCGTCGCTGTTGTCGAGGAAGCTCTTCAGCCGCTCGGAGCGCGTCGGGTGGCGCAGCTTGCGCAGCGCCTTGGCTTCGATCTGGCGGATACGTTCGCGCGTCACGTCGAACTGCTTGCCAACCTCTTCCAGCGTGTGGTCGGTGTTCATCTCGATACCGAAGCGCATGCGCAGCACCTTGGCTTCCCTCGGCGTGAGCGTGTCGAGCACTTCCTTGGTCGCTTCGCGCAGGCCGGCGTAGACGGCGGCGTCAGACGGCGCCAGGGTCACCGCGTCCTCGATGAAATCGCCGAGATGGGAGTCGTCGTCGTCACCGATCGGCGTTTCCATCGAGATCGGTTCCTTCGAGATCTTCATGATCTTGCGGATCTTCTCTTCCGGCATTTCCATCTTCACCGCCAGCAACGCGGGATCGGGCTCGAGGCCGGTTTCCTGCAGGATCTGGCGCGAGATGCGGTTCATCTTGTTGATGGTCTCGATCATGTGCACCGGGATACGGATGGTGCGCGCCTGGTCGGCGATCGAGCGCGTGATGGCCTGGCGGATCCACCAGGTCGCGTAGGTCGAGAACTTGTAGCCACGGCGGTATTCGAACTTGTCCACCGCCTTCATCAGGCCGATGTTGCCTTCCTGGATCAGGTCGAGGAACTGCAGGCCGCGGTTGGTGTACTTCTTGGCGATCGAGATCACCAGGCGCAGGTTGGCCTCGATCATCTCGCGCTTGGCACGTCGTGCACGCGCTTCGCCCGTCGACATCTGGCGGTTGATTTCCTTCAGCTCGCGGATCGGGATCATCGCCCGTTCCTGGATCGCGGCGAGGCGGCTCTGCGCGTCGAAGATCGCGTGCTTCTGGCGCTCCAGCGCATCGGAATACGGCTTGGCGAGACCGATCTGGTCCAGCACCCAGTCGTGGTTGATTTCGTTGCCGGGGAAGCTCTTGATGAACAGGTCGCGCGGCATGCCGGCGCGGTTCACGCAGATTTCCATGATCACGCGCTCGTGGCTGCGGATCTCTTCGAGCTGCTTGCGCAGCATGTCGCACATGGCCTCGATCTGCTTCACGGTGAAGCGGATGAACAGCAGCTGGGCGGAAATCGCCTCCTGCGCCTCGACGTGCTGCTTGCTGCCGACACCATTCTTGGCCAGCACCTTGACCATCTTGTCGAACAGCGGGCGCAACTCGGCGAACTTGGCCAGCGCATCGCTCTTCAGTTGCTCGAGATTGGCGCTGATGGCGGCGGCGCCACCGTCACCCTCTTCGTCTTCTTCCTCTTCCTCGGCGGCGAGTTCTTCTTCCTCGCTCGGGGCGTTGAATTCGGCTTCTTCTTCCTCGACCGCATTGGGGTCGATGATGCCGTCGACGAGCTCGTCGACGCGCAATTCATCCTTCTCGACCATCTCGGCCAGGCGCAGCATCTCGGCGATCGTCATCGGGCAAGCCGAGATCGCCTGGATCATGTGCTTGAGGCCTTCTTCGATACGCTTGGCGATCTCGATTTCGCCTTCGCGCGTGAGCAGCTCGACGGTGCCCATCTCGCGCATGTACATGCGCACCGGATCGGTGGTACGGCCAAACTCGGAGTCCACAGTGGAGAGCGCGGCCTCGGCTTCTTCGACGGCGTCGTCGTCGGCCACGGCGGGGGTGGCATCCGACATGAGCAGCTGCTCGGCATCGGGTGCCTCGTCCATCACCATGATGCCCATGTCGGCGATCATGCCAATGATGCCTTCGATCTGCTCGGCGTCGAGCATGTCTTCGGGCAGATGGTCGTTCAGCTCGGCAAACGTCAGGTAACCGCGTTCCTTGCCGAGAACGATCAGGGTCTTCAGGCGGGTCCGACGCGCCTCGGCGTCAACGGGGGCCATCTGGCGCCCGGACTGGCCATTTTCCTTGTCGTTAGGGAGTTCAGGCTTGTCGAATTGTTGATCTGCCGCCATATCGTGTGATCCCGAGTTCCTGACTGAAAAAGCTGTTGATTATAACGGAGTTATAGACCGAATAGTTAACGTTTGATTCACTCACCCGGCACAAAAACTCATCTGGCACCCTGTCGTGCCCTGTCTTTCTCGACCAGCAGCTGGTTGAGTTCCTTCATCTCGTCGAGCGTGAAGTCTGCGCTCTGCGAGCGTCGGCGAAGCCAGTCGATGCGCTCGTCGAAGGCGCCCAGCGTGAGCTGATCGAGCAAACCATTGAGGTCGGACCAGGCCTCGTCGTCGCTGAACGCGTCCTTCTCGTCCATCGCCTGCGCCGCGACGTGCCTGAGCAGGCCTTCATGTTCCGTATCGCGAAAATGCTCTAGCACCTGGGCGGCATGCACCATCCCCGGCTGGGCCGCCAGCGCGCGCTGCAAGGCAATCATGGCGAGGGTTTCCGGGTCTTCCTGCGTGGTCGCCGGCAGGCGGATGTGCTGCGCCCAGCCCGGCCGGCGCAACAGCCACTGGATGATCTGGCGCGTGCGCGACAGCGGCTGGCGCTTGCCGCCCGCTGCCGGGGCGGATTTCCCACGCTTGGATGGGCGCGCGACGCGGATACCGAACAGGCGATCGAGTTCGTCGGCCTCGATCCCCAGCAGCTCGGCCAAGCGCTTGCGCACCATCAGGCTCAGCGCCTGTGCCTGTATCTGCGTGACCAGCGGCTGCGCCAGCTTGACCAGCCTGGCCCGCCCCTCGTCGCTCTGCAGGTCGACCTGCGACGCCAGCTCGCGCAACATGAACGCCGTCAGCGGCAAGGCGTCCCGCTCCATCAGGTCCTCGAACGCATCCTTGCCGAAATGGCGCACATAGGTGTCCGGGTCCTCGGTTTCGGGCAGGAACAGAAATTCCAGCCGCTTGTCGTCCGCCAGCATCGGCAGCGCATTCTCCAGCGCCCGCCAGGCGGCCTTGCGCCCGGCCTTGTCGCCGTCGAAACAGAACACGATGCGATCGGACTGGCGCATGAGCTTCTGGATATGAAACGGCGTCGTCGAGGTGCCGAGCGTGGCCACCGCGTAACCGACCCCGAACTGGGCCAGCGACACCACGTCCATATAGCCCTCAACCACGATCACCCGGCCCGCATCGCGAATCGCCTGGCGCGCCTGATAGAGGCCATACAGCTCGCGCCCCTTCTCGAACAGCACCGTCTCGGGCGAGTTCAGGTATTTCGGCTCGCCACCGTCGAGCACGCGCCCGCCGAAGCCGATGATGGCGCCGCGCTGATTGACGATGGGGAACATCACACGGTCACGGAACACGTCGTAGCGCCGGCCGTCCTTTTCCTTGACCAACCCCGACTCCACCAGCGCCGGATTGGCGCCGTAGTCATGGAAAGCCTGTTCGAGCGCCTGCCAGCCTTCCGGTGCGTAGCCGAGGCCGAATCTCGCGGCGATCTCGCCCGACAGGCCGCGCTTCTTCAGGTACTGGATGGCGCGCGGGCTGCGCTTGAGCTGTTCGCGGTAATACTCGCAGGTACGCCGCATCACCCCCGGCAGGTCGAGCGACTCGACCACCGCGCGCTGCTGCGCGGCCTTGATGTCGGCCACGGTCGGCTCTTCCTGCGGCACCTGCATGCCGGCACCCTGAGCCAGCTCCTTGACCGCATCGACGAAGCCCAGGCCGGCGTGTTCCATCATGAAGGTGATCGCCGTACCATGGGCGCCGCAGCCGAAGCAGTGATAGAACTGCTTGGTCGGGCTGACGGTGAATGACGGACTCTTCTCGTTGTGAAACGGGCAGCACGCCATGTAATTGGCGCCGCCCTTCTTCAGTGGCACGTAGCGATCCACCACGTCGACGATATCGACGCGGTTGAGCAAATCCTGGATGAAGCTATCGGGAATACGGGCCACGTTGTCTCAACAAGCAATAAAAAAGCGCCGCACGTCAAACCGTGTGCGGCGACCTTTACATCTTAGACAACGAATTTAACCAGCCAGTTTCTGCTTGATCAGCTGCGACACCCTGGACATGTCGGCACGGCCTGCCAGTTTTGGCTTCAACACGCCCATCAGCTTGCCCATGTCCTGCGGGCCTGCGGCGCCCGTCTCGGTAACGGCGGCGGTAATCTCGGCCTCGATTTCGGCCTGCGACAGCTGGGCCGGCATATAGGCCTCGAGCACCGTCATTTCGAATTTTTCCTGATCGGCCAGATCCTGGCGGCCAGCCGATTCGTACTGGCTGATCGAGTCGCGGCGCTGCTTCATCATCTTGTCGATGATCGCGACGATCTGCTCGTCGCTGAGCTCGATGCGCTCGTCGACCTCTTTCTGCTTCATCGCCGCCGTCAGCAGGCGGATCGCGCCGAGGCGTTGCGCCTGCTTCTCGCGCATGGCGGACTTCATGTCTTCTTGAATACGTTGCTTCAGGCTCATTCAATCTCTCCCATCAAAGACAAAGGCCGCAGAGCTTGCGCTCGCGGCCTCGGGACCATCGCGTCGAACGCCGGCTTAGTACATCTTCGGCGGCAAGGTCTGGCTGCGCAGACGCTTGTAGTGACGCTTGACGGCCGCAGCAAGTTTGCGCTTACGTTCAGCGGTCGGCTTCTCGTAGAACTCACGAGCGCGCAACTCGGTCAGCAGACCGGTTTTTTCGACAGTACGCTTGAAACGGCGCAGAGCCACTTCGAACGGCTCATTTTCCTTGACGCGGACGCTAGGCATTATGAATCGACCTCAATTCCAAAAAATGGGTTAAACGGAAAAAAGCGATGTTAGCACGCCAAGCCACCTTTTCCAAGAAAAACTTCCAGTCAGGGCAAGACGTTAGGGCAACAGGATTTGGCGCGGCAAGGGGTCCGGGCATAAAATATGCGGCCCTGTTGATCCCCCGCTGATACCCATCATGCTTGTCCTTGGCATCGAATCCTCCTGCGACGAAACCGGCATCGCGCTCTACGACACCGAGCAGGGCCTGCTCGCCCACCGGCTGCATACGCAGATGGCCATGCATGCCGAATACGGCGGCGTAGTGCCGGAGCTCGCCTCGCGCGACCACATCCGGCGCGTGCTGCCACTGACGGAGGAATGCCTGGCGGCAGCCGGCAAGCGACTCGGGGACATCGACGCCATCGCCTACACCCAGGGGCCGGGCCTCGCCGGCGCCCTGCTGGTAGGCACGAGCGTAGCCAATGCACTGGCCTTTGCGCTCGACAAGCCCGCCATTGGCGTGCACCACCTTGAAGGGCACCTGCTCTCGCCGCTGCTGGCGCAACCGGCACCGGCCTTTCCATTCGTTGCCCTACTGGTATCGGGGGGCCACAGCCAGTTGATGGAAGTCGATGGCGTCGGCCACTACACCCTGCTGGGCGAGACACTCGACGATGCCGCCGGCGAGGCCTTCGACAAAACGGCGAAGCTGCTCGGCCTCGGCTACCCAGGCGGGCCAGCGTTGTCGAAGCTCGCGGACAAGGGTGATCCGACGCGCTTCAAGCTGCCGCGCCCGATGCTGCATTCGCCGGACCTCGATTTCAGCTTTTCCGGCCTCAAGACGGCCGTGCTGACACTGGTGCGGGAACAGCCCCAGCTCGATGAGCAGACCCGCGCCGACATCTGCGCCGCGTTCCAGGAGGCTATCGTCGACGTACTGGTCGGCAAGTCGCTCAAGGCGCTGAAGCAGACCGGGTTCAAGCAGCTGGTGATCGCCGGCGGTGTCGGCGCCAATCGCCAGTTGCGCGAGCAATTGGATGCGGCCGCAGCCAAGCGCCGTTTTCAGGTGTTCTACCCACCGCTGGAATTCTGCACCGACAACGGCGCGATGATTGCCTTTGCCGGCGCGCAGCGTCTCAAGCATGCCGCGCATGGCGACGGCAGCTTCACCGTCAAGCCACGCTGGGATCTGCATAACCTGCCGGCAGCCTGAGCACCCACGCGGCTACCAGGGCCGAGCCCAGCCCCGAGGCGGGCGCCCCTCCCCACCATTTGCCAGCCGGACTGACTGAATTGCCGCCCAATCAACCGATTCAAAATTATTGAATCTGTTGGCCGGCTTTTTCCGTTTCCCGCGGCGGCGGCCATCCACTACACTGCAAGCTCTACCGGCCAGGCAATACAGCGGGGCCGGGCATACTTGAACAGAGGAGGCATCGTGGCCGTGGTCGTACATGGAGGGCTGACCCCACTCGCAAAACGGGTCGAGATTCGTTCACATCAATTGACTGTCGATGAGGATGCCAGCGTAGGCGGTGCCGATTCAGGCCCCAGCCCGCACGATCTGCTCGATGCCGCGCTGGCTTCGTGCACGGCGCTGACCCTGAGCCTATACGCCCAGCGCAAGGGCTGGCCGATCGACAACATTCATGTCGAGGTCACCCATGCGGAATCGCCGGGCCTGTACGAGCTCACGCGCCAGATCCGTATCGACGGCAGTCTCGATGACGAGCAGCGCGCACGGCTGCTGGCGGTGGCCGAGAAGTGCCCGATCCACAAGGCACTGAGCGGCCAGTTCAAGATCGCCAGCCAGCTGAGCTGAGGAAGCCGCCTATGCCCACGCCACGCATCCTGATCTTTGCCGGCAGCACGCGTGCCGGCTCCTACAACAAGCAACTGGCCCGTGCCGCGACCGAGGCCGTGCGCGCCGCGGGGGCAGAGGCCAGCTACGTCGACCTGCGCGACTACCCGATGCCCGTCTACGATGGCGATCTCGAAACCGAGCAAGGCATGCCGGCGCACGCGCGCAGCCTGCGCGAGCTGTTCAAGGGCCATCATGGCTTTGTAATCGCTTCGCCCGAAAACAACGCCTCGGTGTCGTCCGCATTGAAGAACACGCTCGACTGGATCTCGCGCGAGCTTGACGGCGAATCGGGCCTCGTGCCCTACAGCGGCAAGA
The DNA here is from genome assembly GCF_040812015.1 of Chitinivorax sp. PXF-14. NCBI lineage: Bacteria > Pseudomonadati > Pseudomonadota > Betaproteobacteria > Chitinivorax > Chitinivorax sp. PXF-14. The sequence continues at coordinate 149,663 of NZ_JBFNXJ010000004.1, read as the reverse complement.
CGGCGCTGCTGCTGGCCGCCTCGCCGGGCGGCCTGGGCGGGCTGCGCGGGCTGGTTCATCTGCGCAACATCCTCAATGCGCTGCAGGTGTTCGTGCTGCCCGGACAGCTCGCAGTATCGGCCGCGCACAAGGCCTTCGGGACGGACGGCAAGCTGGCCGATGCGCGCCAGCAGTCCACGCTCGAATCGCTGTGCAAGCAGATGGTGGAGACCACGGCCAAGCTGATCGCCTGACATCCTTGCCGGGGCGTGCGGCCGGCTCGGCTGCCGGGTTTCTGCTACACTCGCGCCCCATGATTACGCTACGCAACCTGAGCCTGCAGCGCGGGCTCAAACCCATCTTCGAGCAGGCCAACCTGACCATCCACGCCGGCCAAAAGATCGGCGTGGTCGGCGCCAATGGCGCCGGCAAATCCACGCTGTTCGGCCTGCTGCTCGACGAGCTTCACCCCGATGCCGGCGACCTCGACCTGCCGCCGCGGCTGACCATCGCCCACGTCGCGCAGGAGACCCCCGCCCTCTCGACACCTGCGCTCGACTATGTGATCGACGGCGACCGTGAGCTGCGCAGCCTGCAAGCCGCCCTGGCCCAGGCCGAGCATGCGCACGACGGCCACCGCATCGCCGAGCTGCACGGCCTGATCGAGCATGCCGACGGCTACACCGCGCCGGCGCGCGCGGCCAAGCTGCTGGCCGGCCTGGGCTTCGACGAGAGCCAGATGCAGACGGCCGTGTCAAACTTCTCGGGTGGCTGGCGCATGCGCCTGAATCTCGCGCAGGCGCTGATGTGCCGCTCCGACCTGTTGCTGCTCGACGAGCCGACCAACCACCTCGATCTCGAAACCGTGATGTGGCTGGAAAACTGGCTGCGCAGCTATCCCGGCACGTTGCTGCTGATCTCGCACGACCGCGATTTCCTCGATGCCACCGTGAACGCGATTGCCCATGTCGACAATCGCCAGATCACGCTCTACACCGGCAACTACGAAGCCTTCGAGAGCCAGAAGGCCGAGCGCCTGGCGCAGCAGCAGCAGGCTTACGCCAAGCAGCAGCGCGAGATCGCGCATCTGCAGTCGTTCGTCGACCGCTTCAAGGCCAAGGCCACCAAGGCCAAGCAGGCGCAGAGCCGGGTCAAGGCGATCGAGCGGATGGAGCGCATTGCGGCAGCGCATGTCGACTCGCCGTTCGAGTTCTCGTTCCGCTCCCCCGAATCGAGCCCCAACCCGCTGCTGCGTATCGAGCAGGCCGACGCGGGCTACGGCGACCGCGTCATCCTGCACCGCATCAACCTGGCGATCCAGGCTGGCAGCCGCATCGGCCTCTTGGGCGTGAACGGCGCCGGCAAGTCGACGCTGATCAAGCTCTTGGCTGGCGAGGCGGCACCGCTGGCAGGCAACCGCATCGAGGGCAAGGGGCTCAAGATCGGCTACTTTGCACAGCATCAGCTCGAACAGCTGCGCCACGACGAGAGCCCGCTGCAGCACCTGCAGCGGCTCGACCCGAATGCCAAGGAAGCCGAGCTGCGCGCCTTCCTCGGTGGCTTCGATTTTCGCGGCGACAACGCGCTAGCGCCGGTAGCACCATTCTCGGGCGGCGAGAAATCGCGCTTGGCACTGGCGCTGATCATCTGGCAGCGCCCCAACCTGCTGCTGCTCGACGAGCCAACCAACCACCTCGATCTCGAGATGCGCCAGGCACTGACGCTGGCGCTACAGGACTTCGAAGGCTCGCTGATCGTCGTCTCGCACGACCGCCACCTGCTGCGCGCGACCACCGACACCTTCCTGCTGGTCGAACAAGGCGCGGCGAAGCCCTTCGACGGCGATCTCGATGATTACCGCGACTATCGCCAGCAGCAGGCTGCGGCGGGCGACGCGCCATCAGCCAGCGGGCAGGTCGTCGATCGCAAGGCGCAGAAACGCGCCGAGGCCGAGGAACGCAATCGCCTGTCGAGCCTGCGCAAGCCGCTGGAAGCCAAGCTGAAGAAAGTCGAGCAGGCGCTGGACAAGCTCCATGCCGACAAGCAGGCGATCGACGCCCAGCTCGCCGACAGCGCCATGTATGAGGCCGATCAGAAAGAAGCGCTGAAAGCCGCGCTGCTCAAGCAGGCCGACATCGCCGGCAAGCTCGAGCAGCTGGAGGAAGAGTGGCTGATGCTGCAAGCCGAGCTCGAAGCCATCGAGTAGCCGGACGGCCTCAGACCTGCGCGGCCGGCTTCAGCACGGGAGTCGGCCTTTTCTTTTGCAGGATCAGCACATTGCCGCTGAGGCACAGGGCGATGCCGATGATCGTGCTCGCATGCCACTGGAAGCCCTCGAACACCGTCGACAGCAGCAGCGCCACGATCGGGATCACCACGCCGGCGTAGCTCGCGCGATCCGCACCGATACGGCCGATCAGCGTGAGGTAGGCGCCAAACGCCAGAATCGAGCCGAATACCGCCAGGTAGACCAGCGACCACACATAGCCGCCGCCCCAGTCGAACACCATCGGCTTGCCCGCCAGCACGGTATAGACGGCCACCGCCAACGCGCCATACAGCATGCCGAAGGCGTTGCCCTGGATCACCGGGATCTGTGCGCGCTGGTTGCGGCTCGACACCATATTGCCAAGCGACGCCGAGGTGGTGGCCGCAAGACCAAACCAGACGCCGGCCATCCCCTGCTGTCCGTTGAAGCTGGCCAGCTCCGGCCAGAACACCATGCTGATGCCGGTAAAGCCAAGCGCCGCGCTGACGACGACCTTGGGCTCGATCGGCGTGCCAAAGAACAGGCGCGTATTGAGCGTGTTGAGGAACACGATGCTGGAGAACAGCACCGCCACCAGCCCCGAGCTCAGATGCATCTCCGAGTGGTAGATCAGCACATAGTTGAGGCAGAACAACAGGCAGCCCTGCAAGGCCATGAAGGCATGGTCGCGGCGGGAAAAGCGCAGATTGAGGCCACGTGCCAGGCAATAAGCCAGCAAGAGCAGCGCCGCGAGGCCGAAGCGATAGACAACCGACCACTCGACGGGCACCGCCCCCAATTGAAACTTGATGGCGAGCCAGGTAGACCCCCAGATCAGGACCGTGGCGAGATACAGCGATAGATTGTTCATGGCGGCGCGCCGGGGTGGAGGATACGATCGGCACAGCTTATGCCCACGCGGTGGAACATAACAGTGACAGGCTTCACCAAATCGGTGCGGTACAGTTTTGCCGTGGCCGGGCGTATTTGTACTCGCGCGCACGGCCCCGTCTGGGCTACCATCTAGCCCCCACCGCCAGCTCTTGTTGCTACGTGGGCAGTTCAGGATGTCAGCATGAAGGTGATCGTTCTCGGTGCCGGTGTGGTCGGCACCACCAGCGCCTGGTATCTGCGCCAGGCCGGCCACGAGGTAACCGTCGTCGACCGCCAGCCGGCGGCCGGCATGGAAACCAGCTTCGCCAACGGCGGCCAGATCTCAGTCGGCCAGGCCGAGCCCTGGGCCAATCCCGAGGCCATCCACAAGATACTGCGCTGGCTGGGCCGGGAAGATGCGCCGCTGCTGTTCCGCTTGCGGGCAGACCCGCGGCAATGGCAATGGGGCCTGCAATTCCTGCTGCAGTGCCGCGCCAGCCGCGCACGCACCAACATCCGCCAGCTGGTGACGCTCGGCATACACAGCCGGCGCTGCCTGCAGGCACTGCGGCGCGAGCTGGGGCTGCAGTACGACCACCTAGAGAATGGCATACTGACCTTTTTCACCGACCCGCATGAGCTTGAAGGCGGCGTGAAGGCCGCCGAATGGATGCGCTCCCTCGGCAACGACCGCCGCGTCGTCTCCGTCGACGAAGCGCTGCGCATCGAGCCGGCACTGGCGCCAATCCGGCAACAGCTGCAGGGGGCGATCTACACCGCTGCGGATGAATCCGGCGACGCCCACCGTTTCACCCTGGCGCTGGCGGCGCGCAATGCGGCAAACGGCGTGGAATATTGCCTGGACACGCAGATCCTCAAGCTGGTGAAGAACGGCGACCGGCTCGGCGGCGTCGAAATCGAGGCGGCAGGCGGGCGCCGCCGCACGCTGCAGGCCGACAGCTACGTGCTCGCCCTGGGCAGCTACAGCCCGCTGCTGCTGCGCCCGCTCGGCATCCGCATCCCGGTCTACCCGGCCAAAGGCTATTCGATCACCATCGACATCGCCAAGCCCGAGGTGGCGCCAAGCGTGAGCCTGACCGACGAGGGCCGAAAACTGGTGATCTCGCGGCTCGGACAACGCCTGCGCATGGCCGGTACGGCCGAGCTCAACGGTTACGACACCACGCTCAACCCGGTGCGCCTGCAGGCCTTGATCGATCGTGCCTACGAGCTGTTCCCCGACATCGGCCCGCGCCACAGCATTCAAACCTGGACCGGCCTGCGCCCCGCCACGCCCGACAACATCCCGCTGATCGGCAAGACGCGCCTGCGCAATCTGTTCCTCAACACCGGACATGGCCCGCTGGGCTGGACGCACAGCTGTGGCTCGGCGCAGCTGCTGGCTGATATCGTCGGCGGCAAGGCGCCGGAAGTGGATTTCGCGTGGCTAGGACGCGGCGGCTGAGCCCGGTCCGGCCGCGAAACGGGCCAGTTCATCTGGCGAATTGACATTGGCGAAGGCCGACTCATCGTCGAACAGGCAGTAGGCATGGCGGCAGCCCCCCTGCCAGCCGCCGATACTGCGCTTGCCGCTGGCCAGGTGCTGCTCCAGCCCGGGCAAGACGGACGCGCTCGCGAGAAACACCGCATTGTGCTGATGGGCAGCATCCGCGGCGACCACGATGTCCGCCCCGCTGGCCGCCTGCGTTGCCGCGAGGCGCGCCACCAGGTCCAAGGGCAGGAATGGCGTGTCGCACGGCACGACCAGCCAGTGCGAGCTCGCCAGCCGGCGCATCGCGGTCACCACACCGGCCAGCGGGCCTAGATAGCCAGCCTCGTCGTCGGCGAAGACCGGGTAGCCGAGCGTGGCGTAGCGATCCGCATGCCGGTTGGCGCTGATGCAAAGCGAGCCGACCTGCGGTGCAATGCGCTCGATCACGCGCTCGATCAGCGGCCTGCCTGCCAGCTCGACCCAGCCCTTGTCCATCCCGCCCATGCGCTCGGCACGGCCGCCGGCCAGCACCAGGGCAGTGATACCGCGTGCGTTCATAAGCGGATCGAGGCCGGGGTGAAGCGCTGGTACAGCCTGAAACGCTCGCGCCGATCACCTGGGCGCGCGCCCTCCCATATCTTGCGCCAGTCGCCCTGCGGCGCAACCTCGTCCCCGGTGCCCTGCACCAGCAGCAACTGGCACTGGCCTGCCGCATCCGGCTTCAATGCGACATTGCCGTGATAGGCGAACAACGTGGCCTGCTCGGGCGACATGCCCTCTGCCGCGATGCAGTCATACTGGCCAGGCAATGCCTGAGCCAGCTCCACCGCCACCTTCTGGTAGCCCTTGACCCAGTCGATCGCCGGCAGCCACAGCAACATCAGCAAGCTCCAGCACAGCGCCAGACCGGCGGCCCAGCTGCTGACCGCCTGGCGTCCCATCTGGCGGCGGCGCGACACGGCCCATACCCAGGCGGCCGTCAGCAGCGCACCAACGATCAGCTCGAACCAGCTGAACCGGGCGTGGAAGCCAGGAATCACGGTATCGCCACGGCGCGCCAGCTGCGGCGGGATGCCGGTCATCGCGGCCGTCCAGCCAAGCCAGATATACAGCCCCAGCATGCCGAAGGTCATCACGCCGAACCAGTTCAGCGCGGCCGCGGCGCCGTGGCGCAGGCGGTCGATCCCGATCGCGGCAAGCACCGAGCAGGGAATCAGCAAGGGTAGCAGGTAGTCATCCTGCACCGCCGGCGACAGGGCCAGCGCCGACAGCATGATGCCGAGCACCAGCAGGGAGAACTGCACGGGCGGGCGGGCATAGCCGGTCAGGCGGCTGTCCCAGAGCGTCCACACCGCCAGCGGCCAGGCCGGCCAGGCGAACCACGGCAGGGTGCGCAGATAGAAGCTGATTTCGGACAGACGGGAGGGGTGGGCAAAGCCATCGAAGCGGAACCACGCGCCATGTGCGAGCCACTGCGCGAACATGGCGGGGTCGCTCGCCCGCAGACCGAGAAACCATAGCAGCATGGCCGGCCCGCCCGTCACCAGCGCAGTCAGGCCGGTAATGGCATAGCGCTGGCTGCGCCAGTGGCGGAAACACAGCGGCAGCGCCAGCGCGATCAGGGTAAGCACAATCGGCTCGAACAGCGAGGCCGACATCGCCGACACCGCCGCCCCGCCCCCCAGTGCGACGCCCGCCCACAAGGGGTTGCGGGCAAACAGCGACATGCCGTAAAACGCCGCAGCAAAGCCGCAGAATGCCGCCACGCCGTTGGTAGCCGTATGTCCCAGCACCAGCAGGCCGAGGCAGCCTATCATCAGCACCACCACGACGCGCCCGTAGCGGCGGCCACCGAGCTCCCGCCCGATCCCGCCGCAAAACGTCAGCGCCAATGCCACGAAGGCCGTCGCCACCACGCGCGCCGCATCGTGTACCGCCAGCCAGCCGGCTGTCAGGCGCGCCAGAAAAGCCGACAACTGAAAGTACAGCGGGCCGTCCTCCAGCACCGGCAAACCGGCCAGCCTGGGCACCCACCAGTTGCCATCGCGCAACATGCCGTAGACGATGCCGACGCTGTGCGGCTCATCCGGCTTCCACGGGTTATGCCCGATCATGCCGGGCAGCAGCCACAACATGCACAACAGGAATAGCGCCCACGGCCGCTCATCGGCCTTGGGGGGCAGGGCTTCGGTACTGGGAGTGTAAGTAAGCATGCGCGATCGATCGATAGGTTGGCGCGATTATAGCAGGCAGGGCCTAGCCGCCACCGGCATGGACAGCGGCCAGCCCGCCAGGCAGGTGGCGCAAAACAAAAAAGGCAGCCAAGGCTGCCTTTCTCGGGTACGCAGATGGACGCTTACTTGCGGCCCAGCATGCTGTACTTTTGCTTGAACTTGTCGATACGACCAGCGGTGTCGACGATCTTCTGCTTGCCGGTGTAGAACGGGTGGCAAGCCGAGCACACTTCCACGTGCAGATTCTTGCTCATGGTCGAGCCAGTCTGGAAAGTATTACCGCAGGAGCAGGTAACGGTAATCTCGTTGTATTCCGGGTGAATGCCTTGCTTCATGATTTTTCCTCAGTACGCGGGCACAGGGGTTTTACCTGGGCCGCTTTAAAACGCGTGATTATGGGTGAGATGCCCACCATTTGCAAGTGGGGGCACCTTGCGCGGATTTCAACGACGCATCGAGTCGAAGAAATCGCCGTTGTTCTTGGTGCCCTTGATCTTGTCGAGCAGGAACTCCATCGCGTCGAGGTCGTCCATCGGATAGAGCAGCTTGCGCAGCACCCAGATCTTCTGCAGCTGGTCCTGTTGGATCAGCAGTTCCTCGCGGCGGGTGCCGGAACGGTTGACGTTGATCGCCGGATACAAGCGCTTTTCAGCCATACGGCGATCCAGGTGAATTTCCATATTGCCGGTGCCCTTGAACTCTTCGTAAATCACGTCGTCCATGCGCGAGCCGGTATCGATCAGGGCCGTCGCGATGATGGTCAGCGAGCCGCCCTCCTCGATATTGCGGGCGGCGCCGAAGAAGCGCTTGGGGCGCTGCAATGCATTCGAATCGACACCACCGGTCAGCACCTTGCCGGAGGCCGGTACGACGGTGTTGTAGGCGCGCGCGAGACGGGTGATCGAGTCGAGCAGGATCACCACATCCTTCTTGTGCTCGACCAGCCGCTTGGCCTTCTCGATCACCATTTCGGCAACCTGTACGTGGCGTGCGGCGGGCTCGTCGAACGTCGAACTGACGACCTCGCCCTTCACCGAGCGCTGCATTTCGGTCACTTCTTCCGGGCGCTCGTCGATCAGCAGTACGATCAGGTAGCACTCCGGGTAATTCTGCGCAATCGAGTGTGCAATGTGCTGCAGCATCACCGTCTTGCCGGACTTCGGCGGCGCCACCAACAGGCCGCGCTGCCCCTTGCCGATCGGCGCGATCATGTCGATCACGCGGCCGGTCGTGTTCTCCTCGCCGAGAATGGGGCGCTCGAGCTTGAGCGGCTCGGTCGGGAACAGCGGCGTCAGGTTCTCGAACAGAATCTTGTGCTTCGCATGCTCCGGCGCTTCGCCGTTGACCTTGTCCACCTTCACCAGCGCAAAATAGCGCTCGCCTTCCTTCGGCGTGCGGATCTCGCCTTCGATCGTGTCACCGGTATGCAGGTTGAAACGACGAATCTGCGATGGACTCACATAGATGTCGTCCGGACCGGCCAGATACGAGGTATCGGGCGAACGCAGGAATCCGAAGCCATCGGGCAACACTTCCAGCGTACCCTCGCCAAAAATGCTCTCGCCTTTCTTGGCCTGGTTCTTCAGCAGAGCAAAAATGAGATCCTGCTTGCGCAAGCGGTTAGCGCCGTCAATCTCGTTGGCAATCGCCATGTCCACGAGTTGCGAGACGTGAAAATGCTTCAGGTCGGATAAATGCATGGTGTGTCCGTGACAAAACGGAATTGGGAAGGGTGTTGGAAAACGGCTTGTAAACGCGGGAGGGCTTCTGCGGACCGGGAAGCGGGTCTTGTGAATCGACTTCCCGGGGCGGATTTATGCGATTTATGAGGGGAAGATAGCCGGTTTAGATATGGCTGTCAATGAACGCGGTCAGCTGCGACTTGGACAGTGCGCCGACCTTGGTGGCTTCCACATTGCCGTTCTTGAAGATCATCAGGGTCGGAATGCCGCGGATGCCGAATTTCGGGGGCGTACCCTGATTTTCGTCGATATTGAGTTTGGCAACTTTCAGGCGACCGGCATATTCCTGAGCGATTTCGTCGAGGATGGGAGCGATCATCTTGCACGGACCGCACCAGTCAGCCCAGTAGTCAACCATGACCGGCGTCGACGATTGCAGCACTTCGGCCTCGAAAGTGGAATCGGTCACATGGTGGATATGTTCGCTCATACGTTCCTCGCTAAATTGGGTAGCCGCAGACATGCGGGATAAAAAAAAAATGGTGCGCGATGGCAGAAATTGCAATAGGCAAATCGCGATGGAGAAACCCGGCCAAGCCTTGGCCATGTAAAAAAATCGTAGCCGAAATCGACGCAGGTGAAAAGCCGCATGCGCCCAATGCGTCGCTCAGCCGCCCGTCAGGCGCCCCATCTGCCGTCGGTCACGCTTGGTCGGACGGCCCTTGCCTTCGAACCCGCCATCGCCCTGCCATTGCGCCTGCTCGCGGCGATCTGCCCGCCGGGCAAGGCTCTCCGGCGTCTCTTCATAGAGCTGCTGCGCCACGGGTGCCGGCCCGCGAACCTCGGACAATCCCAGCACCAGCACATCGGCTTCATCCTCGCCGCGGCGGATGGTGACACGGTCGCCCACCTTGACCGCACGCGCCGGTTTCACCCGCTCGCCGTTGATCCAGGCGCGGCCCAGCTCGACCGCCTCACCAGCCAGCGAACGCGTCTTGAAGAAGCGCGCGGCCCACAGCCATTTGTCGATCCGCACCCGTTCGTCGTGCGCTGGCGCTTGCTGCTTGTGCCCCACCGGCTATTCCTCTATGAATTAAATATGACAGCGAGATGCTATGATAGCCGTGCATCTTCATAACAACATCTATAACCGCCATGCTACTCCGTTTCGTCCGCCTTGCCGCGCTGGCCGGCCTATGTGCCGCGTCGGCCCATGCTCAGGAAATCCGCTCCCTGGAAATCAACACCAGGGGCATCGGCGCCAGCTTCAGCAATATTCGGCTCACCGAGCTGAATCGCCCAAGCTATCGCTTTTCCGTCGAGTCGCTCGAAAGCTTCTCGCATTATCGGTTTCACATCGATTCGCCAGGCGCCAGGATAAAGCTCGAAGCGGCGCTGGAAAACAAGCTGAACCTGATCTACGAAGGGGCAACCATTGCCCTGCCAGCCCAGCAGCAGCAATCGCCGTGGCACCCACTAGAGATGGCGAACGGGACTGATTTCACCGCGCCACAGTTCAGCGACGACGAGAGGCAGCAGTTTTCCGCACTGGGTGCCGACGATATCGCCGCTGCTGCGGGCAAACTGCCCAACGCCAGCCCTGGGCTGATCCAGCAGGCACGCCGTTGCGCCACGCCGGCGACCTTCCCGTGCCTGGTCGAGCCGAGTGGCGTGAAGGTCAGGATTCTTGTCCAGCAAGGCACCGATTGGGTGGTGCGGCACGAGCTAGTGTTCGACCTAACCCCTTCTTGAGCAAGCAGGCAGCCGCACGCCAGCTGGCACAGCATATGACATGCGGAATGTTTATTGACACAAAAGCCAGATTGTCCGACAATCTAACCGCACGGCAATCAGGGCTTGCCGGCTTCTTCCCCGGGGCTGGCTTAGTGGGGCTGGACTCAAGCCAGCCCCGGCTCTCCGTCTGACCTTTACCCCGGTCCTCACCTCTGGCCGGGGTTTCTTTTTTCTTCGGGCGATGCCGCCGCCGCGATCGGGCAATACAGGCTGTACAACAATTCGAGCACACGCACGGCCTCGCTACTCGCCAGCGAGTAGTAGATATGCTTGCCGTCCCGACGTGTGCTGACGAGGCCTTCGTTGCGCAACACTCCCAGTTGCTGGGATAAGGTAGGCTGCCGTATATCGAGCAGCGCCTCGAAATCGCCCACGCACTTTTCGCCGCCGACCATCTGGCACAGCAGCATCAGCCGGTCTTCGTTCGCCAGCGTCTTGAGCAGGCTGGTCGCGCGGTCGGCTGCGCCGCGCATCGCATCAATCTGTGTACTGTCCATTTACTGAGCTTCAAGAAATGACCTTGGGCATGATCGTCACTATACCAAAACATATATTGAATGGCACAACTCCTGACAATCCCTTTTGAGACCGGCAGGCGCTTCCCCCCAATCTTACGCAGGGACAAGCATTGCGCGTTTACCCATGCAGCGGCGCCTGGCTTGAGGTAATCTTCCCGCTGCGCTCGCGCGCAGCTCCGTTTTCCGACATTAATCGCTCCACATAGCAGCAATGACCAACCAACGTACCCACCCGCGCTCCACGATCAGCTGGCGCGCCGCCCTCGTGGAAGCCGGCAAGCGCAACATCATTCACGCCAGGGCAATCGAGATATCGCAAAGTGGTGCCGGCCTGCTGTCCGACGAGGCATTGCCGATCGGCATGCGCTACCAGCTCTTCCTCGAAGTGACCGATCCGGCGCGTGGCAGCCGCCAGGCAATCGAATTGGCGTGCCAGGTCGTCCATTCGACCCTGGTTGGCAACATCAGCCAGTTTCGCAGCGGCGTCAGGTTCACCTCGCAGTCGCAGGCACTGCAAGCGGTGTTGGCGCGGCTCAGGCCGCAATAGCAAGCCGGGCGCGTACGCCACCGTGCTTCATAAGTTATTGCTAAAACAGGAACATGGCGATGCAGCGCGGTCGCCAAGTTGCTATGATGCTTCGCCATGAGCCCCAACCGCACCCTCCCCGACCAGATTGCCGACTATCTGATTGCCAAGATTTTCATTGGCGACCTCAAGGCCGGTGATCGCCTGCCACCGGAGCGGCTGTATGCGGATCAGCTTGGGGTGGACCGTACCTCGTTACGCATGGCCCTCAAGCAGTTGGCGCGCATGGGCCTGATACGCTCGGTACAGGGGTCGGGCATCACCATCGAGAACTACGAGGAATGCAGCGGGATCGACTTTCTCGCCTGCGTGTTCAGCATCAAGGAGCTCGATCTCGGTGGCAAATTCCTGCTGGAAGCGCTGGATCAGTGGACCTTCTTCCTGCCGCTATCGATCATGTTTGCCGCCAAGCGCGAAGGCAACCGTGCCACCTCCAACGAGCTGGAAGACACCTTCCGGCAACAGCTGCATCTGCTGGAAAGCCCCGGCAATATGGCCAAGGTCGTCGATATCGAGGTGGAGCTGCAAAACCGGCTGTCGCGCCAGCAAGGCAGCACGATGATGCAGCTGATCAGCAACTCGACCTCGCTCTTGCGCCGGCGCATCGTGCAGCTGTTTTTCGAGCACATCGACGTCGCCGCGCATATCCGCTTTCACCAGGCACTGCTCAAGCGGGTGCTGGCCAAGGAGCTGGTTGGCTATGCCCTGATGGACCACTACCGCGACTACCTCAGCGAGCACACCTTGCCGCTGCGCCAGTACCTGAAATCGCTGCCGCCCGAGCCTAAGCTGGTCGGCTCCCCCCTCTAGACACGTATCTTCGCGGCCCTACTGGCGCGGCCCCCGGCACGCCCGCCGGGTTCCGGCTTGACCCAATACACCATGTAAAACAGTTTTACTGTCGAACAAAATAGCCTGGGCTGGGCTTAATTTGTTACGATCACCCGCCGACATGGTTGCGGGCTCGGTGGCTGCCGCCCCGCTCAGCCCCCGCCTGATGAGCCGAAAAGTCTTATCAAATCAGCAGGGTTGGCATATGATGCCCGACTAAAGCAAGCGCTCTAAATATTCCATAACAATAATCATCCACCGACAGGTTTGAACAACGAGGAGAAATTCATGGAGAAAATCTGGCTGAAGAGCTATCCGAAAGGGGCGCCCGAGCAAATCGATCCGGATCGTTACCCGTCGCTGGTGGCGATGCTGAAAGACGCCGTCGACAAGCACGGTGACAAGGTTGCCTTCGTCAACCTGATGACACCGATGACCTACCGCGAGCTGGACCAGCGTTCGCGCGATTTTGCCGCGTACCTGCAAAAGGATCTCGGGCTCAAGCAGGGCGACCGCGTCGCGCTGATGATGCCCAATCTGCTGCAGTACACTGTCGCGCTGTTCGGCGTGCTGCGTGCCGGCATGGTCGTGGTCAACGTCAACCCGCTCTACACCGCGCGCGAGCTCGCGCATCAGCTCACTGATTCGGGTGCGCAGACCATCCTGATCGCGGCCAACTTCGCCGCCACGCTGCAGGAAGCCATGCGCAAAGCGCCGGTGCGACACGTGATCGTGACCGAGCTGGCCGACCTGTGCCCGGCGCCCAAGCGCTGGCTCGTCAACTTCCTGATCAAGCGCGTGAAGAAGATGGTACCGGCCTACAGCCTGCCCAACGCGATCAAGTTCAATGACGCGATGGCGGCGGGTGCCAGGCAGAAGCTCGATGAGCCGACGCTGAAGAACACCGACCTCGCCTTCCTGCAATACACGGGCGGCACGACGGGCCTGTCGAAGGGCGCGATGCTGAGCCATCGCAACATCATCGCCAACGTGCTGCAGGTGACCTCGCTCGCCCAGGTCGGCGCGGATGAGGTGATGGTGACGGCGCTGCCGATCTATCACGTGTTTGCGCTGGTCGCGAGCATCACCTTCTTCATGGTCGGCGGCAAGAACATCCTGATCACCAACCCACGCGACGCGGAAACCTTCATCAAGGTCATCAAGGACTCCAAGTTCACGGCGATCATCGGCGTCAACACGCTGTTCAACTCGCTGCTCAACAGCCCGAGCTTCGCGCAGGTGGATACCTCGCGCCTCAAATTCTCGCTGTCGGGCGGCATGGCCACGCAAGAGGCGGTGGCCGACCGCTGGCAACAGCGCACCGGCTGCGTCATTCTCGAAGGCTATGGCCTGACCGAAGCCTCGCCGGTGGTATCGGTGAACCCGCAGGAGACCGGCAGCTTCACCGGCACCGTGGGCCTGCCATTGCCGTCGATCGAAGTCAGCATCCGCGACGAGGAAGGCCGCGAGCTTGGCATTGGCGAGCCTGGCGAGCTGTGCGTGCGCGGCCCGAATGTCATGGGGGGCTACTGGCACCGCCCGGAAGAGTCTCACAAGGTGATCACGCCCGATGGCTGGCTGCTGACCGGCGACGTCGCCCAGGTCGAAGAAGACGGCCGCATCCGCATCGTCGACCGCAAGAAGGACATGATCCTGGTGTCGGGCTTCAATGTGTACCCGAACGAAGTCGAAAACGTGATCGCCCAGCATCCGGGCGTACTCGAAGTTGCCGTGATCGGCATTCCGAACGAGGAAATGGGCGAACTGGTGCGTGCCTATGTAGTCAAAAGAGATCAGGGGCTGACCGAGAAGGCCGTGATCGAGCATTGCCGGAAATTGCTCACCGCCTACAAGGTACCCCGCCAGATCGAGTTCCGCACCGACCTGCCGAAGACCAACGTCGGCAAGATCTTGCGCAAGGATCTGCGCGAGGAGGCCAAGCAGCAGGCCAAACCGCAGAAGGAAGCGGTCCCGGCATAAGCTCGCCGCAAAGGCAGCTTGTGCCTATACTGAAACCGGCCGCAGGGCCGGTTTTCTTTTCCCGAACCCGGACGGACTCCATGCAAAACACCGCCCGCCTGCTCGACAAGTTAGCGACGATCACGGCAGCCGTAGATACCGGCAGCAACCAGGATGACAAGCTGCAGGAGCTGGTCGCGCTGGCGGCCCGCATGCTGCATGCCGACTACTGCTCGATCATGCTGCTGAGCCAGGAGGAGGAGCTGGCCGAGCTGCACCTGAAGCTCGCCGCCACCTTCGGCCCGATCGACCCCAAGGCCTATGACAGCAATGTGCGCAAGGGCGAGGGTATCGACGGCCAGGTGCTGGCCACGGGTAAATCACTGCTGATCGAGGATATCGAACGCAGCCCGTATGCCAAGACGGCCAGACGGCGCGACGACCCGCGCAAATCAATGATCGCGTCGCCGATCATGCTCAATGGCGAAATCATCGGCGTCATCAATGTCAGCGGTAATCGCCACAACCGGCCGTTCAATATCGACGACCAGAACCTGCTCGACATCGCCGCACTGTTCATCGGCAAGTCGATCCAGGTGATGCAGTTGCAGAGCGCCCTGCACTCGCGCTTCACCCAGATGGCGCTGGCGCAGGAACAGGAAGAAGGCCGCTCGCCGTTTTCCCCCACGGCCGTGCAACACCCGGACCAGATGGCCAAGCTGCTGGCCAAGACCTTCTATCGCGAGCTGGCAAAGGCCGGCTTCAATCCCAAGCAGATCATCAGCACGGCGACCGAGATCATCCACCAGCTCAACGACAATATCGCGAAGCACAAGAAACGGCTGGACCGGGGCTGAGCCCGATCCAGCCGCCGTGGCGCGGCGAGGCTAGGCGAAATCGCTCGCCGGGATGCCCAGGCCCGCCGCCACGCCCATGCCGTAGGCCGGGTCGGCCAGATGGAAGTGCTTGAGCTGGCGCAGCACGATGTCGCGCCGGGTCACGCCCTTCATCGAAGCGACGATATTGTCGATCAGCAACTGCTGCTGCGCCGGGCTCATCAGCCGGAACAGCGCACCGGGCTGGCTGTAGTAGTCGCCATCATTGCGATGGTCGTAGCGATCGGCAGCGCCGGCGAGTGCCAGTGGCGGCTCTTTGACCGCCGGGTTCTGCGTCGGCGTGCCGAAGCTGTTCGGCTCGTAGTTCGGCCCTGCCCCGCCGTTGTCGCCCACGCTCATCGCACCGTCGCGGTGGTTGACGTGGAACGGGCAGCGCGGCGCATTGACCGGCAGTTGCGCGAAATTGGCGCCGATGCGGTAGCGGTGTGCATCCGGGTAGGCAAAGATGCGCCCCTGCAACATGCGGTCGGGTGAGAAGCCGATACCGGGCACGATATTGGTCGGCGCGAAGGCAGCCTGCTCCACCTCGGCGAAGTAGTTGACCGGGTTACGATTGAGCTCCAGCGTGCCCACCTCGATCAGCGGGTAATCCTGGTGCGGCCAGACCTTGGTCAGGTCGAAGGGGTTGATGCGGTAGTTCGCCGCATCGGCTTCGGGCATCACCTGGATGCAGACGCGCCATTGCGGGAATGCCTTGCGCTCGATGGCGGCAAACAGGTCGCGCTGCGCATAGTCGGGATCGACACCGGCGAGCCGGTCGGCCTCGGCCGGGCTCAGGTTCTTCACGCCCTGCTTCGACTTGAAGTGGAACTTGACCCAGAAGCGCTCGCCAGCCGCGTTGATCAGGCTGAAGGTATGACTGCCGAAGCCATGCATGAAGCGATAGCCATCCGGCGTGCCACGGTCGGAAAACAGGATGGTGACCTGGTGCAGCGCCTCGGGTGACAGCGACCAGAAGTCCCAGATCGCGTCGGGATTCTTCATATTGGTTTGCGGGTCGCGCTTCTGCGTGTGGATGAAATCGGGGAACTTGCTCGGGTCGCGCAGGAAGAATACCGGTGTGTTGTTGCCGACCACGTCCCAGTTGCCTTCCTCGGTATAGAACTTGACCGCAAAGCCGCGCGGGTCGCGCGCCGTGTCGGCCGAGCCCTTTTCGCCGCCGACGGTGGAAAAGCGCAGGAAAACCGGCGTCTCTTTGCCGACCTGGCTGAACAACTTGGCGTAGCTATAGCGGCTGATGTCCTGCGTGACGGTGAAAGTGCCATAGGCGCCGGAGCCCTTGGCATGCACCACGCGCTCGGGGATGCGCTCGCGGTTGAACTGGGCGAGCTTCTCGACCAGATGGTAGTCCTGCAGCAACAGCGGGCCACGCGGGCCGGCCGAGAGCGAATTCTGGTTGTCGGCGACAGGGGCGCCGTTGCTGGATGTGAGGTGCTGGGCGGGGTTCATGTACGGGTCTCCTTTGGGCGTTCAGGCGTTGGCAGCGAAGTGTGACCAGAGCGTGATCCAGTCTTCATGAGCAAAGAGCTGTTGCAGTGATGTCATGGCCGTCTCTGTGTCGTGAGTGATAACGACTTTCACTTTAGCCATCGAGCCACGATTTATCTAATTTATATTTATTTCAATAATAATAGTTAATTACTATTAATTGCATCTAAGCCATTGCCTAGACCGAGGATCACCGATGGCCCTCCCCCCGCCCCAGCTCGATCAGCTCCGCCATGCCCAGCATGTCGTCGTGTTCACCGGTGCAGGCGAGTCGGCCGAATCGGCCCAACCTTCCGCGATGCGCTGACCGGCTTGTGGTCGCAATACCGCGTGGAGGGCCTGGCAATACCTGACGCCTTCCAGCGCAACTCGCAACGGGTGGGGGCGTGGTATGCGGTGCGAGCGAATGGAAACAGTACAGCCCAACTTCGTCCACCGCGCGATTGCGGCGCTTGTACGCCGGGTGCCGAAGCCGGCGCTGCTCACGCAGAATGTCGACGGCTTGCACCAGCAGGTCGGCAGCCCGGATGGCTGGAAGTGCACGGCGATATCCGGCGGGTGAAGCGCTTCGTCCGGCATCACCGGGCTGATAACTGGTGCGGGCAGGCCGGCTCGCCACCGGCCTGCCCGCACGGTGAGCCCGATGTCGTGTGGTTTGGCGAGATGCTGCCGGAGGCTGTGCTGGATGCTACCCGGCAGGCCGCGGCGGATTGCAGCGTACTGCTGTCGGTCGGCACGTCGAGCCGGGTCTGCCCGGCGGCGGCGGCGCCCTATCTGGCCGACCACAGCGGCGCCGCCGTGGTGTCGGTCAACCCAAGGCCGACGCCGCTCGATGCGACGGCCAGCTTCAATTTGCACGGCAAGGCCGGCGAGGTGTTGCCGGCGCGGCTGGCGGCGGCGTGGCCAGCCAGCGGTTGAGCTACCGATGGCCTGGAAAGCAATACCGGCGCGGCCTGCAAGGCCGCTGCAGGCCGCACCGGTATTTGCGCTCAGGGCAATGCCCTAGAGCACCAGGGCCATCTCGCTCAGCAGTGCGCCGGGCAACAGCTGGCTGCTGGTCTGGCGGCTGCCGTAGGTCTGCGTTTCGACCAGCAGCTCGCGTTCGCGCGTCAGCGCTTCGAGGTTCTTGCCCAGCATGCGGTAGACGCTGTCGTCGAAGCGCATCACGTTGAGCGGCGCGACGATCTCGCCGTTCTCGACCCAGAAGGTGGCGAAGCGCGTCATACCGGTGAGCCGGCAGTTCATGCGGTCGGAGAAGTTCAGATACCACAGGTTGCTGATGTAGAGGCCGGTGCCCAGCTCGGCCAGGATGCGCGCCTGCGCCAGCTCGCCCCCCGCCATCTGCAGCGACTCCATGATTTCGCCCTCGTTGCCGCCATTGGCCGCGATGCCGTATTCCTTGGCGCTGCGCGGCGAGATCAGGCTGCCGGCGAAGCGGCCTTCCCTGACCAGATCGACCTTGGCCGGCTTGATGAAGCCCTCGCTCTGGAAAGCCGGTGCCAGGCCTTCGGCCGTATGTTCGAGCAGCGATACCATCGGATTCAGCGCCTGCTCGCCATCGGCGAGCCGGATCAGCGAGCTGCGCTTGCTGCGCAGCTGTTTCTCGGAAAAACCGCCCCAGTTGAGCATGCCGATGACCTCGGCCAGCGCGCCGGGCGTCAGGTAGGCACGGTAGCTGCCCGGCGCGATGGTCTTGGCCGGGCGCTGCAACAGCAACAGCTGCGCGGCAGCATGGTCGAACTTGGCGCGAAAGGCGTCACGATCCCATTCGGTGCCGGCGTAACCCGCCTTGACCGCCTTGTCGCCGCCGGCGTAGAGGCTCCAGTCGAGGCTGAAGCTGGCTTTCTCCTGCCAGTTGCGCTGCCCCCAGGAATTGGCGAAGCCGTTGAACACCGGCCCGCAGGCGAGAAAGCCGACGAAATCGAAGCCGTTGGCGGCATTCACCACGTCGTCGACGATCGCCTCGGCGGCCGGCAGCCGTGAGGGCTCGATATGCTCGCCTGACTGCGGCGCGGTGTTCAGTAACAGGTGCGGGTCGGCGGCGACATCGGCCAGCATGGTGCGCAGCCTGGCGACTTCTGCCGAGAGCTGACCGCGGTCGTCATCGAGCCGGCCAGCCAGCGTGAGCTGGCTGCTGACATGTTTCTGCCCCTGGATCAGCCGCAGTGTCAGGTAGAGCTGGCTCACCTCGCCCGCCTGGCGCACCTTGCCATGGTTGAAGCGGACGAAGTCGGAGCGCTCGCCGGCGAGCCAGGCGGTGTAGTCCTCGCCGCGCTGGAGTTGGGCCGCGAGATGGTCGGCGAGGTCGTGGAAGTATTGTTTGATCATGGTTTATTCCTCCGCACCGAACACATCGACATTGCCGAACAGGCAGGCCGGCGAGGCATGGCCGACACGGATCACCTGCGAAGGCTCGCCCTTGCCGCAATACGGCGTGCCCATCACGTCGAAGGTGCTCATGTTGCCGACGGCTTTCAGCGAGCGCCAGAAGGTGGCCGAGATGCCGCGGTAGTTGGGGTTCTTGACGACATGCCTGATCTCGCCATTCTCGATCAGCCAGCCCTGCTCGCAGCCGAACTGGAACTTGTTGCGCGAATCGTCGATGGACCAGCTGACGTTGGTATCCATCATCACGCCGCGCTCGATGCCGGCGATCATCTCCGCGAGCGTCTTGTCGCCCGGCTCGACGTTGAGGTTGGCCATGCGGTCGATCGGCGCGCGGTTCCACGAGCAGGCACGCGAGTTGGCGACGCCGTCGATGCCGGCGCGCGCCTGGCTGATCGCGCCGCCGAGCGGCTTGAGCAGCTTGCCACGCTTGATCAGCAAGGTCTTGGCGCCAGCCGTGCCGTCGTCGTCCCAGCCGAAGGCGGCGAATTCATGGGCCAGCGTCGGGTCGTAGCTGACGTTGAGCAGCTCGGAGCCGTATTGATACTGGCCGAACATGTCGAGCGTGACGAAGCTGGTGCCGGCGTAGTTGCGCTCATCGCCCAGGATGCGGTCGAGCTCGAGCGGATGGCCGATCGACTCGTGGATCTGCAGCATCATCTGCTCGGGCTTCAGCAGCAGGTCCATCGTGCCGCTCGGGCAGTTGGGTGCCGTCAACAGCTCGATCGCCTCTTCCGCCACGCGGCGGCCGGCGCCGATCAGTCCGGCCTGTTGCAGGATTTCGAACCCGCCCTGGCGGCAATAACCGTTGTACTGGCCGCCGAGGCTGCGCGTCTGGCTGTCGCCGTCGCCATAGGCGGTCACGGCAAGGCCCGGCATGACGAAGTCGAACAGCTGCTCGACCTCGGCGCCGTCGTGCGTCAGGTACAGCTGGCGGCTTTGCTTGCGCTCGATGAAGGCATGCCAGTCGACGATGCGGTCGTCTAGCTTGCAGGCGCGCGACTCGGCCATCAGCAGGTCGAGCAGCTCGCGCCGCGTCCAGCGCGGGGACTGGCTCAGCGAGGGGCTCTGGTAGCGGCCCGTGGGGCGCGGCAGGGCAACCTTGCCGTAGTCGAACACCGAATGGCTGCGCGTCGCCGCCGCCCAGGCGCGGGCACGATCCAGCGCGGCCTGCAGGCCGGCGGTGGACAGGTCCGAGGTGGCGGCGTAGCCGTATCCGCCACCGTCGATCACCGTGATCATCACACCCCGGTCGGTCTGGCTCGTCAGCGGCTGTTCGACGTCCTGCCGTACCTCCAGGCGCTCGCCGGTTTCCTCGACAAAGCGCAGCGCGCAGAACGCGGTGCCGGGCTTGAGTGCCCGGAAGCGTTGTTTAATTTCCTCGATCATGTTTTCCTCTTTTGTTTTAACTGCCTGTTGAATCTGTCGTCGATTGCCCGCGTGTCGTGGTCAGCCAGGCGGCGCGCATGGCGCCTGATCACGGCACGACAAGGGCCGCGTCTCAGGCCTGAAAGGCCTGCGGATAAGTACGGCGGTAGTAATCCTTGACGGCTTCGTGCGGCAGGCTGATGAACTGGCGGTAACCCGGAATAACGGTAAACCCCAGTGCCAGCACGCCCATGATGACGCCGTAGACCAGGTATAGCTGATCGACAGGCAACCTGAGCAGCGCCACGCCGGCGATCGTCACGCCGAGCGCCGAGCCCGACTCGTAGATCGCCATGTTCACGCCCATCAGCCGGGCACGGAAATCGTCCGGCACGGCCAGCATGCGGTGGGTCTGCCCATTGAGCACGTAGCAGGACAGGCACAGGCCGATGAACACGAAGCACAGGGCCAGCGCCAGCGGCACATGGATCAGCCCCGCCACGAACACGCCCACGGCCTCGCCGCAGATGCAGAAGATATTGGCGCGGTAGCGGCCAAAACGCGCATTGAGGTGGCGCGACAGCGCCAGCGGCCCGACCAGCATGCCGATCGACAGGCCCATCTCCATCACGCCAAGCCAGCCGCCCGACAACCCACGCGCCTTCACCATCAAGGGCATCAGCATGCCGGTGGCCGGGGCGAAGAACAGGATGAAGAGGAAGGACAGCGTGGTCCAGTAGCGCTCCAGCGGGATGCGCCAGCGCATCAGGATGCCGATGCGGAAATCGTGCCACCACTGTGTGAGCGTTGGCGCCGCACGCGGCTTGCGGCCAAACGGCGGGACGCGGAAGGTGGCCCACGCCGAGATGCCCGCGAACAGCGCCGCGAGCCACAAGGCGCTGGCCTCGCCGGCGATGGCCAGGGCGGCCCCGCCCAGCGCCGGGCCAATGGTGCGGCCCAGCGCCTGCGCCGTCTTCTGCACCGCCAGCGCCTGCTGCAGGTGCGTGGTCTCGACCACGTCGGCCGCGACCGACAGCGTGGCCGGGATGATCACCGCCAGCGTCACCGCGTGGATCAGCTGCAGGCCGATGATCAGGCCGATGCGATAGATGCCGAGCTGGCACAGGGTCGCCACCACCAGCGCGTTGAGCGTCATCACCACCAGCGCCCAGGCGATGGCCAGACGCTTGTCGAAACGGTCGCCGAAGGGGGCGAGTATCGGCGTCAGCACCAGGATCGCTCCCGACACGCAGGCGCCATACCAGGCCAGGTCGCGTGCGCCGCCATGGCTGGCGATCCACCAGGCGAGACCGACCTTGCCGCTGAGCATACTGATCAGCGTGAGCCAGTCCTGCAGCAGGAACAATGAAAATGGCCGGCCAAGCAGCCGGTATTGGGTTCGTATCGAATCGAGCATGCGTTATGGTGTCACGCCGACGGCAGCGGCGGCAGCATCAGGCCACCGCCGTTTCGATCATGACAGGGTAAGACGGGGCGACACAGGGCCGCCCTGGCCGGGGCCGATCAATCGAGGTAGCGGGCGAAGAAGGCCTGCATCGCCTCATAGGCATCGAAGCGGTTCTCCTCGTTGGCGAAGCCGTGGCCCTCGTTGTCCTTGACGATGTATTGCACCTCGACACCACGCGCCTTGAGCGCATTGACGATCTGGTTCGATTCGTCGATGTTCACGCGCGGGTCCTTCGCGCCTTGCAGCACCATCAGCGGCGCCTTGATGCGATCGACGTGGAACACCGGCGAACGCGCTTCGAGCAAGGCGCGGTCGCGCTCCGGGTGGCCGACCATGTCGTACATCTGCTCGATGAAGGGCTTCCAGTAAGGCGGAATGGTCTTGATGAAGGTGAACAGGTTGGAAACGCCAACGTAATCGACCGCGCAGGCGTACAGGTCCGGCGTGAAGGCAACGCCAGCCAGCGTCGCATAGCCGCCGTAGCTGCCGCCATAGATGCAGACCTTTTTCGGGTCGGCGATGCCCTGGTCGACCAGGTATTTCACGCCGTCGCTGACGTCATCCTGCATCTTGCCGCCCCACTCCTTGAAGCTCGCCATCCAGAAGCGCTTGCCATAGCCTGTGGAGCCGCGGAAATTGGGCTGCAGCACCGCGTAGCCGCGGTTGGCGAGCCATTGCACCTCGGGGTTGAAGCGCCATTCGTCGCGGTGCCACGGGCCGCCGTGCGGATTGACGATGACCGGCAACTGCTTCGCTTCCTTGCCAAGCGGCAACGTCAGGTAGGCGTGGATCGTCAGCCCGTCGCGCGAGCGGTAGCTGATCGCCTTCATCGGCGCCATGCTGGCTTCCGGCAACCAGGGCGTGACGTCGCCGAGCTTGGTCAGCGTGTCGGTGCCGGCCTCGTAGAGATAGCGGCTGCCGCGCGTGCGGTCGTTGTAGGTGGCGACGATGAACACATCCTCGTTCCGGTTGCTCGCGGCAATGGCCACCTCGTAGCCTGGCAGGCGGGCTTCGAGCGTCTTGTACAGCGCCTCGGTTTCGCTATCGAGATAGGCGCGCTCGCCTTTCCAGTCGGTGTAGTCGGCCGTCGTCAGCACCTTGCGCTTGCGCGAATAGCTGACGCCGTCGAGGTCCACGTCGGGCCGGCGGTAGAGGTGCTTCAGCTCCTTGCCGGTGGCGGGGTCGAACACCACCAGTTCGATCTTGTCGCGCTTGAGGTTGGAGCCCGCGTACAGGTACTTGTTGTCGAAGGTGAAGGTATAGGGCTGCAGCGTTTCCTTGTAGCTCGTGGTCAGCACCGTCCTGAACGGCGCTGCCTCGCTCTTGCGGTACAGCAAGCTGGTGTTGACACCATCCGAGCTCGTCGCGACGCGGATGCGGCCTGCGTGGTCGGTCACCCAGCCGGTGATCTTGCCTGGGTTCTTCGCCACCAGCTTGAGCTCGCCGGTCCGAATGTTGAGGCGGTAGGCATCGAAGATTTCAGGGTTGCGCTTGTTCAAGCCGATGATGACATCGCTCGGGTGGTCCTTCAGATCGTCGATAAGCTCGACGCGCACCTTGTCGAACGGCGTCAGGTCGCGCGTGGTCTTGCCGTCGCGGTCCACCGCGAACAGGTGGAAATTCTCGTCGCCGCCATTGTCTTTCAGGAATAGCAGGTAGTCGTCACCCTTCCAGAAATACTGGCGGATGTCGCGGTCGGCCACCGCCGTCACCTGCTTCGCCTCGCCGCCCAGCGGCTGCACATAGAGATTGAGGCGCCGCTCGACCGGCTGGGTAAAGGAGAGGGTCTTGCCGTCGGGCGAGATCTGGAAATTGGTGCGCTCCGGGTTCCTGAAGAACTCGCGCACCGGGATCTGCTCGGCCGCAGCGCTGTAACCCGCGCCCAGCAAGGCTGCCAGCAGCACAGCGGTATTCATGGTCGGTTTCATGGCGTCTCCAATAGCAGTCGAATGATCGATGTGGCGCCGCCTTCGCGGGTGGCCTGTTCTGATATGGCCGTTCAAACCTTACGACAGGGGCCGCGATTGCGGCCCCTGCAGTGCGGCTTCTTTACATGAGGCAAGCCCGGCCAGGAACGTGACAAGTTCTCGGCGAGCCCGCGAGCCTAGAACTGCCTTAGTGCTTGGGGTCGTGATAGATCGCGTCCGAGTTGCCGTACTCGACCATCTCGCCCCGGTTCATCACCAGCACTTCGTCGGAGATTAAGGCAAGTTCTTGGCAAGTCTACGAACCTAGAACTGCCTTAGTTCCTGGCACCGCCAGGAACCCCGCAAGTTCTTGGCGAGCCTGCGAGCCTAGAACTCTGCCTTAGTTCTCCGACACCCGATCAACGAGGTCAAACTCGCCCGGGGATCGCCGCCAGCAGCTTCTTCGTGTACGGGTGCCTGGGGTCGTGGTAGATCGCGTCCGAGTTGCCGTACTCGACCATCTCGCCCTGATTCATCACGAGCACTTCGTCGGAGATGTACTTCACCACCGACAGGTCGTGCGAGATAAAGATATAGCTCATCCCCATCTCGTCCTGCAGCTCCTGCAGCAGGTTGAGCACCTGCGCCTGCACTGAGACATCGAGCGCGGAGACCGATTCGTCGCAGATCACGATTTCCGGCTCCATCGTCAGGCAGCGCGCGATGCCGATGCGCTGACGCTGTCCGCCCGAGAACTCGTGCGGGTACTTGTGGAAGGCTTGCTCGTTGAGCCCCACGCGCTTGAGCAGGTAGTGCGCCTTGGCCACGCGCTCGTCGTCGGATGCGCCGATGCGGTGGATCTGCATCGGCTCGATCAGGATCTGGCCGATGGTGAAGCGCGGATTGAGCGAGGCATACGGGTTCTGGAAAATGATCTGCAGCTTCTTCTTGTACGGCAGGAAGTCGCGCTCGCTCAGGCCGAGCAGGTTCTTGCCGTTGTAGATCACCTCGCCGCCCTGCGCCGCATGCAGGCGGATCAGCGACTTGCCCATGGTGGTCTTGCCGGAGCCCGACTCGCCCACCACGCCGAGCGTCTTGCCGCGCGCGAGCTTGAACGATACATCCTTGACCGCGTGGATCTCGTGCTTGCCGAACAGGCCGCGCTTTTGCGTGAACACCTTCTTCAGGTGCTTCACCTCGAGCACGATCGGGTCGTTCGGCGCCACGCCGCGCGCACGCTCGCCTTGCGGCAATTCATGCTCGCGCCCTTGCAGGAAATCGTCGACCACCGGCAGCCGCAGCGGGCGACGGTCGAGCGTCGGCCGGCAGGCGAGCAGCGCACGCGTGTAGGCGTCCTTCGGCGCGCTGAACACCTCGGCGGCGGGCCCCTGCTCGCGGATCACACCGTGCTGCATGACCACCACCTGGTCGGCGATCTCCTTCACCAGCGCCAGGTCGTGCGTGATGAACAGGATGGACATGCCGTGACGCGACTTGAGGCTCATCAGCAACTCGATGATCTGCTTCTGGATGGTGACATCGAGCGCCGTGGTCGGCTCGTCGGCGATCAGCAGCTTGGGCTCGCAGGCGATCGCCATGGCAATCATCACGCGCTGCTGCTGGCCGCCCGACATCTCGTGCGGATAGCTGTTGGCGCGGGTTTCCGGCTCGGGGATGCCGACTTCGCGCAACAGCTCCACCGCGCGCCTGAGCGCCTCGCGCTTGCCCAAGCCCTTGTGCAGGCGCAGCACCTCGGCGATCTGGCTGCCGACGGTGTAGACCGGGTTCAGCGACGACATCGGTTCCTGAAAGATCATCGACATTTGCGCGCCGCAGCGGTCGCGGCGCTGGTTTCTCGATTCGCCCAGCAGGTTCTTGCCGTCGAATACCAGTCGGCTCTCCGGCGCGATGACGGTATTCTCGTGCGGCAGCAGGTCCATCACGGCCATCGCCGAGACCGACTTGCCCGAGCCCGATTCGCCGACGAGCGCGACGACGCTGTTGGCGGGGATGGTGAAGCTGACGCCCTTCAGGGCCGTGAAGCTTTGCCCCTGCCCCAGCTTGAACTCAACCTTGAGGTCTTTCACCTCAAGCAATGCTTGATTCGACATGGATTGGCTTTCCTCGCGGCTCATTTGCGGCGGGCCTTGGGATCGAGCGCATCGCGCAGCAGATCGGTGAACAGGCCGAAGGTGACGACGAACAGCGACATCGTGCCGGCGGCGGCGACGAGCTGCCACCACTTGCCGACGACGAGCTCGACGCGGACCTCGTTGATCATGATGCCCCAGGACACGGCGCTGGTCGGCACGCCAAAGCCCAGGAAGGACAGCACCACCTCGGACTTGATGAAATCAACGACCAGCTGTGACAGCTGCACCAGCATCAGGTGGCTGACATTGGGCAGGATGTGCACGAACATGCGGCGGCTGTCGCTCGCCCCGATCGCGCTCGCGGCCTGCACATACTCGCGGCTGCGCTGCTTGATGTACTCGGAGCGAATCAACCGGTAGGTGCCGGTCCAGCCCGTCACTCCGAGGATCAGCACCACCGTGCTCACGCCGGGCGTGGTGATGATCGAGGCGACCGCCATCACCAAGAGGATGTAGGGCATGGCCGTGAACACGTTGTAGAGCCATTCCAGCGCGGCATCGGTCTTGCCGCCGAAATAGCCCGCCAGCGCGCCTAGCGCCGTGCCGAGCATGACGGCGACGATGGCCGCCACCACGCCCACGGTGATCGACACCTGCGAGGCCTGCAGCGTCTTCTCTATGATGTCGCGGCCCTGCTTGTCAGCGCCGAAGGGGCGCGTCCAGTCCAGCGTCCGCTCGGTCTGGTGGTACTGCTTCTCGAGCTCGTCGAACTTGGCGTAGTTCGGCGCCAGCGGGTCGACCTCGCGGCTCTCCGCATCCATCTCGACCTTATCGTACTTGAGCCGGCTCGCCTCGCCCTGCGGGTTGGGCAGATCGGCGAGGAAGTTCGGGCTCGCATACGAGACGGCAACCGGCTCGTTCCAGCTCGAACCAACGAGCCCGAGCCAACCCGCCGCCGTGACGGCGAAGAAGACCAGCAGGACGGCCAGGCAGATGCGCGCCAGCCAACCCGAGAACAGGCGCCGCATCGCTTGTGCCCAAAAACCTTGTGCGTTTGCCATGTTGCCCCTCATTTCAATTCGACACGCGGGTCGAGCACCTTGTACAGCGCATCCACCAGCAGGTTGGCGACCATCGTCAACAGCGCGATCATCACCGTGATCGCCTTGATCACCGGGAAATCGCTCTTCTCGACGGCCAGGATCACCTCCTTGCCAAGCCCCGGAATGGCGAAGATCTGCTCGATGATGAAGGAGCCGACCACGAGGCCCGGGATAGACAGCGCCATATTGGTGATGATCGGAATCGAGGCGTTGCGCAGCACGTGCACGAACATCACGCGGTTGTCGCTGGCGCCCTTGGCGCGCGCGGTGCGCACATAGTCCTGATTGATCTCCTCGACGATGAACGAGCGATACAGCCGCAGGCTCGGCGCCACGGCGACGAACAGGATCAGCATGATGGGCAGCTGCGCGTAGCTCGACAGATTGCTCGCCAGGTCGTCGCCCCAGCCTATCATCGGGAACAGGCCGAGCTTGTAGGCGAACAGCCATTGCCCGACGACGGCGTAGAGCAGCAGGCTGATCGACATGGCCGCGGTGCACACCGCCATCACCGAGCGATCGGTGAGGCTGCCGCGCACGTAGGCCACGGCCAGCGCCAGCACCACGGCGATGACGGCCTCCAGAATCCACACCGGGATCATGATGGTCAGCGTCACCGGCACCCGTGCGGCGAGGATGTCGCGTACCGGCTCGTTGGTGGTCCAGCTACGGCCGAAGTCGAAGGTCAGCACCTGTTTCAGGAACAGCCACAGCTGCACCAGCCACGATTCGTCGAGCCCCAGTTCCTTGCGGATCGCCGCGATGCGCTCGGCGTTCGGCATCTTGCCGGCCAGCACCTGCGCCGGGTCACCGGCAAAGAAATGGAACAGCAGGAACAAGAGCAGGATGACCCCCAGGATGGTGGGGATCATCTGCAGTACACGTCGGATGAAATATGCGAGCATCGACCTTACTCCCTGGCGCCCGCCTGGGCGACATTGGCGGCGTTGCGCTGCCCGGTGATCTCACGGAAGAATGCGTCCGAATTGGGCTTGCGGCCAAGGAACTGCTCTACCAGCTGCATTGGCGGCACCTGCCCGCCCTGCTCCAGGATGATCGAGCGGTAGCGCGCGCCGGTCTTGGCGTCCATCACGTTGTCGCCGTAGCCGGACAGCATGTCGAGCGCGAGCACTTCGGACCACATATAGCCGTAGTAGCCCGCCTCGTAGCCGCCCATCATGTGGCCGAACGAGGCCGGCAACATGGTGCCATCGACATGGCCGAGCGGCGTGCGCCCTTCCATCTCGACCCAGGCCGCCTGCGGATCAACCGGCTTGGCGCCGTGCAGCGCCATGTCCCATGCCGCGTAGAGGCGCTGACGCGCATACTGCACCCCCTTGCCGAAGGTGCGCGCCTCGTTCATGCGCGCAATCAGCGCCGGGTCGATCGGCTTGCAGCTCGGGCAGGTCTCGCTGAACAGCTTCAGCGTCTCGGGGCGGCGCGCCCACTCTTCGTACATCTGCGACGGCGCCTCGACGAAATCGCGTTTGACCGAGGTGCCGGCATTGAGCACATAGCGCGTCTTCGACAGCACGCCGTGCATCACGTGGCCGAACTCGTGGAACAGCGTTTCGAGCTCGTCCTGATTGAAGCCGTCGCGGTTGAAGTTGGTGACCAGCGCCGACGCCGGCGTGCGGTGTGCCGCCAGGCTCACGCTGCGGATCGGGAAGGCCGCAGCGTGCTTGTACTTGTTTTCGCGCGGGAACAGGTCGAGGTAGAAGCTCGACAGATACTGGCCGCTCTTGCCGTCGAATACGTCATAGCCCCGCACTTCCGGGTGCCAGGTCTTGAGCTGCTTGTTGGGGCGGAATTCGACGCCGTACAGCGTGCTGGTGACCTTCATCATCCAGGCGATCGTCGGCTCGGTCGGGAACTGCGCGCGCACCTGGTCCTGGTCGAGGCTGTAGCGGGTCATCTGCAGCCGCTTTTCGTAGTACATCACGTCCCAGCGGTTCAGCTTTGCGTTGGCATCGTGCGTGAACGCGGCTTTCTCGGCGGTCAGCTCGCCAAGCTCCTTTTTCTCCAGCGCTTCGACGCGAGCCTGAACCTCATCGAGGAACTGGTTCACCACCGCCGCGCTGCCGACCATCTTGCGCTTGAGCGACCAGTCGGCATAGCTGTCGAAGCCGAACAGGCCCGCCAGCTCCTTGCGCAAGGCCACGGCCTCGCCCAGCAGCTTGAGGTTGGCCTCGCCGCCGCGCTGGTTGAACGCCGTGTAGAAGGCACGGCGCGTCGCTTCATTCTCGGCGCCGCCCATGATCGCGTCGTTCTCGGGATAATCGAGGGCAAACTGGTAGCGCCCTTCGGCATCCTTGCTACGCTTGCCGTAGAACTCGGCCGGCACACCCTTGAGCTCGGCCTCGCTGAACGCGACCTTGGTCGCGTTGTCGCGGATATTGCGCGCGAAGTCCTGGGACAGCTTGTCGAGGCGGTTCAGGATGTCCGACACGCGGGCGCGCTTGTCGGCGGGCAGGTTCACGCCACGGCTCTCGAAGCTGTCGAGAATGTCGTCGCGCGCGGCGATGTCGATCGGGTCCGACACCTGCAGCGCCTTGATGCGCGCGTACAGCGCGGCGCTCTGCAGATACTGGTTGGCATAGGCCGACAGCTTCAGGCTGCACTCGTCGGCAGCCTTGCGCACCGCCGCGTCCGGGCTGGTTTCCACGAGCAGGCCGATGGGCCCGATCAGGTTCTCCTGCACGATGTCGAGCTGGTTCCAGGCAAGCAGGGTGTTGTCCTTACCGACTTTGGCGAGCGGCAGCTTTTCAAGGCTGGCGACACGGCGCTTGGCATCGGCCAGCGTCTGCTGGCATTGCGTGGCGATCTGCGTGGCATTTGGCAGCGGCACCTGGCCCGGCTGTGCCGCGTAAGCCTGGCCCACAGCGAGCAGGCAGGCGAGTGAAATCGCAGTCTTTTTCATGATCCTCTATCTCTTTTCTATTGTTGTTTCTTGTACGCCTCGCGTTTGGCGAGGTCGATGTCGTAGTACATGAACTTGACGTGATCGAACGGATGTTTCGCAAACCCCGTCGTCCAGCCTTGGGCAAAGTGCGTGCGGATGCGGTGGACGTTGAAGTTCCACGGCGCATAGGCCGATGCCAGCCGCACCATGCGCATCACCTTCTTCTGCCGCTCGGGCGAATCGGGCATGGCGGTGATGTCGTCGTACAGCCGGTCGAACTCGGGCAGCTTGAAGCGCGCATCGTTGCCCTCGCCGGTGTTTGGGCCGTAAAGCAGCTGCAGGAAGTTGTCGACATCGGGGTAGTCGGCGATCCACGCCCCGCCCGCCAGCTGGTATTTGCCGTTCTGGCGGCGCTGGATCAGGTCCGGGAACGATACCTGGACAGTGCGCGCGCGGATCTTGATGTCCCTGAACGCGTTGAGAATCTGCTCTTCCAGCTCGCGCCCGCTGCCTGCGGTACCCAGGTATTCCACCTCGAGCGGCTTGCCGTCGGGCCGTTCACGGTAGCCATCGCCGTCCACATCCTTGTAGCCGTAGGTATCGAGGATGGCGTTGGCGCGAGCCGGGTTATAGGCGTGAAACGGGTTCTTGAAGCTTGCGTCGTAGCCGACGATGCCCGGCGACCACGGTCCCTGGGCTTCGATGGCCTGCCCGTTGCGCAGCACCATCGCCTCTTTCAACGAGTTGTAGGACATCGTGAAGGCCCGGCGCAGCGCAACCTTCTCCGGCGTATAGCCGCCGACGACCGGGTCGTCCATGTTGAAGTGGTTGTAGACGATCTCCGGCTGCTGCTCGGTGAAGCTGCGGATCCCCTTCTTGACGAGCTTGGGGTCGAGCTTGCCGCCCGGCGCCGCCAGCGCCGCGTATTCGGGCTTGGTATCGACCAGGATGTCCTGCCCACCGCGCAGGAAGTCGAGATACTGCGCCTGGCCGCTCTCAATGATGCGGATGTCGATCGTGCCAATCAGTGGCAGCACCTTGCCCTTGAGCTGATTCGCAACATTCTGGTCGACGCCCTTGGCATCGGCCGGCGGCGCATAGGTCAACCCACGGAAATTCGGGTTGGCTTCGAGCACCATGCGGTGACCGCGTTCCCACTGTTTCAGCATGTAGGGGCCCGTGCCGACCGGGTGGGCGCCCGCATCCTGGTCGCCGTACTTGTCGACGATCTCCTTGGCCATGGCGACCGTACTGGGCATGGCCATGATGTAGGGCAGATCGTAATCGGGCTTCTTCAGCTTGATCTGCAGGGTGTAGCGATCGAGCGCCTTGAGCCCTTCCACCGGCACATTCGGGTCGAACTGCTTGGTCTTTTTGTATTCGGCCAGCTTCTCGTCGAGGCCGATCACCTTGCCGCGCAGCAACCAGGCATTGGGGCGCTTGGTGCTCGGGTCGACCAGGCGCAGCAAGCTGTAGACATAGTCCTGCGCCGTCAGCTCGCGTTTCTTGCCGCCGAAGACTTCATGCGGCGCGAAGTAGATGCCCTTCCTGAGATGGAAGATATAGGTTCGCCCACCATCGAGCACTTCCGGCATGGCTGCGGCCGTGCCCGGCACCACGCGCGTCGGACGCGACAGGTAATCGAACTCCAGCAGGGTCTCCATCATGTTGGCGATGACGATATTGGAGTAAAGATCGCTGTAGGCAGCGGGGTCGAAGCCCGTCTCGGCGGCCTCGAAGCTGAAATACATGGTCTTGTTCATGTCGGCAGCCGCCCAGAGTGGCAAGGCGGTGCCCAGGGAGAGAGTAGCGGCGCATGCCAGTTGACCAAGCGCTTGCACGAAGCGTCGGGACACGGGTACACCACCACTCCCGCTGGATCTTTTGGATCTGAGGGAAGTGTTCATAGCCAATCAGAGTATGGGTAGGCAATGAAAAGGGCGGTGATGAATCACCGCCCAACCTTTTGAAACGATCTGTGGGCGTTCGAAGGCAATCAGGTTTATTGACCCTCGACCATTTCCTCTTCGTCGTTGAATTTAAAGTTGATCTCGTAAAGGCCGATGCGCTTGCGCCCTTCCGATGCAAACTTCCACTGCATCAGCTTGCGCTTCACCTCAGAGGCCAACACCGAGCCGCCCGCCGGGAACTTCTTGATGTCGACATCCGAGACATCCCCGTTTTCGTCGACATGGACGTGCGCCACGACCAAGCCCTGAATATCGTTCTCACGCGCCTTGCGCGGGAATTCGATAGCCACTTTCTTGGTCGCTACCAGCCCCTTTTCCGGGCCAGTTGGCGGTGTCGGCTTCGCATCGGGAGCAGGATTGCCCACCGCAGGCCTGGATTCACCCACCGCAGTCGGTACGCTCATCCCGCCTGGCGCCGCCGCAGCACTATCAACCTGCTTGGGCGCCTCCATCGGAATCGGCGCCTGTTCAGGCTGGGCCTGAGGCTTGGGCGCCTCCTGCGACCGCTCGATGATCTTTTCGATCTCCTTGGGCTGCTCGACGACCTTCTCGGGCTCAGGGGGCGGCGGAGGCGGCTCTTCGGTCACATCCACCACTTCCATGACCTGATCCTTCTCGGCGATATGCTTGCCGGTCGGCGGGATCATCGTCAGCGCGCCCAAGGCGGCTATCTCGATGATCGCGGCGATCAGCAAGGCCTTCTTGAAGGAAAAGGACCTGTCCTGATCCGGCCGATATTCGGCCCAAAGCGGAGTACCCGGCTTTTCCGCAACAGTCATGGCGGTCATCAGGCTCCTCCTGCTTCCTTCTTGGTCGCGATGCCGACAGCGGTGATACCCGCGCTCCGCACATCATCCATCACCGACATCAAGGTCTGCAGGGAAGTGCCCTTATCCCCAGCGATGATCACTTCAACCTTGGGTGCCGAGGACTTCTTCTGCTTGAGCAAGGCAGTCAGCTGCTCGTGCGACACAGCCTGGTTGTCGACCTGCATCGAGCCATCTTCCTTGACGCCCACCGCAACCTTGACCGGCGGCTGCATGCTCTGTGCCGTTTTCGACGACGGCAATTGCAGCGTGACGCCCGCTCCTTCCATCATCTTCAGGGTCACGACCATGAAGAAGATCAACAGGAACATCATGATGTCGATGAGCGGGATCACCTCGATGCGAGGTTCCTTATGTTCCATATAACGGCCGCGCATGATCAGGCACCTTGCGCAGCAACGTTAACCTTGGCGGTCGCGGCAGCCGTCTTCTGGCCCTGCGCCACGGCTTGGTCGATACCACCACCATGCAGGCGGTTGATCAACATCATCTTCACCAGTTCAAGCTGGTTGATGGTGAGGCGGATGCGCTTGTTGAAATAGTTGAGGAAGCCCACGGAGGTGATGGCAACCATCAGGCCGCCGGCCGTTGCCACCAGCGCGTGGCCGATACCGCCGGTAATCGCGTTGGGGTTCGATACACCGTGGTTACCGATCGC
This sequence comes from Chitinivorax sp. PXF-14, assembly GCF_040812015.1. Classification (NCBI taxonomy): domain Bacteria; kingdom Pseudomonadati; phylum Pseudomonadota; class Betaproteobacteria; genus Chitinivorax; species Chitinivorax sp. PXF-14. The sequence goes on along the minus strand of NZ_JBFNXJ010000004.1, from coordinate 116,402 downwards.
GCCGAACGACTCGATCATGCCGATGACGGTACCGAACAGGCCGAGCAAGGGGCCCAGCGTCACAGCGGTGTCGAGTACCCACAGATTCTTGTCGAGCTTGGGCAGTTCCCACATCAGCGCCTCTTCGATGTGGCGCTCCATCGCCTCGGCGCTCTCGCCGCGCGACGCGACGGCAGCCTTGACGACATTGGCCTGCGGCGAACCCTCATAGTGCTTGGCCACCTGCTGCAACTGCTCGATGCTTTGGTACTTGACCAGCAGAATGTCATGCTCGATCGCATCACCAATCTTCACAACACGAGCGATATACCACCAGCGCTCAATGATCACGGCAAGCGCGATCAACAGAACCAGGGCCAACAGCGGAACCAGGCCGCCAGAAAGAATACTTACCTCGATGATGAAATCCAGCATGTTATGAACTCCTAATATTGCTAGTTGCTTTTTGAGAATGCCGGCACCGGCTGGATGGTGATCGGCTGTATATACAAATTCAGCTTACCACAAGAATCGTAAGCAGTTGATCAAAAATACAAAAACGGGTGTCGTTCGTCAAAAAACACGCTGTGCCAGCCATACAAATCAGGCTGGCACAGCTGTTCAGGTCACGCGATTATTTGAACTTGTAGTTGACGCTACCGTAGATGAAGCGCCCCCGTGGGTCATAGTAAGAAGGATCGTAGCCACTTTGGAAGTAACCAACATTCACGCCTGCGTTACTACGCGGTGGGTCGCTATCAAATACATTCTTGACGCCCAGCGTGAGTTTAAGGTTCTTGATGGCAGTGTAGTTTCCTTGCAGGTCATATGTGGCAAACGACCCAACCCAGTGCGGTGCACCATCATTATCGGGGAAGTCCCAATATCCGTTCTGGAAGTTCTGGGTCACGCTTGCCGACCAAGTTGCATTAGTCACCCCAGCCGTCAACTCATGCTTCCAGCGCATGATTACGCCGCCTTGCTGAGTTGGGTTCAAGATGTTGCCAGCATCATCAACGGTTCGGGCCACAGCATGTTGTGTCGCGCCGGATGGATCGGTCGAGTCGTACTTACTGAAGTAGGTACCATTCAAGCCGACATCGACAGCCCCCATCTCCGTCTTACCAACACGCCACCGCAGATCAATATCGACCCCAGCAACATCCAAGTTACCGCCATTGAGTGCAGTATTTTTGATCGACTGGATGTTGCATGTCGGACATGCGCGCTGGACAAGCGGAGCAAAGAAGGAATTGCCCTCGGAGGCAAAGCCAACAATTGCCTGTGCAGACAACGCCCCGCCGGTACCAGACAGGATCTGATCTTCGACTTTAACCCGGAAGAAATCGACACCAGCCGAAACACCAGATACAGGCTCAACAACAAAGCCAAACGACATTTGCTTTGTATGCTCTGGCTTGAGATCAGGGCTACCACCAGCGGTTTGGTTAAACTGGTTCTTTTCCCCGGTAACCGGATCGGTAAATTGAGAGGTCGAGGAAACAACGATAGGGGTATACAGTTCCGGCAGAGATGGTGCCCGGAAACCCTTACCCCAAGAGCCACGCAACAGAAACTGTTGCAGCGGTTGCCAACGCAGGCTCACTTTAGGTGTGGTTTCACTACCAATGGTCTCGTAGTGATCTGAGCGTACTGCGACATCCGCCTCAAGATGCTTGACAATCGGTACGTTCACCTCAGCAAACATAGAGTGATTGTTTCTGGATTTGTTGTATGGCATCAACGCCGCACCATACCCCGAAACATCGCCCCCCTGAGCTGCTGCACTGGACGTAAAGTCCAGCGTCTCCTTGTGCGCGCCGACACCAACGGCGGCCGACAACGATCCGCTGGGCAACTCGAACACCGCACCGGAAAGTTTTCCGTCAACCCCTTGATTCGTCAGCTTTGAGGCGACCATCATCCCATTGTAGTTTGTCGCCTTGATCTGCTCAGCCAAGGCAGCATCTTGGAAGGTCGTGAATGGATTAAACGTATTGCTCTTGTTCAGGAGATCAACGAGTTTGGTCTGGAGTTGATAGCCACCGTTGGTATCTTCCTGCACCTTACTCTGATTGAAGACATAGGCGGCATCATAATCCCACGCGCCAAAAGTCCCCTTCATCCCCGCAACAAAATGCCATTGATCAGCGGTATCCGTATGTTCACGTCGACCACCGTCATAAGCACGATAGGATACAGCGAGCGGCTGACCTATATATTGAGGCATACCGATAGAATTGAGGTAGGGAACAATTGTCGAGTTGTATACAGGGTTTGACGGGCCAATCAGAATCGACTGCTCAATCCCGGAGTTCAGGAATGCGTTGTCCGTACCCAGGAAAACCGGAGAATAAGGAGAGTACTGCTCAAGCGTGACAGTCTTGGTTCTGGTGTAGATAGCCGTTGAGTACAGTTCATGAGCTGGGCTCAAGGCAAACCGGAAGTTTGCCGACAAATTGCCTCTATCTACCGTTGGCGCCAATGGCACCAAGTCAGAAGGGTCATAGCGACAAGTGCCATAGTTATCATCCATGGCGCTGCCGTTCATAGAACAATCAGATTCAGCAGGGTTACCTAAAGTCTTGAGATTTTGCTGATTAAAGGGAACGCCCATTGCCCAGGGGGCTTGCAGTCTGCCACTGGGAGTAGCACTACTATCAAAGAATTCGTTCCAGCCACGCTTTGCAAAGGTACGGTTTGCACCATATAGCGCGCGGTCATGAGAAAAGTCCCCAGAGACTACCAGGTTGAATTTGTTCTCATCGAGGTCGCCTGTACCAGCAACGAAACCTGCCTTGTTGATCTGCCCGCCGCCGCTCCGCGTTGGGCTTCCCGTGTAAGCACTAGCCTCAAAACCGTTGTAATTCTTCCGCATGATGAAGTTAATTACACCGGCAACCGCGTCGCTACCATATACGGAGGAGGCGCCGTCGCGCAGGACCTCAACGCGTTCGATAGAGGAAAGTGGGATGCTGTTAATGTCGACTGTCGTACCGTCGGTAGCATAATTTGCCAACCTACGGCCGTTTACCAGCACAAGAGTCCGGTTACCCCCCAGCCCACGCATCGACACGGAGGACATACCATACGTTGACAACCCAGCGCCTTGCGCAGTCGACGTACCACCAACGGCGCTAGTCGACGTGATCGACTGGACCAACTCCTCTACATTCGTGGCACCAGTTCTCGCAATATCCTCTTTGCGGACGACGGTAACAGGTAGAGCGCCTTCTTTTGCTACGCGTTTGATACTAGAACCAGTCACCTCGATCCGCTCGGCCTTCTGCGGGGGGGGTTGGTCAGTCGAATCTTCTGCGTATGCGATCCCGTTGATCGCACCGGCATAGCCGATCGTCGCAATGGCGAACGCTAGTCGTTTCATTTTCATTTAAGCCGTCTCCCTCTCATGAGAACGTTCAAACTTCTTAACAGTTTTTTACTGCCACCTTTAGAGCTTTAACCCTAGATAGCGCTGCTAACATAACAAAAAAGAAATCCCGTGAGAAACGCATTCCATGCTGCGCCGCACACAAGATTTGCGCCTCGATCCTTAAGCAATCGACGTGCCAACCAGCATCGATCTGTATAGGCATTTTCCATCACGCCTTTATTTCCAGCTTTTATAAATAAAGATCAATAACTTATATCGGAAGGCACGCAACATTGCCTGAATCGTGGCGGCGCGCCATGTTAGTGCAAGTTGGTGCTCGTTTCGCCAACCCTCGCCCACATTGCAATCAACACAAATAAATTTACAAATTTGCGCAATTTTGTTGCCAAATTTTGGTGATTTGCGGTGTTGCAAAATAGCGACACTCTGATACAAATTGTGGCTGCGGCTACAGGAAATCAGCGGCTTGCCGACCCGCTTTGGTGCACTCGGTAGCGGGTACCAAAACAGGGCGTCCGGCAATATTCAGCCGGTTTGCATGTAAACGTATAGACATGCCTAGCAAGCACTGGCTTGTTTTTTCTGCCGACATGGGTGGCCCGGTGGGTGTTGAAAATACAGCCGTGATTACGATGCAGGTGTACCGAAGATGCACATATCGGCTGGATCGTGCGCAGACAGCTTGGGCACGTGGGGCAAGTCGTTTTATAATGACCGGCTACCAAACCGCCGATACGCAGGAACCCGAGAATCATGGCCATAGACCGTAACTACGTTTCCGACTTCACCCAGTTCATCAACGGCTTTCTCGACCAGAACCCAGAGGTGAAGGAACAGCAGAAGGCAAATCGCGGCACCTGGTGGGATCGCGAAATCGACCGCGATCTGTACAAGCGCTTCGAGGAATCGCGCGTCAAGCAGAAGCCCTATGTCTATCAAGCCGACTGAGCTGGCTTGATGCAAAAAAACGGCGCCTTCACGGCGCCGTTTTTGTTTGGATGATCTGCCCTGCCGGTAATATCAGCCGGATAGTGCGACGATGCCGCTCAGGCACTTGAAGCATGTCTCGCGCATGGTGGACAGAAAGTCGGCGACGAAGGTCTTCTCGACATCCGCCGTCCTGACCACGCCGTAGAGCTCTCCCCACAAGCCCCCCTCCCCGATCGGCCGGGTTGCCACATAACCGCGATCGACATAGCCCTGGACGGCCCAGGCAGGCAGCGCGGCGATGCCCCGCTGGCTGGCAACCAGCTGCAGGATGGCGGCCGTCAGCTCGCTGGTGCGGCGCTTGGGGTTGATGCCCGCCGGGCGCAGCACCTGACGGATCAGGTCGAGCATGTCGTCGGGCACCGGGTAGGTAATCAGCGTCTGGTCGGCAAAATCCTGCGCCACCAGGCTCGGCCTGGCGGTGAGTACGTGGCGCTTGGCCAGCAGCGCCACGATCTCGTAACCGAACAGCGGCCGATAGGCGACGCCCTGTTCGGCATTGTCGCGCTCCGATACCACGGCGACATCGGCGCGATCAGTCAGCAGCAGGCCGACCGGGTCGGCATGAAACCCCGACACGATGTCGAGCTCCACCTCCGGCCAAGCCTCTCGGAAACGGTCCATCGCCGGCATCAGCCAGTCGAAGCAGGTATGACATTCCACCGCGATACGCAGCTGGCCTGCCTGCCCTTCGGACAGCCGGGCGAGGTCGCGCTCGGCAGCCGCCACCTGCGGCAGGACGGTCTCGGCAAGCTGCAGCAGGCCTTGCCCGGCAAGCGACAGCTTGAGCGGCTGGCTCTTGCGCTCGAACAGCTCGACGCCGTAATGCGTCTCCAAGGCCTTGATCTGATGCGAAATCGCCGACTGCGTGAGATACAGCCGCTCGGCCGCGCGTGACAGGCTGCCGCTCTCGCTGATGGCGGCCAGCGTGCGTAGATGACGAAGTTCGAGTATCGGCTGCGGCATGAATATGATTGATGATAATTCTGAAAATAATGAGTTTGAATCATATTCAACAGACGGCCATCATGCAACTCGTTCATATACAGGAGCATGAGCAATGACCACCATTCATACCCTGGGCTTTCCGCGCATCGGAGCCCAACGCGAACTCAAACGCGGCGTCGAGGCCTACTGGAAAGGCGACCTGAACCAGGCCGCGCTGCTCGACCAGGCGGCGGCGCTGCGGCGCCAACACTGGCAATGGCAGGCCGAGGCAGGCCTAGAGCGGGTCACCGTCGGCGATTTCGCCTACTACGACCAGGTGCTCAACCATATCGCGCTGTTCGGCTGCGCACCACGCCGCTTCGGCTTCGGGCCGCAGCTCACGCTCGACCAGTATTTCGAGCTGGCACGCGGCAATGCCGGTCAGTTCGCGCTGGAGATGACCAAGTGGTTCGATACCAACTATCACTACCTGGTCCCCGAGTTTCATCCCGATACCACCTTCACGCTCGACCCGCGCTGGTTGCTCTACGAGCTGGCCCAGGCACGGGCGCTCGGCCATGCCGCCAAGCCGGTGCTGATCGGCCCGCTGACCTTCCTCTGGCTGGGCAAGGCACGGCTTGGCCACAACGAGCAGGCAGCCGCCTGCTGCGGCTCGGCGCACCACCATGAATTCGACCGCCTCGACCTGCTCGACCGCTTGCTGCCCTGCTACCAGGCGCTGCTCGCAGAGCTTGCGGCACAAGGCGTGGAATGGGTGCAGATCGACGAGCCGGCACTGACGCTCGACCTGCCCGCGCACTGGCTGGCACGCCTCGCGCCGGTCTACGAGATGCTGTCGCAGACAGGCCCCAAGCTGCTGCTGGCCACCTACTTCGATTCGGTCGCGGAACACGCAGCTCGGCTGCAAGCCCTGCCGGTTGCCGGCCTGCATCTAGACCTGGTGCGGGCGCCAGCGCAGCTCGACCGCTTCCTGGCCGGCTGGCCGGCGGACAAGGTGCTGTCGGCCGGGATCATCGACGGCCGCAACATCTGGCGTGCCGATCTCGGCCGTTGCCTGGAGCAACTGGGCAATGCCCGGCGCGCGCTCGGCGACCGGCTCTGGCTGGCGCCGAGCTGCTCGCTGCTGCACGTGCCGGTCGATCTGGAGCAGGAGGCCCGGCTCGATGGCGAGCTCAGGAGCTGGCTCGCCTTTGCGCGCCAGAAGCTGGGCGAGCTGGGGTTGCTCAAGCACGCCCTCGACCAGGGCCGTGTGGCCGTGCATCAGGCGCTGCAGGCCAACCGCGCGGCAATCGACGCGCGCGCCACCAGTTCGCGCATCCACGATCCGGCCGTGGCGACACGCTTGGCCCATGTCAGCGCGAACGACGAGCATCGTCAATCAGTATTCCCGGCCAGGCAGGCGGCCCAGCGTCGGCGCTTTGCCCTGCCCTTGCTGCCGACCACGACGATAGGCTCGTTTCCGCAGACGGCGGCGATCCGCCAGGCGCGCGCGGCATTCAAGCGCGGCGAGCTGAGCGACGCGCAATATCAGGCCGCGATGCGCGCCGAAATCGGGCTCGTGGTGCAGAAGCAGGAGGCGCTGGGCCTCGATGTGCTGGTGCACGGCGAAGCCGAGCGCAACGACATGGTCGAGTATTTCGGCGAGCAGCTGGCAGGCTTTGCCTTCACCGAGCATGGCTGGGTGCAGAGCTACGGCAGCCGCTGCGTGAAGCCGCCGATCATCTACGGCGATGTCTCCCGCCCGCAGCCGATGACCGTCGAATGGAGCCGCTACGCACAAAGCCTGACCGAGCGGCCGATGAAGGGCATGCTGACAGGGCCGGTGACCATCCTGCAGTGGTCCTTCGTGCGCAACGACCAGCCGCGCAGCGCCACGGCGCAGCAGATCGCACTGGCCATCCGCGATGAGGTGGTCGATCTCGAGGCTGCCGGCATCGGCATCATCCAGATCGACGAGCCGGCCTACCGCGAGGGGCTGCCACTCAAGCGCCGCGACTGGCCGGCCTATCTGGACTGGGCTGCGCGTGCCTTCCGCCTGGCGGCATCGGGGGTACGCGACGATACACAGATTCATACCCATATGTGCTACGCCGAGTTCAACGACATCCTGCCCGCGATTGCCGCGATGGATGCCGACGTGATCACCATCGAAACCTCGCGCTCGGATATGGAGCTGCTCGAAGGCTTTGGCGAGTTCGCCTATCCGAACGAGATCGGGCCCGGTGTGTACGACATCCATTCGCCGCGCATCCCGCGCGTGGAAGAGATGGTCAGGCTGCTGGGCAAGGCAGTCAGCGTAATCCCGCTCGAACGCCTGTGGGTGAACCCGGACTGCGGCCTGAAGACACGCGGCTGGCCCGAGACCGAAACCGCGCTGTCGGCAATGGTGGAAGCGGCCCGGCTGATGCGCGTGCGCCTTGCCGAACACCGCGCAGAGCCCATCAACGGCTGACCGGGCATTGGCCTGCAGGGCACGCCAGGCAAGGGGGCGCAGGGCAGCGCCAGGCCTGCCCTGCAGGCTCGCGGTTTAGCCCCGCAGGCGGGCAAATCAGGCCCAGCCCCGCATCCGGCGCACAGCGTATGCGGGGCTCATCCGGGGTGGTGTGCTTCCTTGCTTTCGTGACCATGGCAGCCAACAATGGAACGACCTCACCGCCACGGGACACCACAAGTGAACAAACGCGAACTCGAGCCGGGCATCGTCACCGATCTATCCGATCGCATGAGCTACGGCGGCTATCTCTGCCTCGATGAACTGCTGGCATGCCAGCGCCCGCTGTCCAACCCGCCCTTGCATGACGAGATGCTGTTCATCGTGCAGCACCAGACTTCCGAGCTGTGGATGAAGCTGATGCTGCACGAGCTCAAGGCCGCCATCGGCTACGTCCGGCAGGACCAGCTCGGCCCCTGCTTCAAGATCCTCGCGCGGGTGAAGCAGATCCAGCGCCAGCTGTTCGAACAGTGGGCCGTGCTGGAGACGCTGACGCCGTCGGAGTACGCCGAATTCCGCCCCGCACTCGGCAGCTCGTCGGGCTTTCAGTCGCACCAGTACCGCTCGATCGAATTCCTGCTCGGCAACAAGCATGCGGCGATGCTCGACGTGTTCCGCCACGAGCCGGAGAAATACCAGGCGCTCAAGGCCCTGCTCGATGCGCCCAGCCTGTACGACGAATTCCTGCGCCACCTGGCGCGGCGCGGCCTGCCCGTGCCATCCGCCTGCATCGAGCGCGACTGGTCGCAGCCCTATCAGCGCAACCCGGCGCTGATCCCGGTGTTCAAGGCGATCTACGATGCCCCGAAAACGCATTGGGATACCTATGAGATGGCGGAAAAGCTGGTCGATGTCGAAGAGTCGTTCCAGCTCTGGCGCTTCCGCCACATGAAGACGGTCGAGCGCATCATCGGCTTTCAGAAAGGCACCGGTGGCTCGAGCGGGGTCAGCTTTCTCAAGCGCGCGCTGGAGCTGACCTTCTTTCCAGAGCTGATCGACGTGCGCACGGAGATTGGACGATGATATCGAGCTACCTCGAGCGCGCCCTGCAATACCTCGGCGACGACGCGCTGACCGAGCAGGCCGTTCACCTGCATATCGCGCCGCTGTTTTCGCAGGTACTGTCGCGCGATGAAATCTACCTCGCCAACCATTCGCTCGGCCGGCCGCTCGACCAGGCGATGCACGATGTCGCCGAAGGGCTAAGCCTGTGGCAGCACCGCATGGACGACGCCTGGGATGCATGGCTCACCGAGCAGCAGCACTACCGGGCGCGCATCGCAGCCCTGATCGGCGCGCCGCGGGCCGATTGCGTGGTGCCCAAGACCAGCGCCGGGCAAGGGTTGCGGGCGGTGCTCAACAGCTATCGCGAGCCGATCCGCGTGGTGACGACACGCGGCGAATTCGACTCGATCGACTTCATCCTCAAGCAATACCAGGCCATGGGCCGCATCGCGCTGCACTATGTCGAGCCCAATGCCGCGGGTGATTACGACATCGAGGCGCTGATCGCCGCCATCACGCCAGGGACCGACCTGGTGGTGGTGTCGCAGGTAATGTTCGCCACGGCGCAGATTCTCGCCAATCTCGAACATCTGATCCGGCATGGTCACGATGTTGGCGCGCGCGTGCTGGTCGATGTCTATCACGCAGTGGGCGTGATTCCGGTCGATGTCGGCCACCTGGCTTGCGATTTCGCCATCGGCGGCAGCTACAAATACCTGCGTGGCGGGCCCGGCGCCTGCTGGCTCTACGTGTCGCCGCACAGCATCAGCCAGGGGCTGATCACGCTCGATACCGGCTGGTTCGCCAAGGCCGAGCCCTTCGCCTACGCGCGCCCCGACCCGCTACGCTTCGGCGCTGGCGGCGACGCCTGGCTCGAATCGACACCACCGGTGCTGACCTACTATCAATCGCGCAGCGGCCAGGAGTTTCTCGCGGCAATCGGCGTCGAGCGGCTGCGCGCCTATTCGCTCGGGCAATTACAGTGGCTGAAGCAGGCGCTGGCTGCCCACGGCATCGCGGCACAGGGGGCCGACCACCGCCACGGCGCCTTCCTCTGCGTGCACCACCCCAAGGCACCGGAGATCGCGCGTGGGCTCAAGGTGCTCGGCATCAACATCGATGCACGCGGCGAGCGCCTGCGGCTATGCCCCGACCTGCTCAACACCAATGCCGAGCTGGCGACCGCGGCCGACAAGCTGGCCGGCCTGCTGCAAGGGGCTTGAAAAGCCGGAGTTGGCCCGCATATCGATAGCAGGCACCACTGCGCCCGCTATCGAGGTACACACCATGTACAAGACATTACGCTCCGACATCCTGCTCCAGCTAAACAACGCCGACCTGATCCAACTCAACGATGACGTGGCTCGCCCGAGCTATATCCGCGCGGTGCATGGCCAGCTCGACACGGACGACGTGCTGCTGGAAATGACGGTCAACGGCGAGGAAGTCGACTTCACCGTGCGCGAGCTCGAAGAAGCCCAAGACCTCGGCGAAGGTAGCTACCTCGTCAAGCACCGCGGCGTGGTTCGCTTCCTGCGCGAAGCCCAGCTGCACTGAGCACGGCCCGGGATCAGGGGAACGGACGGAACCTTGCGGCCCAAGTTCTTCAAGCGTTTCCTGCCCGAGCCCCACACGCTGCGCGAGCACCGTTACCTGCGGCATATCGCGCCGTGGCTCACTCACCCCAATCTATGGCACCTGAACCGCCGCTCGGTCGCCGGCGGCGTGGCGATCGGCCTGTTTTCGGGCCTGGTGCCCGGCCCGCTGCAGATGCTGAGCGGGGCGCTGCTGGCGCTCGCGTTCAAGCGCAACCTGCCGGTGGCGATGGCCACCACGCTGTATACCAACCCGCTGACCATCGTCCCGCTTTATCTGCTCGCCTTCGAAATCGGCAAATGGCTGCTCGGCACGCATGCCCGCGCCGTGGCGGCACCTGTGTTTGCCCAGCTGGCACCGGGCGACTGGCTGAGCGCCGGCCTCGGCTGGATGACGAGCCTCGGCACGCCGCTGCTGGTCGGCCTGCCGACGCTGGCCACGGCGCTCGCCGTGCTCGGCTACATCACCGTCAACACCTTGTGGATCGCCCATACCCGGCTCGCCTGGCGGGCGCGGGCGCGGGCGCGGCGCGAGGCTGGCAGGCAAGACTAGTTGCTCAGCCGGGCTTGAGTGCGCGCCAGTATTGAAGCCGCGTTGAATGGCGGGGCCGGATCGGCGGCGGATCAGCAATGGACCAACACTAACAAAAGCCAGCAAAGGCAGTCATTCCCCGCTGGCGCCGGCACCAAGCACCATCAGCAGGCGGATCGCCGGGTCGCCCGATTGGCGCGGCATTGCGGCTTGTGGCTATACTGACGGCTGGCATCGCACGACACCTCCATGCAATGAAATCGCGCTCCCCCCTGCTTCCTGCCCTCCTCCTGCTCTGCATGAGCCTCACCGGCTGCAAACAGGAAACCAGCTCCTACCAGATCGACGCCAGCCGCTCGTTCACCTTGCAGCGTATCAAGAACACCTTCTGGAGCCGGGACTGGGAGCGCTGGCTCACCGTGGCCCGCATGCCGGACTGCCAGCGCAAGCACCGCCTCGACGATGAAAGCGAGTTTGGTGAGATCAAGCTGCGCCAGATCGACGACAACCTGTTCCAGCTGCAGGACGGCAAGACGCTGTACGAAATCGACCTGCAGCAATGCACGCTGACCGAGCTCGACCGGAAGGCGGAGAAACAGGGCGAAACCGTGGGCAAGTTCACCTCGCCGGACGGCAAGGGCATTGCGTTCGAAGCAGTGGCCCCCAAACCGCAAGCTGCCCCGCAATGAAAAACGGGGCGCGATGCCCCGTTTCATTCACACCATCGGCCCGGTCAGCTCGGGTCTAGGCCACGACGTTGGACAAGCGCTTGCGCACGTCCGACAGCAGGCCCTCGGACGCATCCTCGATCAGATCGAGCACCCGCTCGAAGCCATTGGCGCCGCCGTAATACGGATCGGGAACCTCGCGCTCGTCAAAACGGCGGCCATAGCTCAGGAACAGCTTCAGGTTGGCGGCATGCTGGGGCGGACAGATCTGCTGCAGATTCTGCAGATTGCCCTGGTCCATCGCCAGCACCAGGTCGAAGCGGGCGAAGTCGGCCGGCGCCACCTTGCGCGCCCGCTGCTGGCTCAGGTCATAGCCGCGCCGCAGGGCTGCCGCCATCGCGCGCGCGTCGGGCTGCTCGCCGGCATGGTAGCCATGCGTGCCGGCCGAGTCGATCAGCACGCGGCGTGCAAGCCCGGCGGTTTCGACATACTGGCGGAACACGCCCTCGGCCGTCGGCGAGCGGCAGATGTTGCCCATGCAGACGAAAAGGACAGAGACTTTATCTTTACTATTCATTTACTTAACAACAAAACTGGCAGCAGCAGTGAGGCTTGAATTGTCACATTTCGCCCGGCAAGAAGCAAACACCCGCGCGATGCCCGGCCCTACTTCATCCAGCGGATCTCGCGTGCCGTCTCGGTGCCGATCAGCGTCGTGGCGAGCCCATCGGGGATCACCGCCTTCTGTTCGCTGACGGCGATACGCCCGGCCATGATCTCAGCGAAGCGCTGCGGATAGCGCGGCGCGAGCTCGGGCTCGGCGTAGCCCACGGGGAAGCGCGGCAGATTGCTGCCCATCTCGTATTTGTCGGTAGCGCCGAGCGTATGCAGCATCTCATGCGTGATCACCATATTGTTGCTGCCGGCCATCGAGTGAGCGGCAAACGCGTTGACGACGCCGATCAGCCCCTTCTCCAGGCCGAGCGAGTGCGCCAGCACCGCATGGGTGGCCGGGTCGTGATAGAGCACGAACAGCCGGATATCGGGCTTGCCGCCCGCCGCCGTGTCGTGGCGCCATGCCCAGTAGCGCAGCTGCAGGCTCCAGGCCATCACCGCCAGCGGGTTGCCCGATGTCGGCGGCGCCGGCGGCAATTCGTCGACGACCGGCCCGAGGCGCACCTGCACCGGCTCGTTGAGCGCAACGTCGTAGCGCCTGCCTTCTTCCTGCATGAACACGGCGATCGGCTCGAAGCTCGCGTCGCCAAGGCTCGTGAGATAGGCCGCGCTCGCCTCGCTGCGGTCGCCGTTGAGGGGGTAGATCACCACGCGCAACGGCTGTTTCCAGTCGGTAGTGCGGTATTTGGCCAGCACCGTCGCCAGCGCGACATTGACCAGGATGAACAGCAGGATGGCGATGCGGATAGCCTTGAACATCAAAACGCCTTGCTGCTGTCCGGCTGGATGTGCTCGCTGCTCGCCGCGTCTTCGGCCCAGAAATCGACACGGCGGCCCTGGTCCTCGACGGTTTCCTGGAAGCGGAAGGTGTAGCGCTGCCTTGGCGCGACCCGCAGGTGGTAGACGACCTCCGAGCGGATGTAGTCGCTCGGCGTGAATTCATGTATCCAGCGCAGCACGATTTCGTGCTCGCCCGGCGGCACATAGGCCGCCAGCGGCCGCCCCATCGGCGAGCCATAGACGCGGCCGTCGATCGAATAGAACTCGAGCCCGGCCGGGCCGGACTGGGTGGCGGTCAACAGGGCGAGCGACTGTTCGGCGCGCTTGTCGCCTTCGTAGGCGTGAACCGGCGCGGTGGACGAGCAGGCGGCCAGGCCGCCGAGGGACACCAGCCCGCCAAGCAGCAGGCCATGGCAGCACCTGGCCAACCGGCTGGTGCTGAATCGGGAAGTAGGCATGTTTGGGTTCTCTCAGAGCAAATCGACGCTGGCGCACGCTAACGCAGGCCAGGCTGCAAGGCAAGCGGGGCGCGGCCCCTGGGCACGCCAGGGTGCCCGCCAGGCGGACGTGCCAGGCCAACGTCCGCGCCGCCCACACCGACCAGACCAGCCTAGACCAGCCTGGCCTTCACATAGCTGCCCGGCGCCTCTTCCAGCGCCGGCAAGCCGCCCTCGCCCGGTACCCGAGCCGCGACCTGCTTGCCGTTGTAGGGCTTGACCCATTCGGCCCAGTCGAGCCACCACGAGCCCTCGTTGGGCTTGGCGTCGGCCAGCCACGCGTCGGCGGTCTCGCAGATCACGTCGTTGGTCATGTAGCCATACTTGTTGGCAGCGGGCGGGTTGACGATGCCGGCGATATGGCCCGAGCCGCCGAGCACGAAGCGCTTCGGGCCCTTCAGCAGCTTGGTGCCGAGATAGGTGGTCTGCCACGGCGCGATATGGTCTTCGCGCGTCGAGATCCAGTAGGCCGGCGTCTTGATCTGGCGCAGGTCGATCGGCGTGTCGGCGAGCGTGATGCCGCCTGGCTCGCGCAGCCGGTTGTAGAGGTACATATTGCGCAGGTAGAAGCTGTGCATGGTGGCCGGCATGCGCGTCGAGTCGCTGTTCCAGTACAGCAGGTCGAAGGGCATCGGGTCGCGCCCCAGCAGGTAGTTGTTGATGACGAAGGACCAGATCAGGTCGTTCTCGCGCAGCAGGTTGAACACCTCGGCCATCTGGTGGCCTTCGAGATAGCCCTTCTCGTTCATGTGCGCCTCGAGGCGCTCGAACTGCTGCTCGTCGACGAAGACTTCGAGCTCGCCGATGTCGGAGAAATCCATCAGCGTCGTCATGAAGGTGGCGGCCTTGATGCGGTTGTCCTTCTTGCTCGCCATATAGGCCAGCGTCGAGGCCAGCAGCGTGCCGCCGATGCAGTAGGCAAGCGCCTTGACGTCCTTCTCGCCGGTCGCCTTTTCGATCGCGTCGAGCGCGGCCAGCGGGCCTTCGAGCATGTAGTCCTCGAAATGCTTGTACCTGAGTTTTTCGTCCGGGTTGACCCAGCTGATGACGAACACGGTATGGCCCTGGTCCACCGCCCACTTGATCAGCGAATTCTTGGGCTTGAGGTCGAGAATGTAGAACTTGTTGATCCACGGCGGGATGATCAGCAGCGGCCGCTGGTGCACCTTCTCGGTGCTGGGCGCGTACTGGATCAGCTGCATCAGCTCGTTCTGGAACACCACCCTACCCGGCGTGACGGCGATGTTCTCGCCGAGCTTGAATGCCTTGGTGTCGGTCATCTGCGTGGCGAGCCGGCCGTCGCCGCGCTCCATGTCGTCGAGCATCGCGCGCATGCCGCGGATCAGGTTCTCGCCGTTGCTGTCGATGGTTTCCTTGAGTACCTGCGGATTGGTGGCGACGAAATTGGTCGGCGACATCGCATCGACCATCTGCCGCAGGTAGAACGCGACCTTCTTGCGCGTGTGCGGATCGAGCCCGTCGGTCCGCTCGACGGCCCCCATCAGGTGGTTGGACGCCAGCAGGTAGGACTGCTTGATGAAGTCATAGGCCGCGTGCTGGGCCCAGGTATCGTCCTTGAATCGCTTGTCGCCGGCCGGTGCGTCGGCCACCGGCTTAACCGGCGCCTGCAGCGCCCAGTGCTCCCAGCTGCGCTTCCACAGCTCGGCGGCATCCTGCCAGTAGGCCATCTGCATCTGCACGAGCTTGTTCGGGTTGGCGAGCAGGTGGCTACCCCAGTCCTGCAGCGTCTGCATCATCATCTGCGTATCGAGCACGTGAAACTGCTTGTCCGGCTGGCGGGTCAAGCGGTTGCTCACGCGCTGCGCGCGCTCCATCAGGTCCTTGAACTGTACGGCAAGTTGGGCGGGGTCTGCGGGCTTGTTTTCTGACATTGTTGTGGCTTCCTCCTGTATCTGTACAGCATAAAGCCATTGGCACGCGAATGCACGAGGCCCCGGACATACGCCGGGATGGATTGATCTATAGTGGGATTACCCCGGCCCGATGCGGCCACCTTTACCTACTGGAGCCTCCACAGGAGCCCGCCATGTCTGCGTTTACCGCCAAACAACGCCTGCTGGAACAGGTACTCGAACATGCGCGCAGCGCGCTGGCGCCCGGCCTCGATGCCCAGATCGGGCCCTTCATCGAGCACTATTATGCGGATGTCGCCGAGGATGATCTGATCCAGCACAACCCGCTCGACCTGTTCGGCGCGGCCTTTGCCCACTGGCAGCTTGGCCGCGCGCGCGAATTGGGCCAGGCGCTGGTGCGGGTCTACAACCCCGATTTCGAAACCGACGGCTGGCAGTCGACCCACACAGTTATCGAGGTGGTGAACGACGACATGCCGTTTCTGGTCGACTCGGTCAGCATGGCACTCAACACGCGGGGCCTGACGATCCACCTGATCGTGCACCCCGTGGTGGCACTGAGCCGCGACGACGGGCATGGCTACCAGAGCCTGTGCAACAAGGATGCGCCCAATTGCCGGCTCGAATCCTATATGCACTTCGAGGTAGATCGCCAATCGGGGGCCGATGCGCTGAAAGCGATCCACGACGAGCTGAGCCACGTGCTCGCGCAGGTACGCGCCGCCGTCGAAGACTGGCGCCAGATGCTGGTGCGCATGAACGACGCCAGCAGCGAGCTGACCCGGGCAAAGCTGGATACCGACGAACATGAACGCAACGAGATTCTGGCGTTTCTCGGCTGGGTTGCCGACAACCATTTCACCTTCCTGGGCTACCGCTGTTACGAGCTGACCCACCACGGCCGCGAAGACCGGCTGGAGATCGCCGCCGGCAGCGGGCTCGGCATCCTGCGCGAGACGGCCGAGCGCAGCCACTCGAAGAGTTTCGAGGCGCTGCCGGCCGCCATCCGCAAGCGTGCCCACGACCCGCACCCGCTGATCCTGACCAAATCGAATACACGCGCCACCGTGCATCGCACCGGCTATCTCGACTATATCGGCATCAAGCGCTACAGCGCGGCCGGCAAGGTCATCGGCGAGCACCGCTTCCTCGGCCTGTATACCGCCGACATCTACAACGCCAACCCGCGCACCACGCCCTTGCTGCGCGACAAGGTCAACGCGGTGCTGGCGAGCTCCACCTATCTCGCCGGCAGCCACAAGGCGAAGGCGCTGCTCAACGTGCTGGAGACCTATCCGCGCGACGAGCTGCTCGAAATCCCGCTCGAGACGCTGGCGGAATTCAGCCACGGCATCGTCAACCTGCAGGAGCGCCAGCGCGTCCGGCTGTTCGTGCGCGAGGACGTGTACCGCCGCTACCTGTCCTGCCTGTTGTTCGTGCCGCGCGACAACTGGAATACCGATGTGCGCAACAAGGTGCAGCAGATCCTGCTCGATGCCTTTGCCGGCATGGCGGCCGAATTCTGGGTGACCTTGTCCGAATCGCTGCTGGCGCGCATCGAATTCATCATCCGCATCCCCACCGGCAGCCAGCCCGACTTCGACGGCGCGCTGCTTGAAGCCCAGGTCGCCCAGGCTTGCCGCCCGTGGCAGGATGCCATGGCCGAGGCACTCATCGAGAGCTGTGGCGAAGAACGCGGCAATCAGCTGCTGCGCAAGTATCGGCGCGCCTTTCCGGCGGCCTACCGGGAAGATTTCCTGCCGCGCCACGCGGTGCAAGACATCCTCAAGCTCGAGGCGCTCGGTGACGATGCCACGATTGGCCTGGCGCTGAATCAGGCGCTCGACCGCGCCCACCTGAAGCTGTTCCGCGCCGGCGAAATCAGCCTGTCGCGCACGCTGCCGATGCTCGAGAACATGGGCGCGCAGGTGCTCGAAGAACGCCCCTACGGCATCCACCTGGATGACGGCAGCAATGGCTGGATCACCGATTTCGCCCTGCAGCTCGGCGACGCCGACAGGCTCGCCGACGAGGCCGTACGCAGCCGTTTCACCGAAACCTTTGCGCGCGTCTTCTCGGGCGAGGCGGAAAACGACGGGCTCAACCGCCTCATCCTGCGTGCCGGCCTCGCCTGGCGCGAAGTGGCGCTGGTACGCGCCTACAGCAAATACCTGCGGCAGGCGGGGCTCACCTTCAGCCAGAGCTACATCGAGCAATGCCTGGCCGGCCACGCCCCGCTGGTGGCCCGCCTGGTGCGCCTGTTCACGCTGCGCCACGACCCCGCCAGCGCACGCGAGCCGGGCACCGCCAGCACAACCGATGCGCTGGTCGCCGAGATCCGCGCCAGCCTCGACCTGGTCGCCAACCTCGACGATGACCGCATCCTGCGCAGCTTTCTGACCGTGGTCCTGGCCACGCTGCGCACCAACTATTTCCAGATGGCGGCGGATGGCTCGCCCAAGCCCTATCTGTCGTTCAAGCTCGATTCGCGCGCGATCGATTTCCTGCCGTTGCCCAAGCCGATGGTCGAAATCTGGGTGTACTCGCCGCGCGTCGAGGGCGTGCACCTGCGCGGCGGCAAGGTGGCGCGCGGCGGCTTGCGCTGGTCCGACCGCATGGAGGATTTCCGTACCGAGGTGCTGGGGCTCGTCAAGGCGCAGATGGTGAAGAACGCCGTGATCGTGCCCGTCGGCTCCAAGGGTGGCTTCGTCTGCAAGCAGCCGCCGGCGGGCGACCGCGAAGCCGTGCTGGCCGAGGGCATCGCCTGCTACCAGACCTTCATCCGCGGCCTGCTCGATCTGACCGACAACCGCCAGGGCAGCACCATCGTGCCGCCACCCGAGGTGGTGCGGCACGATGGCGACGACCCCTACCTGGTGGTTGCGGCCGACAAGGGCACCGCCGCGTTTTCCGACATCGCCAACGCGGTGGCGGCCGAATACGGCTTCTGGCTTGGCGACGCCTTCGCCTCGGGGGGCGCCAACGGCTACGACCACAAGAAGATGGCGATCACCGCGCGTGGCGCCTGGGAATCGGTCAAGCGCCATTTCCGCGAGCTGGGGCGCGACATCCAGAGCAGCGACTTCACTGTGGTCGGCATCGGCGACATGTCGGGCGACGTGTTCGGCAACGGCATGCTGCTGTCGCGCCATATCAGGCTACTGGCGGCCTTCGACCACCGCCACATCTTCCTCGACCCGAACCCGGATGCCGAGGCCAGCTTCGTCGAGCGCGAGCGCCTGTTCGGCCTGCCGCGCTCATCGTGGGCTGACTACGATGCCTCGCTGATCTCGGCTGGCGGCGGCATCCACGCACGCAGCGCCAAGTCGATCACCCCCTCGGCCGAAGCCTGCGCCGCGCTGGGGCTGGAGGCCCGCGCGATGACGCCGAACGAGCTGATCCACGAGCTGCTCAAGGCGCCGGTCGACCTGCTCTACAACGGCGGTATCGGCACCTATGTCAAGGCCAGCCGCCAGAGCCAGCTCGACGCCAACGACCGCGGCAACGACGGCCTGCGTGTCGATGGCCGCGAGCTGCGCTGCAAGGTGGTGGGCGAAGGCGGCAACCTGGGCTTCACCCAGCTCGGCCGTATCGAATACGCCTTGGGCGGGGGCCGCATCAACAGCGATGCGATCGACAACTCGGGCGGGGTCGACTGCTCGGACCACGAAGTCAACATCAAGATTCTGCTCAACAGCGTGGTGGCCGAAGGCGACCTGACGCTCAAGCACCGCAACCAGCTGCTGGCCGAGATGACCGACGACGTCGCGGCACTCGTGCTGCGTGACAACTATCTGCAGACGGCAGCGCTCAGCCATTCCGAAGTGCTGGCGGCGCCGATGCTCGGCGTGCACGCGCGGTTGATCCAGGCACTGGAGCGCAGTGGCAAGCTGTCGCGGCGCATCGAATACCTGCCGAGCGAAGAGGAAATCGCCGAGCGCCGGCTGGCGCGCCAGGGGCTCACGCGGCCCGAGCTTGCGGTGCTGCTCGCCTACTCGAAGATCGAGCTGTATGAACAGCTGCTCGACTCGCCGCTGCCCGACGCGATGGAATTCACGCTGCTGCTCACCGAATATTTTCCGCAGGCGCTGTGCCAACGCTTCTCCGACCAGATGCTCGAACACACGCTGAAGCGCGAGATCGTCGCCACTCACCTGACCAATCAGCTGGTCAACCGCATGGGGCTTTCTTTCGTGTTCCGCCTCAACGAGGAAACCGGCAGCCCGCCCGCCGACGTGGCGCGTGCCTGGCACGCCGCCTGCCAGGTGTTCCAGGCGCCGCAGCGCTGGGCCGATATCGAGGCGCTCGACAACCGCGTGGACACGGCCACGCAGACCGCGCTGCAACTGGAACTGCGCAAGCTGGTGGAACGCGCGACGCGCTGGATGCTGCGCAACTGCCGGGTAGCCAGCGACGGGCTTGACATCGTCGAGCACTACCGCAGCGGCGTCGCCATGCTGGCCGAGGCCATGCCGGAACTCGTCATGGGCGAGGAACGCGCGCGCTGCCAGGCGCTGGTGCAGCAATACCGCGCGGCGGGCGTGCCGGTGCCGCTGCTGCTGCAGATCGCCCATGCGGAGCCGATGCTGTCGACGCTCGACATCCTCGACATCTCGCATGCCAACCAGAGCGAGCCGCTGGCGGTGGCTGGCGTCTACCACGACATCGGCTCGCGGCTGCAATTCGATTGGCTGCTGTCGGCCATCAACCGCCTGCCGCGCGACAACCGCTGGAACACACTGGCACGCTCGGCGCTGCGCGACGACCTTTATCGGCAGCAGCGCGCACTCACGGCGCTCGTGTTGCAGACCGGGCAATCGCTGCTCGGCGCGGATGCCGTGGACACCTGGCTGAACCGCCACGAAGCAGCCGTCAACGCCTGCCGCATGGTATTCGGCGAGTTGCAGGCCCAGCCCAATCCCGATCTGGCGATGCTGTCCGCCGCACTGCGTGAGGTCAGGAACCATCTGCTCGGCGGCTAGGCCAGCTTGCATGCGGGACGGCTGGCGCGCCATGCGGGGAAGCGATCGGCACCCGAATGACAATCAGAAAATCATAATATACAGTTTCAGGCAAACAGCCTTTCACTCGTCTATTCTGTAACACACGCCAGAACAACAAGCACAAGGAGAGACAACCGATGTCCATTGCCAAGCGTCTGCTCGCACTCATCGCGGTCGGCATCGTCGCGCTGCTGATCGTAGGCGGCCTGAGCTTTCTTCAGGTGCGCAACGCCAACACCAAGCTCAATGTGGTAACCAGCGACGTTATGCCCCGCGTGACAACCATCGACAGCATCCGCAAGGACTTCCTCGAGATTCAGCTCACGGCCTATGTGCACATGCTGAACTACGACGACTCCAAGACCCCCGCCATCGAACAGACGATCAAGGCCCATCAGCAGGAGATCGACGGCAAGCTCAAGGCCTACGCCAAGCTGGCGGTCGACGAAAAGGACCGCGCCCTGCTGGCAGCCGACCAGGCGGCCATCAATGCCTACTACGTGGTGATGAACAAGGAGCTGGACCTGTCGCGCCAGAACCAGAGCGATTCGGCCAAGGATATGGCCGCCAACGAGGGCAAGCCGCTGGCGCTGAAGGCGATGGAAGCGCTCAACAATCACGCCGGCTACAACGGCAAGATCGCGGCGGATGCCCAGGCCCAGGCCGAACACGACAGCAAGAGCGGCTTCGCCGCCAGCCTGGGCGTGGTGCTCGCGGCCATCGCCGTTACCGGGACGATCGGGCTGCTGCTGCACCGTAGCATCGTCGGCTCGCTCTCCAAGATGCGCAACGTCGTCACCTCGATCGAGAAGAACCTCGATTTCACCCAGCGGGCCACCGTCTCGCGCCGTGACGAGGTCGGGCAAACCATCGAGGCCTTCAATCGACTGCTCGATCGCCTGCAGGACAGCCTCAAGACCATCTCCAGCGCGGCGCGCGAAGTCGCCCTCTCGGCGGACCAGATGGCCGAGACCGCGCAGGAAGTGTCGGTCACCTCGGAACGGCAGAACGAGGCATCGGCCAATATGGCCGCGACGATCCAGCAGATGACCGTGAGCATCAACCACGTTGGCGACCGCGCCACCGAGGCGAATCAACTGTCGGAAGAATCGGGCAAACTGGCGGAAACCGGGGAAACCGTCATCGGTCAGACAGTGGCAGACATCAAGGACATTTCCCACTCGGTGGCCGGCGCCGCCGATCGCATCCATCAGCTCGAGGCGCAGAGCCAGCAGATCTCGTCGGTCGTCGCGGTGATCAAGGAAGTGGCCGACCAGACCAACCTGCTTGCCCTCAACGCGGCCATCGAGGCGGCACGGGCGGGCGAGCAGGGGCGCGGCTTTGCCGTCGTGGCCGACGAAGTGCGCAAACTCGCGGAGCGCACGGCCAGCTCCACCCAGGAAATCGCCAGCACCATCGACGCCATGCGCCGCAGCGCGCAGGAGGCGGTATCGTCGATGCAGGGCGCCGTGGCCAAGGTCGAGCATGGCGTCGGCCGCGCAGACCTGGCGGTACAGTCCATCGTGCAGATCCGCGGTGGCGCCAGCAAAGTCGTCGCCATGGTCGATGAAATCACCCACGCCATCCGCGAGCAGGCCAGCGCCAGCAACAGCATCGCCGGCCAGATCGAAGGCATCGCCAGCATGGCCGAGAAGGTCAGCTCGGCGGCTGGCGGCACCTCCAGCACTGCGGCCGAGCTCGACCGCCTGGCCCATCAGATGAACGACGTGGTAGCCGCCTACCGGCTGTAAACGACGTCGCTCGATGCAAGCGCGGGGGAGCCTCGCCCCGCGCTTGCAAGCCTCCACCATCCCCCTTCACTCCCCCGCCTCCGCGTCTCGAACACGGAGCTTGCATCCGCGCGCCCAAATCCTATAACACAGAGCTAGGGCCACTACGGGGGATGTATCATGACGATCGCGAAACGGCTGCTTTTACTGATCACTTGCGCCTTGCTGTCACTCTTTTTCGTCGGTGGGGTGGCGATCCAGCAGCAGCAGACCCTGGGTGGTGCCGCCAACCTTGTGAACGACTACGTCGTCCCCAGCATCGAGGTGTTGGCCGACTGCCAGCGCGAGCTGCTGACGGTACGCGGCGCAGCGCTGTCGCATGTCCTGAACTACGACGAGAACAAGAAGGCCGAGCAGGACAAGATCATCACCACAGGTGAACAGGCGTTGATGGACAGCTTCAAACGCTATGAACAAATCATCTCCGATGACGAGGACAGGCGGCTGCTCGAAGCCGACAGACAGGCCTACGCGAACTACGCCGTCGTTCGCAACCGCGTGCTGGAGTTTTCACGCAAGGGACAAAGCGATCAGGCTCGGGACCTGACCGTGACCCAGGCGGCCAAAGAAGTCACCGTTGCAATCAATGC
The DNA here is from genome assembly GCF_040812015.1 of Chitinivorax sp. PXF-14. Taxonomy (NCBI): domain Bacteria; kingdom Pseudomonadati; phylum Pseudomonadota; class Betaproteobacteria; genus Chitinivorax; species Chitinivorax sp. PXF-14. The sequence goes on along the minus strand of NZ_JBFNXJ010000004.1, from coordinate 93,594 downwards.
CTTGAATGCCCACATCAAGTACAACGCCAAGCTGGCCGCCGAAGCGGACGCCTCCACCAAGGCCACGGTGCGCTCCGGCCGCATCATCAATATCGTCTCCATCGTGGTAGGCGTATTGCTGACGGGCATCTTCAGCTTCACCCTGTATCGCCACATCATCGGCTCACTGCGCGGCTTGCGGGGTGCGGTCAATCACATCGAAACCTCGCTCGACTTCACCGAGCGCGCCACCGTCGCGGGCCGGGATGAGGTTGGCGAGACAACCGAAGCCTTCAACAAGCTGATCGATCGCTTGCAGCAAAATCTTCAGAGCATTGCCACGGCGGCGTCCAATGTGGCGCAGGCGGCGACCCAGATGGCCGGCACATCGCAGCAGGTCTCGATTGCAGCCAACCGCCAGAGCGAGTCCTCGTCCAACGCGGCCGCCACCATCGAAGAAATGACGGTGAGCATCAACCATGTCGGTGATCGCGCAAGCGAGGCCAACGCGCTGTCGGAGAAAGCGGGAGAGCTCGCGGCCTCGGGCGAATCGGTCATCGCGCAGACGGTGCACGATATCAAGACCATTGCCGAGTCGGTCAGCGAGGCATCCGAGCGCATCCAGCTGCTCGAGCAGCAAAGCCAGGATGTCGCCCAGGTGATCGCCGTGATCAAGGAAGTCGCCGACCAGACCAATCTGCTGGCATTGAACGCGGCAATCGAAGCGGCGCGGGCCGGCGAACAAGGCCGGGGCTTCGCCGTAGTGGCAGACGAGGTACGCAAGCTGGCGGAACGGACCTCCGGCGCGACCCAGGAAATCACGCGCACCATCGGCTCCATGCGCGAGAGCGCACAGTTTGTCGCCCGCAGCATGCAGGCCGCCGTCAACAACGTCGATGCCGGCGTCAAACGGGCCGACGATGCCAGCCAGGCAATTCACCAGATTGGCAGCAGCGCCCACCAGACCGTCGGCATGGTCAGCGAAATCACCAATGCCATTCGCGAACAAGGCAGCGCCAGCAACAACATCGCCCAGCAGATCGAGCGCATAGCCCAGATGGCGGAAGAAGCCAGCGCGGCAGCGCAGGAAACCTCGGACAACGCAAGCATGCTGGAGCGCCTGGCCACCGAGATGCGCCAGGTGGTGTCGGCCTATCGGCTCTAGGGCGATTCGCCGCCCTGGCCTGGCGGCCTGCTAGAGCACGCCGGCGGCACGCAGTGCGGCGATTCTCTCGGAGTCCAGCCCCAGCCAGTTGCGCAATACCTCGGCCGTATCCTGCCCCAGCATGGGCGGCGCAAGGCGGTAGTCGACCGGCGTGGACGACATCCGCAACGGGCTGGCCACCGACGGCGCACCGATACCCAGTGCATGGGACAGGCTCAACTGCATCTCCCGGTGGCGAACCTGCGGATCGGCAAACACTTGGTCGAGCGTGTTGATCGGCCCGCATGGCACCCCCGCCTGCTCCAGCGCAGCAATCCAGTCTGCCGTGGTGCGCATGACCGTAGTCTGGCGAATCAGCGGCACCAGCACCTGGCGGTGATCGACACGGGCTCGATTGGTGGCGAAGCGTTCGTCACCGGCCCAGCCTTGGCCCGCCACCTCGCAGAAGCGGGCGAACTGGCCATCATTGCCTATCGCCAGGATGATGTCGCCGTCAGCGGTCGGGAAGGCCTGATAGGGCACGATATTGGGATGCGCGTTGCCGAGCCGTGTCGGCGCCACGCCGGTCGTCAGGTAATTCATGGCCTGATTGGCGAGGCAGGCGATCTGCACGTCGAGCAAGGCAAGATCGATATGCTGCCCTTCTCCCGTCCGCTCGCGGTGGGCCAGGGCGGCGAGCACGCCTATCGCGGCGTAGAGGCCGGTCATGATGTCGGTAAGTGCGACGCCGACCTTCTGCGGGTCGCCATCCAGCTCACCCGTGAGGCTCATCAAGCCGCCCATGCCCTGGATCAGGAAATCGTAACCGGCCCGGTCGGCATAAGGGCCATCCTGGCCAAAGCCGGTGATTGAGCAGTAGATCAGCCGTGGATTCAGCGCCTTGAGGCTGGTGTAGTCGAGCCCATATTGCCTGAGCCCGCCGACCTTGAAGTTTTCCAGCACGATGTCGCACTGCGCGGCCAGCTCGCGCACCAGCGCCTGTCCTTCGGGCTTGGCAATATCGATGGCGACCGAACGCTTGTTGCGGTTGGCCGACAGGAAGTAGGCGGCCTCGCTGGTTGGCTTGCCGTCCGTGTCGCGCAGGAACGGTGGCCCCCAGCCGCGGGTATCGTCGCCGCTGCCCGGACGCTCGATCTTGATGACCTCGGCACCGAGGTCCCCCAGTATCTGGCTTGCCCACGGCCCCGCCAGCACCCTCGACAGATCGAGCACCTTGAGGTGAGACAGCGCCCCCATTTCAGAAGAACGCCTGAAGGCCTGTCTGGGCACGGCCCAGGATCAGGGCGTGGACATCATGCGTGCCCTCGTAGGTGTTCACCGCCTCGAGATTCATCACGTGCCGGATCACGCCGTACTCGTCTGAGATGCCATTGCCGCCGTGCATGTCGCGACTCATGCGCGCAATGTCGAGCGCCTTGCCGCAGTTATTGCGCTTGATCAGCGAGATCATCTCGGGGGCCCACTGCCCCTCGTCGATCAGCCGGCCGACACGCAACGCGGCCTGCAGCCCGAGCGTGATCTCGGTCTGCATATTGGCGAGCTTGAGCTGGATGATCTGGTTCGCCGCGAGCGGGCGGCCAAACTGCTGGCGGTCGAGCGTGTACTGGCGCGCGGCATGCCAGCAGAACTCGGCGGCCCCCATGGCCCCCCAGGCAATGCCATAGCGGGCCTTGTTGAGACAGCCGAATGGCCCTTTGAGGCCCTTCACATCGAGCAACTGTTCATCGGGCACGAACACAGCGTCCATCACGATTTCGCCGGTGATCGAGGCGCGCAGGCTGAATTTTCCTTCGATCTTGGGTGCCGACAGCCCCTGCATGCCCTTCTCCAGGATGAAACCACGAATCTCACCGGCTTCATCTTTGCCCCACACGACAAAGACATCGGCGATCGGCGAATTGGTAATCCACATCTTGGCGCCGGACAACCGCCAGCCGCCGTCCACCCGGCGCGCCCGCGTGAGCATGCCGCCAGGGTCGGAGCCATGATTGGGCTCGGTCAGGCCGAAACACCCCACCCACTGCCCGCTCGCTAGCTTGGGCAGGTATTTTTCCCGCTGGGCCTCAGAGCCGTAGGCGTAAATCGGATACATGACCAACGACGACTGCACACTCATGGCCGAGCGGTAGCCACTATCAACACGCTCCACTTCCCTCGCGATCAAGCCGTAGCTGACATGATTGACCCCGGCGCAGCCATAACCCTGAATCGTGGCCCCCAGCATGCCGAGCTCGCCCATTTCGCTCATGATCTCGCGGTCAAAGTACTCGTGGCGATTCGCCTCGCGCACGCGCGGCAACAGCTTGCCCTGGCAATAGTCGCGCGCCGAGTCGCGGATCATGCGCTCTTCGTCGCTCAGCTGTGCATCGAGCAACAGCGGGTCATCCCAACGAAATGCAGTTTTGTCAGCCATGATGCCCATCCTGTATTTTCCGCAATGCGGAACGTTGTGAGTTGATTGATAGTGAAAACATAAGCCAGTGCCGCTATGCTGACAACCATCGGCCAAAACTGGCGGCTATTTGTGCCGCATTGCAGAACATGGATAGTTTACCAAGCCACGACGAGCAGCCTGATGACCGCCAGTTCGTCACCGCCCTCGCCCGCGGACTCGATATCCTGCGTTGCTTCACTGTAGGCGACCGGGCGCTCAGCAACGGCGATATCGCCAGACGTACCGGGCTGCCCAAGTCGACCGTGTCACGCCTCACCTACACGCTGACGCAGCTCGGCTACCTGCACCCGGCGCAGGGCAACGGCTATCGCATCGGCCCGTCGGTGCTGTCGCTTGGCTATGTCGCCGCCAGCAGCTTGCGCATCCGCGAGCTGGTCCGCCCCTTGATGCAGGACCTGGCTGACTATTCCAATGCCCTGGTATCGCTAGCCGCCCGCGACCGGCTAGACATGATCTATCTGGAGAACTGCCGCAGCCGGTCATCCGTGACGCTACGGCTCGATGTGGGCATGCACATGCCGATCGCCACGACCTCGATCGGCCGCGCTTTTCTCGCCGGCTTGCCGAACACAGAACGCAGCTACATCATGGAAAAACTCAAGGCGCGGGCGGGCGATCGCTGGCAGGAGCAGGAAATCGGCATTCGCGCCGCGATGGAAGACTATGCCCGGCGCGGCTTCTGCCTGTCGATCGGCGAATGGAAACGGGACGTGAACTCGGTCGCGGTACCGCTCATCGTCCCCGAATTGTCGGACGTCGTGGTGTTCAGCTGCGGTGGGCCGGGTTTCAGCATCCGCCCACGGCAGTTGACAGAGGATCTGGGGCCACGCCTGGTCTACCTGGCGCAGCACGTCGCCGCACTGCTCGCGGAGGACGATGCGGGCTGACAAAGAAAAACGCCGCATTCGTGCGGCGTTTTTCTTGATCGGGCACGATGGCTGCAGTTAGGCGCGGGCCCCGCTCTGCAACGCATCCAGCATGCTGCTGACAGCACGATCGACCAGTGGCGCCTCGGTAACGACCCGCGCCGCGCCGCTACGCAACTTGCCAGCCAGGCCAGCCAGCTTGATCGACATCGCGTTCAAGCCTTCGCGATTGGTGAACACATACATGTTCTTGGTCGGGCTGACCCAGGTCAGCTTGGCCAGGATCAGGTTCTCATCGTTCTGCCGGAACTCGATCCATGTGCCACGCGCCAGATTGGCCGCCATCGCATCATAGTCATCCGCATCCGCCGCCGGCTTGATTGGCAGTTGCTCGCGCAACTTGATCAACTCTTCGGGCTGGCGCGCATTGGCCGACGAAATCAGGTCCAGTTCAAAGCTGCTGGCCGCTGGCTTGGGCTGCAAGTCTTCGAGCGGCACCAGCTCCTGCGCACCTTGCTGGACCAGCTCTTCGACAGCGACCAAGGCGGGTGGCGGCGTAAAGATCGGCTCCGACGATTGCAGCGCGCCGGCTTCGGCAAGTTTGGCCGACCCCATACCCGCCTTGATGGCCGAAGCATGGCATTGCACCAGGGCCGCAAAGAACTTCTCGCGGGCATCCTTGGGCGTCTGGTTGATATCGAGCGCCGACTCCAGGCGCTTGAGCATGTTTGGCAGCAGGCCGACCAAGCGCATGCGCTCTTCCGGAGAGCGCTTGGGCTGCACGCTCCAGATCAGGTCGTCCATGGTCTGCAGACCCTGCTTCCAGGTGTCGCTCTCACCGCCTTCCTTGACGTAGGCCGACAGCAGCAGGTTGACCCAGTGCATGGAGAGGAATTGACGAATCACGTCCGGCATGTCGTTAGCCGACACGCGCCGGTTGACCTCTTCCTCCGCCAGCGCGCGCGCGATCTCCAGCCATTCGCGGTCATAGATGACCTTGGCCGAAGTCTCGGCACGCTCATGCGCCAGCCGCTCTTCCTCACTCAGGAAGGCATCGAGCTCCTGCTTGGCATCGTCGAAGATTTCGAGATTGTCCTCGAACCCCGCCAGAATCTTCCTGACGATCTCGTCGATCTTGGTGTACAGCCGGTCCTGCTCGCCAACGGACTCGTTCCAGCCGATCGCAGCGGCCGCCAGGGTATCAAGCAACTGGCGCGCCGGGTGCGTCTTCTTGGAGAAGAACCTCTTGTCCAGCATCGCCACCTTGAGCACCGGAATCTGCAGGCGCCCGATCAGCGCCTTCATCTTGTCCGGTATCTGGCGGTCGTCGAAGATGTAGTCGAACAACATCGCGACGATGTCGATCGTCATCGCATCGACCTGGCTCGCACGCTGGCCAATGGCCGAGCGCTTGATGTCGTGCAGTACGTTCTGCGTGCCCGCCAGCATCGAGCCGACGTCAACGCCGGCGCCACCGGCCAGCACGGTTTCGAAATTGCCGTGCTGCAGATCGGTCAGCATGTCGAGCATACCGGTGTTGAGTTCGGGGAAACCGCCGGGCGGGGTCGCAAAACCGGCAGGGGCGCCACCGGCATTGCGAGACAGCAACTGCTGCAACGTCGAGAACAGCTCACCCTCTCCACCCTGCGCCATCGGTGCCGCCTGCGGCAGCGGCGGCAACTCTGCTGCCGGCTGCTGTGGCTTGGTCGGGCGTGCCGTGGGGGCCGCGCCGCTGCCACGGCGACGCAGCATGTCGGGGGTGATCACCGGCAATACATTGCGTTTGACGAGGTGCTGGTTGAGGTTCTGGTAAACGACCTGGATATCGTCAGAGATCAACTGATCGAACTGTTTCAGGATGATCAGCTTGACGTTGACCCCGGTCTCCAACTGGTTGCAGGCATCCTTGAAAGCCTCGCAGATCGCCTTGGGGCCCATCGGGTTGTCTTCATCGCCGAGCTCGGGCAGGCTCAACAGCTCACCCACGCGGCGGTCGAGCGCCAGCAGCTCATCACCGCAGTTGCTCTGCAGGCGCTTGGCAATGTCGGCCGCAGCGAGCGATGCCTCAAAGTCGTCAGCATCGACGAGGCTCAACTCCAGCTTGGAGAAATCGATCTTGTTGAACGACGAGGCATCACCGCTGCTCAGGCGCTTGTTGAAGCCCTGCAGGAAATTGCGGCGGAATTCCGCCTCCACGCCAGAGCGATGCTCGAGCGCCTTGCTGCGCGCCTCCATGTACATCTGGCGCACGTCGGTGCTGAGGGCTTTCTCGGCAAGCTCGAACAACGACTCCTCGATGCGGTCGAGCATCTTGCCGAGCGACTTTGACAGCAGTTCCGCCGCCATGTCGCGGCACTCGGACAGTAGGGAGCCCTGCTCGCCAGCGACTGGCTTGCGAGCCTTATCATAGTCACTCAGAGAGACAACCTTGTTCGGTGCGGTGTTGTTCATGATTTCATACCCATCGTTAACACCGATGTCGAAAACATCGGGTCAAGCTCGTCCATTTCAAAGCGAGCCCTGCTGTTTCCGGTTTGATGGGGGTATTGAGAGAGGAAGAATCGGGCCTCGACACTAATTCGGAGGCTAAACCGATTCAACGTTCTTAGCAATCCCGCTATCGTGGGGCTCTCGCCCGGTAGACCGGAAACTTTGCGTCCCCATCTTTCGATGGGTTTGCCCTGATTTAAGACGTCGATCTGCTCACGTCGCATTGTTATTTGACCTTTTGGCACGTTTTTTTCACGGGGCCTTAGGCTTAGTATAGCGCAACTTTGACGTCAGCATATAAGCAAATAATAAACTACCTGTGTTCCATGTCAAGCAAAAACCCAAGGCAGGGCTTTGTTTTATCATGAAAAACAGGCCGCTTATCGTTGCTCATCCAAACACAAAGCCTACCCCAAGCAAGCAGCCGCAAGCAACTTATCCACAGGTTAAATTCTCATGCCTGTGGATAGCCATCCGTTCAGCCCACGTTACGTCCGGATTGCTACAATGGCCCGATCAAGGACATGAGGAATCTCCATGCAACGGTTCACCTATTTGATTCTCGCCCTATTGGCCTACCTGCTTGCTGGCTGCGGTACGCTGCTGGAGAAGCCTCAGCCCCCGCAGCTGAGTCTGGCGGGCGTAACCTTGCTCGACGGCAATCTGCTGGAGCAGCACTTCCTGATCAAGCTGCGCGTGCAGAATCCGAATACGATCGACCTGCCGATCAACGGCCTGCGCTACAAGCTGGAAATAGCCGGCCAGGAATTCGTCATGGGGCAGACCAACCAAGCGGTGACGATACGCAGGCTCGACTCGGAGCTGGTGGAGGTTGATGCCTATGTGAAGCTGTTCGACCTGCTGAAACAACTCAAGGCACTGGGCAGGAATGGCAAAGCCCCCTACCGCCTGAGTGGCGAGGCCTTTGTGGGCAGCACCAACTGGCGTCTGCCGTTTGATCGAACCGGAGAATTCGATCTGACGCCACTGGAACGCATCCGCGGCCTGCGCCTGGATTAGGGCTGGGCCTGCACCGGCAGCCAGCTTGTCAGGGCCAGGCAGAGCGCCACCAACAGTGCCAGCTTGGCCCCCTGGAAATGGGCTGGCTGTGCGTCCTCTGCGTCGATGATGCCAATCACCCGCCCATCCAGGTCGAAGACAGGCAGACAAGCCTCCGCCTGCACTGCGGGATCGCAGATGTAATAGGCGCCACCCCGTTCGACGTAGCTCGCCACATGATCGATGACGCGAGCCTGGCCGGACAGGCCGACAGCACTATTATTGGAGTGTGCGGCAAACTCGGGCGTCAGCGGAAACTCCGCGCGGCTAGGCTTGCCGCGGTAAGCAAGCTTGACCAAGGCGGGCCCGACCGGCCGCTCGCACAGCTGGTAGACCCCAAGCCAGTCGCAGGGTATGTCGGCCAGGGTCTCGTCGAGCAGCGCGCCGATCTGCAGCAGTCGCCGGGTAGTCTGCGGCTGTACGCCCCCCAGCGCAGCCGACAGATCATAAGGGTTGGGCGCCAGCGCATCGAAGACGGAGCAGCTCCCGTCATCGCTGAGCAAGGGCACGCGGTAGCGATAGATCGCCGCCGCATCTGCCGGCTGCGGGGCGCTGGCTGGGCGGGCATCGAGCCGGGCCGCCGACTCGATCACGGCATCGGTAAATCCCGGCATGTCGGCCAATGAGCCCAGCCCGGACAAGCGCAGATAGCTTGTCAGCCGATGCGGGATGGCGTCGATCCCGACGCCCACCTCAGCGGCTCATTCCGGCCCACTTGAGCAGCTTCTGCACGTCCTGCGGTTCGAGCTCCAGCCAGTGGCCGCGCTTGAGCCGGCCAGGCAGATCGACCGGGCCAAAGCGTACGCGGATCAGCCGGCTCACCGTCAGGCCGAAATGCTCGAACATACGGCGCACCTCGCGGTTGCGCCCTTCCTTGAGAATGACGCGATACCAGTGGTTACGGCCCTCCCCACCCTGATCGACGATGCGATTGAAATGCGCCTCGCCATCGTCGAGCGTGATGCCCTTGGTCGATTCCTTCATCTGTTCCGGCGTCAGCTCACCGAGCACACGCACCGCGTATTCGCGCTCGACCTCGAAACGGGGGTGCATCATATTGTTGGCAAGCTCGCCCGAGGTCGTGAACATCAGCAGGCCGCTGGTGTTGAAGTCGAGGCGGCCAATCGCCACCCACTTGCTGCTCTTCACCGCCGGCAGGCGATCGAACACGGTCACGCGGCCATCCGGGTCGTCGCGGCTGACCAGCTCGCCCTCCTGCTTGTGGTACAGAATCACGCGCGGCAAGCGGTCCGGCCACTTGAGCGACACATTCTTGCCATCGACCCTGACCTTGTCGCCATAGCTGACCTTCTGCCCCAACTCGGCAACCTTGAAATTGATCTCCACCCTGCCGGCGGAGATCAGCTCTTCCATCTCGCGGCGAGAGCCGAGCCCGGTCAGCGCCAGGATCTTCTGCAGGCGCATGTCCTCGAGATCCTTGGGATCGACACGGCGATCGCGCAGGTCGTCGGCGCGCTTCTGCTCCTTCAGCGAGCCGGCACGCTCGCGCAGCTTGCGCGCCTTTTGCACCTGCTGCTTGGGCTGATGGGGTTCGAATGGTGCCCCCTGGGGGGCGCCCGCCTCAATGACGCGTGGGCGACGCCTCGGCGCGCCCTCCCCCTGTCCTTCGACAACCGCCGGACTGCCGGCAACAGGGCGGCGCCCCGTTGATGGCGCGCTGCCATCGGGTCGTTGGCCGCGCGAGGGCGGCTTGCCGCTCCACTCGTCGGCGGGATGCGCCGCGCCCTTGCCTGCCGGGCGGGAACGGCCACCAGTGGCGGGTTTGCGGCCAGCCACCGGGGCTTCTGCAGCGGCAAACGGCTTGCCTCGACGCGGGCCGCCCGCAGGGTCGGCACGTTTTGCATCAGGTTGGCGGCGGCCGCCGGCGGCACGCTCGTCGGGCGCGCCGGTCTTGAAAAACTGTTGGGTGTTGCGCGGTGCGCGATTACTCGGTTTGGACATCTTCTTGAACCTCGGGGAGGACTAGCTGGCCCAGCTCTTCGAGCGGTGGCAGCTCCTTCAGGGAGCTCAGGCCCAGGTCGTCTAGAAACTTCTTGGTTGTGGCATACAAACCCGGCCGGCCCGGCACTTCTTTATAGCCGATGACATCGATCCAGCCGCGGGTTTCGAGTGTTTTGACAATATTGCTGGAGACCGACACACCGCGAATCTGTTCGATATCGCCACGCGTGACGGGTTGCCGGTAAGCGATGATGGCCAGCGTTTCCATCACCGCACGGGAATAACGCGGCGGCCGCTCCGGATTGAGCCGTTCGATGTGCCCCATGAATTCGGCCCGCACCCGGAAGCGCCACCCCGACGCCAGCTCGACGAGCTCGATGCCGCGGTCGCTCCAGTCGGCCTTGACAGCAGCCACCGCCTTGCGAATCTTGTCGGCCGGAATGTCGCTATCGAACAGGCGCTTGATGTCGAATACCGACAAGGGCTCCTGCGCAGCGAACAGAGCGGCCTCAATGACCAGTTTCAGCTGATTCTGTGGTGACATAACTGAGTCTGACATAGATTGGTGCGTAAGGCTGCTCCTGGGTCACGAAAACCAGGCTCTCCTTCACCAGTTCGAGCACGGCGATGAAATTGACCACCAGCACCGGCCGGCCCGCATTGTCGTCGAACAGCTGCCGAAACGCCAGAAAACGTCCGTCGGCCAGCAAACGCAGAATGCGCGTCATGTGCTCGCGCACCGACAGTTGCTCGCGCGTAACCTTGTGGTGCAGGTTGATCTTGGCACGTGCCACGATACCGAGCCAGGCGTCACGCAAGTCGTCAATACTGACGTCCGGGTGGCGCACCATGGCCGATTGCTCGAGCGCCGCCTGCGCCCAGGCGAAATCGCGGTCGGCCTGGGGTAGCTGGTCCAGATTGAAAGCGGCAAGCTTCATCTGCTCGTACTCCAGCAAACGGCGGACGAGCTCGGCACGCGGGTCGAGGCCATCCTCGTCCGCAATGTCGGCAGGGCGCGGCAACAGCATGCGCGACTTGATCTCGATCAGCACCGCCGCCATCAGCAGGTATTCGGCGGCAAGCTCCAACCGGTTTTGCTGCATCAGCTCGATGTATTCGAGGTACTGCGCGGTAATGCGCGCCATCGGAATATCGACGACATTGATATTTTGCTTGCGGATCAGGTAGAGCAACAGATCGAGCGGGCCTTCGAATGCATCCAGGAATACGCGCAAGGCATCGGGCGGAATGTAGAGATCCTGCGGCAGCGCCAGCACCGGCTCACCAAACAGGCTGGCTAGGGGCTGTGCCGCTTGCTCGACCGTCATCGCTTTGTTCACTGAGCAGCCATCTGGCGCACCGGCCGGCTACCGAGCCAGGCGCCACCGAGGATCAACACCAGCGCAGCCATCGCAGGCAAGGTCAGCTCGCCGCCGCCGAACAGCACCAGCAGGGAAGTCGACAGTAGCGGCGTCAAATAGGCCAGCGTGCCGATGGTCCGTGCATCCCCGCGTTTCAGCGCCGCATCCCACAGAAAGAACGCCGCGCCGAGCGGCCCGATGCCAAGCATCAACAAGAACCCCCACTCGCTCGAACTGGGCCGGTAGGCGGGCTCCAGCGCGGCATGGCAAAGCAGCGACAGCATGCCGGACAGCGCGCAGAAACCGCCGATGGCAGCGGTCGGAAAAGCCGCGACCCGCTTGGTCAGCAACGAATAGCTCGCCCAGATGAACGCGGCCAGTATTGCCAGCAGATAGCCCCCCCAATGCGCACTACTGATGCTGACCGAACCACGGCTCGCGATCAGCACGGCCGCGCCGGCAAAGCCGAGCAAGCCGCCCACGATGTGGTTGGGACCCAATCTGTAGCCGCGCAGTAATAGCGGCGACAGCAGGACAATCAGCAGCGGCCACAGGTAATTCAGCAGATTGGCCTGCAAGGCGGGCGCCAGACGCAGCGCGAGGAACAGGCAGAAATGGTAGCCGAACAGCCCGGCGCACCCCAGCAGCAAGGTAAGCGGGGGCACACGCCACTCGCGCAGGCGGTGGATACTACCCAGGCTGCCGATCAACAAGCTGACGCCAACCAGCAGGAATGGCGGCACGGCAGACAGGCGCACGCTCAGCAACGCCAGGCTGGCCCAAAGAAAAATCGCCGCCAGGGCCAAACCGGTGGCGGCGCGCGTATGCATGACGGTCATCGATATCGGCGGCCGGCGGCCTCAATCTTTCACGCTGGGCTCGCCGCGGCGAGCGGTGACATCGGGGATCGATGGCGAACGGGCAATCAGCATCAGCACACCGAGCAGAATCATCAAGGCGGGCAACTGCATGTGCAGGCTCAGGTCGAAATGCTGGCGGATAAACGTAGTCACGCCCGCGCCGATCAGCAAGGGGCCGGTCACGACCGAACTCTTGTTGATGCCATCGAGCACCAGAATCGCCACGCCGCCCGCGATGAAGCCGCTGATCCACAGCCAGCTGACTTCGGGGAAGACATGGAATTCCTCCAGCAGCCAGGCGATGCCGATCACGATCAAGGCGACGGGAATAAGTGCGTTTCTCATGGTTGGTTTCAGTCGACGATCACGCCAGTGGCGCCGGCGAGCACCAGCGCCACCCGGCGACGGGATCAGTAATTCAACCCCATGGCTTCGCGCACGTCGCGCATGGTTTCCTGCGCGAGCTTGCGGGCCTTCTCACAGCCGTCGGCAATGATGTTCTTCACCAGCGTCGGGTCGTCGAGATACAGCTGGGCGCGTTCACGCATCGGCTCCTGCTCGCGCAGCACGCCTTCGATCACCGGCTGCTTGCACTCGATACAGCCGATACCGGCGCTCTTGCAGCCCTGTTGCACCCACTGCTTGGTGTCGTCGTTCGAATACACCTCGTGCAGCTGCCACACCGGGCACTTGGCCGGATCGCCCGGATCGGTGCGGCGCACGCGCTGCGGGTCGGTCGGCATGGTGCGGATCTTCTTGGTGACCGACTCGGCACCCTCGCGCAGCGAGATCGCGTTGCCATAGGACTTGGACATCTTCTGCCCATCGAGCCCCGGCATGCGCGAGGCTTCGGTCAACAGGGACTGCGGCTCGGACAGGATCATCTTGCCGCCGCCTTCAAGGTAGCCGAACAGACGCTCGCGGTCGCCGTGACTCAGGTTCTGCTGCTCGCCCAGCAGCGCGCGCGCGGCTTCGAGCGCTTCCTGATCGCCCTGCTCCTGGAAGCGATCGCGCAGTTCTTCGTAGAGCTTGGCCTTCTTGCTGCCCATCTTCTTGATGGCGGCCTCGGCCTTTTCCTGATAACCGGGCTCACGGCCATACAGGTGATTGAAGCGGCGAGCCACCTCGCGCGTCAGCTCGATATGTGGGATCTGGTCCTCGCCCACCGGCACCTGGTTGGCGCGATAAATCAGGATGTCGGCCGACTGCAGCAGCGGGTAGCCGAGAAAGCCATAGGTCGACAGGTCCTTCTGGCTCAGTTTCTCCTGCTGGTCCTTGTAGGTCGGCACGCGTTCGAGCCAGCCCAGCGGCGTCATCATCGACAGCAGCAGATGCAGCTCCGCGTGCTCGGGCACGCGCGACTGGATGAACAGCGTAGCCTGGGCCGGATCAACGCCGGCAGCGAGCCAGTCGATCACCATATCCCACACGCTGCGCTCGATGATCTGCGGATCATCGTAGTTGGTCGTCAGCGCATGCCAGTCGGCCACGAAAAACAGACACTCATGCTCGCTCTGGAGCTTGACCCAATTCTTCAGCACGCCGTGATAATGGCCCAGGTGCAGACTGCCGGTCGGGCGCATGCCCGAGAGGACGCGGTCGGCGAACATGTGAATTCCCAATCCTTACAAAAACAATGAAATCAGTTTGAATGTTGCGGCAAGAAACGGCCGCATGATGACGCCGAGTATACCGGTGATCATCAAGCCGACCAGAATGAACATGCCATAGGGCTCGAGCCGCGCCAGCGGCAAGGCCAGGTTGCGCGGCAACAGGCCGACGGCAATGCGGCCGCCATCGAGCGGCGGGATCGGCAGCAGGTTGAGCACCATCAGCACCGCATTGATCTGGATGCCTGCCTGCGCCATCAGCGAGAGTGGCAAGGCGAAATAACCGGTAGGGTTCAGCGCGGCAAGGTTGTACAGCATCGCCCAGATGAAGGCCATCGCCAGGTTGGCGCCCGGCCCTGCCGCGGCGACCCATACCATGTCCTTCTTGGGGTTGTTGAGGTTGGAAAAATTGATCGGCACCGGCTTGGCCCAGCCGAACAGGAAGCCCCCAAGCGTCACCGCCAGCAACGGAATCAGTACCGTACCGATCGGGTCGATGTGCTTCAACGGGTTGAGCGTCATGCGCCCCATCATATAGGCCGTCGCATCGCCGTGACGCTTAGCCGCATAAGCATGGGCCGCCTCGTGCACCGTGATCGCGAACAGCACCGGCAGCGCATAGATCGCAATCGTCTGCACGGCATTCAACTCTCCACCCACTCAGTCCTCCAATCCAAACGGTTTCAACGAGCCACAGCCCTGGCGCACCAGCACCGGCTCACCTTCATGCAGGTCGATCACGGTGGTCGGCTCCATACCGCAATAGCCACCGTCGAGAATCAGGTCCACCTGATGTTCGAGCAGGCTGCGAATTTCATACGGGTCGTTGAGCGGCAGCTCTTCGCCGGGCAACTGCAAGGTCGATGACAGCAGCGGCTCGCCAAGCTCGGCCAGCAGGGCCTGCACCACGGGGTGGCTCGGCACCCGCAGGCCGATCGTATTGCGCTTGGGATGCTGCAAGCGGCGCGGCACTTCCTTCGTTGCCGTGAGGATGAAGGTATAGCTGCCCGGCGTCGCGGCCTTGATCATGCGGAACTGCGCATTGTCGACACGCGCATAGGTCGCCAGCTCGGACAGGTCGCGGCAGACCAGCGTGAAGTGATGCTTGTCGTCGACCTGGCGAATACGCCGGATGCGCTCGACCGCGTCCTTGTCGCCGATCTGGCAGCCGATGGCATAGCAGGAGTCGGTCGGATAGACAACCACGCCGCCTTCGCGAATGATCTTCACCGCCTGCGCGATCAGACGCGGCTGCGGCGTTTCTGGATGTATGGAAAAAAATTGTGCCATCGTTTCAATATGGGGGTGGTTTGGTGGCGCTCAATGCACGAGCGGCCAATCGTGCCAGATGGGTGTGCAGCTGAGCGGCAAGGCCGGCAGCTTGCCCAGGCTGCACCAACCCTCGGTCGGGCTATGGAAATCCGAGCCGCACGAAGCCAGCAGGCCAAACTCGGCGGCCAGACGGGCAAAGCGGGTTACATGCTCGGCCGTATGATTGGACGTCACCACCTCGATGCCCACGCCGCCCACGGCCTTGAATTCTTCGAGCAGCGCCAGCATGCGCGCCTTGCCGATCTCGTAGCGTCCGGGGTGGGCCAGCACGGCCTGCCCACCTGCAGCGCGGATCCAGCTCACGGCATCGGCCAGGGTCGTCCACTGGTGCGGCACGTAGCCGGGCTTGCCCTTGACCAGGAACTTCTTGAACGCAGTCTGGACATCCTTGACATGGCCGTTATCGACCAGGAAGCGGGCGAAATGCGTACGGCCGACCATTTCCTTGTTCTCCGCCAGCGCCAAGGCGCCCTCGAAGCTCCCTGCGATACCGGCGCGGGCGAGATCCACCCCCATCGCCTGAGCGCGCCGCACGCGGCCGCTACGCACGAATTCGAGGCCGGCACGCAGGGTTTCGTTGGCCGGGTCGATATTGAGGCCGACGACATGCACCGTCATCTTGTCCCATGTCACGGAAATCTCGACGCCAGGCACGAAGCGCACGCCTGCAGCCTCGGCCACGGCACGCGCCTCGTCCAATCCCTTGAGCTCGTCGTGATCGGTCAGTGCCCAGACGTCACATCCGGCCGCGACGGCACGAGCCGCCACTTCGGCAGGTGCAAGCGCGCCGTCGGAGCAGTTCGAGTGGCAATGGAGATCAATCTTGAGCATGGGAAAAACTTGGAGGCAGGCCTTATATGATAACAAAATCGCCTACCCCTTGGAAAACCGCGGCTACAGCGCGCCTGCAACACTATGGACAGTTGCCTTGACATGGGGGCGAGCACGACGCACCGCCGGTGCGTGGACAACGCTGGCATGCCATTGCATAATCGCCCGCTATGAAATTCCTGTTCGATTTGTTCCCCATCATCCTGTTTTTCGCGACGTATTTCCTCAGCAAGGATATCTTCGCCGCAACGGGCGTCACCATCGCAGCCACCATTGCCCAAGTGGGCTGGGCCTGGTTCAAGCACCGCAAGGTCGATGCCATGCTGTGGCTATCGTTGGTCCTAGTGGTAGGGCTTGGCAGTGCGACCCTGCTGCTGCACAACAAATCCTTCATCATGTGGAAACCAACCGCGCTTTATTGGGTCTTTGCTCTCGCGCTGTCCGTCAGCAAGCTGTTCATGGGCAAAAACCTGATCCGCAGCGTGATGGAAGCCCAGATGCAGCTGCCGGAGGCAATCTGGAGCCGGCTCATGTGGTCGTGGGTTGTATTCTTTTTACTGATGGGCGCGTTGAACCTCTACGTCGCCTTCAGCTTCGACGAGGCCACGTGGGTCAGCTTCAAGCTGTTCGGCGGCATTGGCCTGATGCTGGTCTTTGTCGTGCTGCAAAGCCTGATGCTGGCCAAACATATCGATGAAAAACAGGAACCCCGTAAATAATGCTCTACGCGATTGTCGGCACTGACACCCCCAATAGTCTCGACGCCCGCCTGCGCGTGCGTCCAGCCCATCTCGCCCGTCTGCAGACGCTACAGGAGGCTGGGCGGCTCGTGCTGGCCGGCCCATTCCCGGCAATCGACAGCAACGACCCAGGCCCCGCCGGCTTCAGCGGCAGCCTGATCGTTGCCGAATTCGCATCGCAGGAAGACGCCCAAGCTTGGGCCGATCAGGACCCCTACCTGGCGGAGGGCGTCTATGCTTGCGTCAGCGTCAAGCCGTTCAAGAAAGTCTTTCCGGCATGACCGTTTCTGCCGGCACCATGGAATTGATGCGCGAGCGCCTAGAGGCGCTCATGCCACAAACCCTGGAAATCCATGACGAATCGTCGCAGCACGCTGGCCATGAAGGCGCCAAGGGCGGCGGCGGACACTACTGGATGACCATCGTATCGCCTGCGTTTGCCGGGCGCAGCCGTCTCGAACGCCACCGTTTGATCTACGGCGCGCTGGGCGACATGATGCATAGCCGGATACACGCGCTCAGCATCCAGGCCTATTCCTCCGAAGAAGTCTAAATCTATCAGGATCAACAACACATGAAACTCACTTCCCGTCTGCTTGCCGCGCTGCTCGCCGGCGCCATTGCCACCGCTGCCGTTGCCGCAGATCCCGCCAACGTGGCTGTCGTCAATGGCGTGGCCATTCCGCAAGCCAAGCTGGACGCGCAGCTGAAAGCCATGGTCGCCCGCGGCCAGAAAGACTCCCCGGAACTGCGCAACGCGATCAAGGACAGCCTGATCACCGGCGCACTGGTCGAGCAGGAAGCCGTCAAGAAGGGCCTGGACAAGACGCCGGACGTGCAGGCCGAGCTGGAAGTCGCTCGCCAAAGCGTGCTATTCCGCGCCTATGTACAGGACTACATCAAGGGCCACCCTGTTGCCGATGCGGACGTGAAGGCCGAGTACGACAAGTTCAAGGCAGCCCAATCGCAGCAAGGCAAGGAATACCGTGCCCGCCACATCCTGGTTAAGGACGAAAAGACCGCCAAGGATCTGTTGAGCCAGCTCAAGAAGGGCGCCAAGTTCGACCAACTGGCGACCAAGTACTCGGAAGACAAGGGCTCGGCAGCCAAGGGCGGCGACCTGGACTACAGCAACCCGGGCAACTACGTGAAGCCGTTTGCCGATGCACTGACCAAGCTGCAGAAGGGCCAGATCACGGCCGAACCGGTCAAGACCGAATACGGCTACCACATCATCAAACTCGAAGACGTCCGCGAATCGCCGGTACCCTCCCTCGACGAGATGAAGCCGCAGATCGCCCAGTTCCTGCAGCAGAAGCAGCTGGAGTCCCTGATGCGCGACCTGCGCGGCAAGGCCAAGGTCGAGTAACCGCCCTGGCACCCAGCAGCAAAAAAGGGGCCAAGGCCCCTTTTTTCATTTTCAGCGCGAGGCCGAAATCGCCTTGAGTCGGTGGGGGCTTCGTGATAAAACGAATTGTCCGCCTTTAGTCTGTGACACTACGGAGCCGCGATGAGCACGCACTACCGAGTCCACATCTCCGTCGCCCCGCTGGGTGCATCCGAATTGAACAAAACCCTGCTCGCGATACGCGAGGCATGGACTGCGCCGCATTACGTCCACAAGATCGAGCGCAACAAGGTGTACTTTCTGCAGACCTCGGCCGAAGCCAGCTTCCTGCCCGACGAAAACGAGCAGGCGTTCGCCGACCGGGTCTCCATTGCGATCTGGCGCAAGATCGGGCGTTACGTCAAAGTGGTCATCGACACCACCGACAGTGACGACGTCCCGGCCGACTGCTTCGAGTTCAACGAATACGACTATCGCAAGCTGATGCGCACCAACTGAGCGCCAGCCCAGATCAGCGACATCCTTCTACAGCCTGCTCAAGGCGCTCCACCGCTACAATCTCCATCCCCTCGATTGCCTGCTTGGGCCGGTTGGCCTTGGGTACGATGGCCTTGGTGAAACCAAGCTTGGCAGCCTCTTTCAGGCGCTCCTGGCCACGCTGAACCGGCCGCACCTCACCTGCCAAGCCAACCTCGCCGAACACGACGAGCTTTTCCGGCAAGGGCTTGTTACGCAGCGACGAGACGATGGCGAGCAGTACGGCCAGGTCGGCGGCCGGCTCGGCAATCTTGACGCCGCCGACCGCATTGACGAACACATCCTGATCAAAGCAGCCGATACCGGCATGGCGATGCAGGACAGCCAGCAGCATGGCCAGGCGATTTTGCTCCAGCCCCACCCCCAAGCGCCGGACATTGGGCGAATGCGCCTCATCCACCAGCGCCTGCACCTCGACCAGCAATGGGCGAGTCCCCTCCTGCGTCACCATCACGCAGGAGCCCGCCACGGGCTCTTCGTGCTGGGACAGAAACAGGGCCGAGGGGTTGGAAACACCGCGCAGCCCCTTGTCCGTCATGGCAAACACGCCAAGCTCGTTGACTGCGCCAAAGCGATTCTTGATGGCCCGCACCAGCCGGAAGCTCGAATGGGTATCGCCCTCGAAATACAACACCGTATCGACGATGTGCTCCAGCACCCGCGGCCCGGCAAGTGCCCCCTCTTTGGTGACATGGCCGACGAGGATCATGGTCGTGCCATGCTGCTTCGCGTGCCGGGTCAACTGCGCCGCACACTCGCGGACCTGCGCCACGCTGCCCGGGGCAGACTGCAGGCTATCGGTATACACCGTCTGGATCGAGTCGATCACCACCACCTCGGGCTGCTCCTGCACCAATGTCGCCAGGACGCTTTCCAGCCGGATTTCGGCCAACAACCGGATGGGCGCCGACTCCACCGCAAGCCGCTTGGCCCGCAGCGCGATTTGCTGGGCGGACTCTTCACCGCTGACATAGAGCGCCTGGCGCGACTCGACCACTTTGGCCAAGGCCTGCAGCAGCAGCGTCGATTTACCGATGCCGGGATCGCCCCCGATCAATATCACCGCCCCACGGACAAGACCGCCGCCCAGCACGCGGTCCAACTCTTCAATGCCAGTTGGATGCCGCGGCGTTTCCGCCGCGCTGATGCTCGAAAGATTCTGTACCGTACTGCTGGCGGCCAAGCTCGCATAGCGGCGCGGGGCCGTACCGGCCACGACCTCCAGCAGGCCGTTCCACTCGCCGCAATGAGGGCATTGCCCCTGCCATTTCGGGGACTGCCCGCCGCAGGCACTGCACTGATAAACCGTCTTAGCCTTACTCATCATCGACCTTGCTTGCATTGGTGGCGCAGAGCTTACCACCTGCGAGTCAGCATGACGGAACATTGCGCGCCCGACACAGTCAAAAACAACGTTCGTCGGCAATTTTTACACTGATCGCGTCATATTGCGGATGGCCAGGCAGAATCCTTTGACTTCACAACGATTTCGGAAAATGGCGCGAAATTTGCTATGGTTCCATCAATCACTCCCGACGTCGTGAAATGTCGAGAAACAAAGGACGGAGATGGAAAGAAAATGAGCGTTTGGCGTTGGATGGATTATTTCAAGCAGCGAGAAGGTGCCGCTAGCCAAGGGGGGAAGAACACGTTGCTGAGCGAGCAGGAAGCAGCCGAGTTCCTGCAGCCGTTTCTGCTCCACAAGAATGCGGCGGAATGGCTAAGAAGCGACCGCAACAGCGACCCGGTCATCTCCTTCATGCTGATAGAGGGTAAGGCTCATTATGCGCAGAATGATCTGCTCGAGTTCATCGAGCAGCTGATCCAGCCTGCGCAGATGTATTTCGTCAATGGCGTGCCGGCAGGCATCGAGCGTCGGGAAGGCAAGGAACGGCGCGCTTCGCTGGATCGGCGCTTTCATGCCGAAATCCAGCTTCAGCCAGGCGTGGAGCGCCGCAGCTATACCAAACCGGATCGACGTCTGCGCGGCCCGCTCGATCGCAGAGGCAAATAGGCGGAACGGTTCAGCTTCACCACCTCAACACCCCCTGGATTTTGCGGCAAGAACGCGAGTCCGCCTCACTTCCTTCGGGTCCGCCAGCAAGGCACGATAGACTTCCACCCGATCACCATCGCGCAGCACCGTGGCGCCTTCAACGGTCCGGCCAAAAATCCCCATGCGTAGCCTGTCAGCGGCCTCGCGGCATTCCGTCATCACACCGGACAGCGTAAGCGCTTGCGCCGCCGTCGTGCCTTCGGCTACCTCAAGCGCGATCAGGCGTTGCTGTTGCGGCAGCGCGTAGACCACTTCGACACGCATGGTCATGCCCCATAGACTTTGTCGGCGCGGCGAATGAAGGCATCGACGAAGGTATTGGCAATCTTGTTGAATACCGGGCCAATCACCTTCTCCAGCACGCCGGAGGAAAACTCGTAACTCAGTCGAAACTCGATCTTGCAGGCGGCATCCCCCAGGGGGATGAATCGCCACAGCCCTTCGAGATGCTGAAATGGCCCGTCCACCAGCAGCATGTCGATCTGGCTACCGGGCAGGTGCGTGTTCTTGGTCGTAAAATTGTGCTTGAGGCCGTGATAGTCGATGTGCAAGGTTGCCGTAATTTCGTTGCCATTACGTTCTAGCAGATCGGCACCAGCGCACCAGGGCAGGAACTCGCGGTACGTACCGATGGCCTCGACGAGATCGTACATTTGCTTTGCAGTGTGCTCGACCAGCACGGTTTTTACCACTTGATGCATCGTTCAGACATGAAAAAACTGTTAGAATACGCGATTTTACCCGATTCCCCGGCGCGATGAGCATCATCAACAATCGGAAAGCCTTCCACGATTACTTCATCGAAGAAAAGTTCGAGGCCGGCATCGTGCTGGAAGGCTGGGAAGTCAAGGCCATCCGGGCGGGCCGGGCACAAATCAAGGAAGCCTACGTCATCGTCAAGAACGGTGAAATCTTCCTGATCGGCGCGCACATCACGCCCCTGCTCTCAGCCTCCACGCACATCAAGCCCGATCCACTCCGCACGAGAAAACTGTTACTCAAGGCCGAAGAAATCCGCAAGCTGATCGGCAAGGTGGAGCGCGCAGGCTATACGCTGACGCCGCTCGACCTTCATTTCAGCAAGGGCCGCATCAAAGCGGAAATCGGCCTGGCCAAGGGCAAGAAGCAGCACGATAAACGCGAAGCGGAAAAAGATCGCGAATGGCAGCGCGAAAAAGCCCGCCTGATCCGCAATAAAGGCTGATCAACCGCATCACTTCCATCACCCCTCAATTCAGAGAGCAAGCCATGGACAAAATCCTCATCCTCGACTTTGGCTCCCAGGTCACCCAACTCATCGCTCGCCGCGTACGCGAGGCCCATGTCTATTGCGAACTGCATCCGTTCGACATGAGCATCGACGAGATTCGCGCCTTCCAGCCCAAGGGGATCATCCTCTCCGGCGGCCCGAACTCGGTCTATGAGAGCGACTATCAAGCCGACCCGAAGCTGTTCGAGCTCGGCATCCCGGTACTGGGCATTTGCTACGGCATGCAATGGACCGCCCAAGTGCTCGGTGGCAAGGTCGAGGGAGGAGACAAGCGCGAGTTCGGCTACGCCGAGATCCGCGCCCGCGGCCACTCCAAGCTACTGGAAGGCCTGCAGGACCGCGCCAACGACGCGGGGCACGGCCTGCTCGACGTCTGGATGAGCCATGGCGACAAGGTCACCGAACTGCCGCCGGGCTTCAAGCAGATCGCCGAAACCCCCTCCTGCCCTATCGCCGGCATGGCAGACGAAAACCGCCATATCTATGGCGTCCAGTTCCACCCGGAAGTCACCCACACCAAGCGCGGCGCAGAAATCCTGCATCGCTTCGTGCTGCATGTGTGCGACGCAAAACCAAGCTGGACCATGCCGAACTACATCGACGAAGCGGTCTGCAAGATTCGCCAGCAAGTCGGCAGCGAAGAGGTCATTCTCGGCCTGTCCGGCGGCGTCGACAGCTCGGTGGCTGCGGCACTGATTCACAAGGCTATCGGCAGCCAGCTGACCTGCGTCTTTGTCGACCACGGCCTGCTGCGCCTGAACGAGGGCGACATGGTGATGGACATGTTCGCCCGCAATCTCGGCGTCAAGGTCATCAATGTCGATGCCAGCGCAGAGTTCATGAAGCACCTGGAGGGCGTCACCGACCCCGAAGCCAAACGCAAGATCATCGGCCGCGAATTCGTCGAAGTCTTCCAGCGCGAAGCCAAGAAGCTGCCAAACGCAAAGTGGCTCGCACAAGGTACCATCTACCCGGACGTGATCGAATCGGCTGGCGCCAAGACCAAGAAAGCACACACGATCAAGAGCCACCACAATGTCGGAGGCCTGCCGGAAACCCTGAATCTGAAGCTGCTCGAACCCCTGCGCGAGCTGTTCAAGGATGAAGTCCGCCAGCTCGGCATTGCCCTGGGCTTGCCGCACGAGATGGTATACCGCCACCCCTTCCCCGGCCCTGGTCTGGGCGTACGCATCCTCGGCGAAGTCAAACGCGAGTACGCCGACCTGCTGCGCCGCGCAGACGCCATCTTCATCGAGGAATTGCGCAATACCAAGGATGCGGACGGCCTGAGCTGGTATGACAAGACCAGCCAAGCATTTGCCGTGTTCCTGCCGGTTAAGTCCGTTGGCGTGATGGGCGACGGGCGCACCTATGACTATGTAACGGCACTACGCGCGGTGGTCACCAGTGACTTCATGACCGCCCACTGGGCGGAACTGCCTTACGACCTGCTTGGGCGCGTATCCAACCGCATCATCAACGAAGTACGCGGCATCAATCGCGTGGTGTACGACGTCTCCGGCAAGCCGCCAGCGACGATTGAGTGGGAGTGATTTAACACTTGCCCCGCACTATCGGCATCTATCTAGATAGCCCATGTAAACCCCAGTTTCTACTGGGGTTTACTTTTTCCTGCTATCGACAACTATCGCTAACAAGCGAATTTTGTGGACGGCAGATCGGTCGGTTTACTTGCCAAGCAAACCCGATAACCAATGATTTACCGCCGATCGATTAGGCAACAGGTGTCGGCAAGAACTTAATATTTATTAAAAACAATCAATACCTTAGAATTAATAGCCCGCCACCTAAAAATCGCCAAGTAGATCAGGGTTTGCCAGACCTGGGTTTCTTGAGTTTCTTCGGTTTTTTCAGTACCTGTCCGAGCGCATCAGTCAGCGGCACACGATGCTCCGGCTCAAAGCCTTGCTCGTCGATGCGCGTCAGTGTCTGGTGCATCAATACTTCGATTGCCGATAACTGCCGCACCTCGTCGGCACACACCAGTGAGATTGCTTCGCCGGTTGCGCCAGCGCGACCGGTACGGCCGGTTCGGTGAATGTAATCTTCGGCAACGATCGGCAGGTCGACGTTGACCACGAGTGGCAGATCCTCAATATCCAGTCCGCGCGCGGCCACATCGGTCGCGATCAAGACTTGCACCTCGGCTGACTTGAACCGCTCGAGCGCAAGTAGCCTGGCGGATTGAGGCTTGTCGCCATGGATCGAGTCGGCACGGATACCCTGCGCGCGCAGGGTATCCACCAATTGCTCCACGCCCTGGCGAGTCTTCACAAACACCAGTACCTGGCCCCAGGCGTTTTTCCGCAGCAGATAGCTAAACAGTTCGGACTTGCGTTTCTTGTCGACCGGAATGAGCCAATGCTTAATGCCTTCTACTGTGCTGTTGCGCGGGCTGACGTCAATGGTCAGGGGATCGCGGAGCAGCGACACCGCCAGCGTGCGGATTGGGTCCGAGTACGTCGCGGAAAAAAGTAGTGTCTGCCGGTGCTTCGGAAACGCGGCGATCAAGGCGTCCAGCTCGTGCGAAAATCCAAGGTCGAGCATCCGATCGGCTTCATCAAGAACGATAGTCTGCAATTGCGTGAACTTGACCGCGTTCTTCCCAAATAAATCGAGCAGGCGACCGGGCGTGGCAATCAGGATATCGAGGCCTTTGCGCAGCTTCATCATCTGCGGATTGATGCTGACGCCACCGTAGGCCACGTGGGCTCTCAAAGGTAGATGCCGGCCGTATCCACGAAAACTTGCATGCATCTGCTCTGCCAGCTCCCGTGTCGGCACCAGCACAAGTGCACGTACGCGATTGCTGCCCACCGGCGAGCCTTCCGTCATCAGGCGTTGCAGCAATGGCAACGCAAAGCCCGCCGTCTTACCGGTTCCGGTTTGTGCTGCCGCCATCAGGTCGCGTCCGGCGAGGACGGCGGGAATCGCCTGCATCTGTACTGGCGTCGGGGTTTTGTACTCGAGTTCGTCGAGCGCCTGCAATATGGGGTCAATCAGACCAAGAGAGGAGAACGTCATGAGGGTGCAAAAAATCAGGAAGAGAGTCAGAGTGTATCCGTTTACGCACAGGAGAACTGCAACTTGATCGCCGGTTCCTTGCATCGTCGACGACGGCGGATATCCTCCGTGCTCAAGCAGGCTCACGCACTGCTGAACGGCAATCAAGATTTCTTCCAGGTCGTAACGGCGTAGACTACATCACTTGTTCTGTCGCCTTCACCAGACAGGATCCGAAGATCTTTGTGAGAAACGCCATGTCCGATACGTCCTTTCCGCTGTTTGCCGACCTTCAGCTAAACCCGCCCTTGCTTCGCGTGTTGCAAGACCTTGGCTACGAGTCCCCATCACCAATCCAGGCCGCAGCGATTCCGCTGTTGCTAGCGGGACGCGATGTGCTTGGCCAGGCGCAGACCGGCACCGGCAAGACGGCGGCCTTTGCCCTACCCATACTTGCAGGTATCGATATCAAGCCAGGGGCGCCGCAGGCCCTCGTGTTGGCGCCGACGCGCGAGCTGGCGATCCAGGTGGCCGAGGCGTTCCAGCGGTACGCCGCGTATATCCCCGGTTTTCATGTACTGCCGATTTATGGCGGCCAGAGTTACGGTCCGCAATTGGCGGCGTTGCGGCGCGGCGTGCATGTGGTCGTCGGTACACCTGGACGTGTGATCGACCACATCGAAAAGAACTCACTGAATCTCTCGCAGCTCAAGACGATGGTGCTCGACGAAGCGGACGAAATGCTGCGCATGGGATTCATCGATGACGTTGAAACCATTCTGCAAAGCACGCCAGAATCGCGCCAGATCGCATTGTTCTCAGCGACGATGCCAAGCGTGATCCGCCGCATCGCACAAACCTATCTACACAATCCCGCCGAAGTCACCATCGCCGCCAAGACCGGCACGGCGGACAACATCCGCCAGCGCTACTGGCTGGTCAGTGGCATGCACAAGCTCGATGCGCTGACGCGCATCCTGGAAGCCGAGCCGTTCGACGGCATGATCATTTTTGCGCGGACCAAGTTGGGGACGGAAGAGCTGGCGACCAAGCTGCAGGCGCGTGGCTTCTCGGCGGCCGCGATCAATGGCGACATGGCGCAGCCGCAGCGGGAACGCACCATTCAACAGCTGAAAGACGGCAAGATCGACATCCTGGTGGCAACGGATGTCGCTGCGCGCGGGCTGGATGTGGAACGCATCAGCCACGTGATCAACTACGACGTGCCACATGACCCGGAGAGCTATACCCATCGTATCGGCCGGACCGGGCGTGCCGGGCGCAGCGGCGAGGCGATCCTATTCATTGCGCCACGCGAGCGAAATCTGCTCAAGGTCATTGAGCGCGCGACGCGCCAGCCGGTGGCACCGCTGGAACTGCCAACCATCCAGGCAGTGAACGATGTGCGCATCGCCAAATTCAAGGACCAGATCAGCGACACGCTGGCAGCCGGTGGGCTGGAGGAATTCCAGTTGCTGATTGAAGACTATGAGCGCGAACAGAATGTTCCTGCCATCGAGATCGCCGCTGCGCTGGCTAAACTCGCGCGTGGCGACATACCGCTGCTGCTCGACAGGAACAGGCGCGAACCTCAGGCCAAAGGCATCGGGTTGGACGACAAAGCAGGTTTCCGAGAGCCGACGGACCGCGTTGTGCGCAATGACCGCCAGGGCAAACCGGAACGCCACAGACACCGGGAGATGACCGAGCAACCCGCGTTCCCGAGAAAACAGCGAGTGGACCGCACGCCTGAGGCCGGTATGCAAACCTTCCGCATCGAAGTTGGCCATGTGCATGGCGTCAAACCGGGCAACATTGTTGGCGCCATTGCCAACGAAGCGGCGCTGGACTCCAAGTACATCGGCCGCATTGAAATCTACGATGACTACAGCACATTGGATTTGCCGGACAGCCTGCCGGATGATCTCCTCAGTCGTCTCAAAACGGTCTGGGTAGCCGGCCAGCAGTTGCGCATCAGTCGCGATGGCGAATCGCCGACGGCGGTCAAGCGCGCAAACAAGAAATTGGCCTCACCAGCATCCGAAAGTGGCGGTTTGCGCGGTGACAAATTGCATAGCAAAGCTCACGCTGAACGCCATGGGGAAGCTGAAAAGCCAGCAGCACAGAAGAACGAGCGTAAAACCCGCCACGGCGCGGTCAACATGCAGACGTACCGCATCGAGGTAGGTCATGAACATGGCGTGAAGCCGGCCAATATCGCCGGTGCAATCGCCGACGAAGCGGGCCTTGCCCCCAAATACATCGGCCGTATCGACATTCATGAGAACTACAGCGTGCTCGAATTACCGGAAGGCATGCCGAAAGAGGTGTTCGAAAAACTGAAGATCGTGTCGGTATCCGGGCAACAGCTTCGCATCAGTCACCTATCCGGGCGCCCGCTCGAAGAGGCGGACTACCCGAGCAAGAAGATCTCAGTGTCGGCCCCCACAAAAGACGACAAGCGGAAGGGCGAAAAGAAGTCCGAGGGCAAGCCCCCATTCGACACCAAAGTCGGCGCCAAGGCTCGTCAGGAGGATGCGGCAAAGGCAAAGCCAAAATCGCATCGCAAAGGCCTCAAACCGTCATGAACGCCCCAAGATGCGCGATGAAAGACAACACAATGGACAGGAGCGAAGCTCACCCCGCCAAAACGGTGTCGAGGAGCATAAACAAGCCCCCGCTCGAAATGACGGTAATTCCACCGGTACTTTTGTCATAGTTGGATAGATGATCTATGCCTGTAGCGGCTTTAGAGAAGCAATTCATAATTGAGTAGAAATCCCTCCCGGCCCACAGGCCCCCGCAGGCCAGTCGTAACCGGCAGTGTGGATACAGCCCAAAAACAAAGCCCGCATCAAGCGGGCTTTGTTTTTGCAAGCGAGATGCCGTAACGCTTATTCGCGTTCCAGCGCACCCTTTCGAATTTCAACCTTGTAACGGCTCTCCAACCCCTTCAGGTAAGCCAGCCCTTGTGCCTTGGCATCCAGGCCCGCCAGACCGGCCGCAATCGGCTTCAACTTGTCTACCGAACCATCCACCGGCACAGCCTTGGTAATCTTGTAGATAACAAAACCGTTGGCGATCGCCCCGCCAGCATACATCGGCAGCTTGGCCCCATCCGCCTTGAAGATGTCGCGCAACACGGCGGGATCGACCGTGCCGGCCGCTTGGCGGGACAAGGTCTGCGCCCCGCCCCAGGCGAGTTCGACGGGTTTACCAGCCACCAGATCAGCTAGCTTGGCCTTGCCATCGGCGATGGCCAGTTCCTGCGCCTGCGCTGCAGCCAGCTTGGCGATGATCTGATCCTGCACCTCGGCCAGCGGACGCTGCCCGGCCGCCCGATAGTCCAGGACGTGGGCTGCCAGCAGCTTGCCCGGCGCAATCTCCACGGCCTCGCTGTTGTGCTTTTTCTTCACCACATCATCAGTGAAGACAGCGTCGAACACCTTGGGATTATTCAACTCTGGCTCGGCGGCCTGGCCACGGGCCAACCAGCCACTCTCCTTGACTTCAAGCTTGAATTGACCGGCAGCAGCCTCCAAGCTATCCGGCTGGTTATACAGTACATCATTGAATTTGTCGGCAACTCCCTGGAACTGTTGCGATGCCTTTTGGCCCTTCAGCAAGGCCTCGATCTGCGGCCTGACGTCGTCAAACCCTTTGGTCTTGACGTCCTCGAGCTTGAGGATGTGGTAGCCAAACTGGGTCTCGACCAGCCCCTTGATCTCGCCCTTGTTCATTGCAAACACGGCATCCTCAAACGGCTTGACGAAACCACCACCCTTTGCGTAGTAGCCGAGATCCCCACCCTTTGCGGCAGAACCAGGATCCTGCGACTGCTGCCGAGCCAGCTCCGCAAATTTGCCGGGCGTGGCCTGGACTTCTTTCAACAGGGCCTCAGCCTTTGCCTTGACCTTTTCCTTCTCGGCGGC
Source organism: Chitinivorax sp. PXF-14 (assembly GCF_040812015.1). Taxonomy (NCBI): domain Bacteria; kingdom Pseudomonadati; phylum Pseudomonadota; class Betaproteobacteria; genus Chitinivorax; species Chitinivorax sp. PXF-14. Next base: position 64,717 of record NZ_JBFNXJ010000004.1, on the reverse strand, counting down.
AGGTGCATCTGCGGCAACGGACAGCAGAATATGAGCAACCTTGCGCTCCTCCCCGCCGAGATTTGCCTTATGTTCATCAAAATACTTGTGGAGTTCGTCTTCCGAGACGACCTGTTGATCCGCAATCGCCTGCTGCGACAGCACCACATACTTGACCCGAACCTGCTCCGGCTGCTTGAACTCGGCAAGATGGGCATCGTAATACTGCTTGGCTGCATCCGCTCCTAGTTTGACCTTCTCCCGGAACTGCGCCGGCGCAATGGTTGCAGCCAGCACTTCGCGCTGCTCGCCAAGCAATGCCGCAACCTTGGCCGCAGCGGTTTGGGATACGAATGCACTATCGAGCAAGCTACCGACGAGCTGTCGTGTCAACAGGTCATGTCGCACCTTGGCCTCCAAAGCCTCGGCGGACATGCCTTGGGCCTTGAGCAGCTGCTCATAGCGCGCCTTGCTGAACTGGCCATTTTCCTGGAGTGCGGGCTGGGATGCCAGGAAATGCGCCAACTCTGCATCAGAAATCGCCATTCCCTCCTTCTGGGCATGGACAATCTGCAGGCGCTGGCTGATCAGCGTCTTGAGCGCCTCGGCCCGGGCCTCTGGCGTCGAAGGCAGGTTCTGCATCATGCCGGCGAGCTCCTGGCGGGAAACCTTCTGGCCGCCTACCTCAGCCACAACGTTCGGATCTTCCGATACGTTGTAACTCCCCACACCCAACCCTACAAATGACAGGGCAATCACGCCAAGCATGACCTGCAAGGGCGTTTTGTACTTCTCGGCAAATGCAAACATGTGAATTCGAAACCAGACTAATTCTGTTGTGATAAATACAAGGGCCAGCGCGTCATTCTAGCCATAAAACGGCCGGCGGCAAGCATTTCGAATAATGATTGGGTAAAACAGAAAACAAAAAGGGTGAACCTAAGTTCACCCTTTTGCAATTTGGCGGAGCGGACGGGACTCGAACCCGCGACCCCCGGCGTGACAGGCCGGTATTCTAACCAACTGAACTACCGCTCCAAATTTGATCTGGTGGGCGCTGACGGAGTCGAACCGCCGACATTCTGCTTGTAAGGCAGACGCTCTACCAACTGAGCTAAGCGCCCGATCTCGCTGCGCGCTGACTTGCGTCTTGTGCAACGGAGACCGGCACTATACATATACTTTTCTAAAGTGGCAAGTATTTTTATTTTTTTGCAGCTTACTTCTTCTGTGGCTGCACCGACTCTTTCAGCGATTTGCCAGCGCGGAACTTCGGCAGGCGGGCAGCGGCGATCTTGATCGTCTTGCCCGTGCGCGGGTTACGGCCATTGCGAGCGGAACGCTCACCCACGTAGAACGTGCCGAAACCAACCAACGTTACCATGTCACCCTTCTTTAGTGCATCCTTGACTGCTTCGATCGCGCCGTCCAATGCACGGCCAGCAGCAGCCTTGGAAATCTCGGCGTGCCCGGCGATCGCATCGATCAATTCGGATTTGTTCACGAACGTCCCCTTTCCACTCAGTTATTGGTTTAACACAAACGTCCTACAGGGCTGTTATAGCAAGGGCAAAATCGCAATGTCAAGCAAATTGCCGGCCGGATTAGTGCTTCAAAGCCGCGCCTGTAGCGGACTCTTCTGCTGCTGGCGGCGCACTTATTCCGTCATCATGCTCCGGCAATGCTACGGGGCGACGTTCAAGCGCCAACTCAAACACTTGATCGATCCATTTAACCGGGTGGATGGCCAGTTTGTGTTTGATATTGTCAGGAATATCAGCAAGATCTTTGACGTTGCCTTCAGGAATCAACACATCCTTGATACCACCGCGATGTGCCGCAAGCAATTTCTCCTTGAGCCCACCGATCGGCAGCACCTCGCCACGCAAGGTAATCTCGCCGGTCATGGCAACATCGCAACGAACTGGTATCCCAGTCAGTACGGAGACCATCGCGGTGCTGATCGCAATACCCGCGCTCGGACCATCCTTGGGGGTAGCTCCTTCAGGCAAGTGGATGTGGATATCCTTCTTCTGATAGAACTCCTCGTCGATGCCAAGGCTTCGCGCACGACTACGCACGACCGACAGCGCAGCCTGGATCGATTCCTGCATCACCTCGCCCAGTTTGCCCGTGGTCGTCATCTTCCCCTTGCCCGGTAAGCTGACTGCTTCGATGGTCAACAACTCGCCACCGACTTCGGTCCATGCAAGGCCCGTCACCTGGCCCACCTGATTGGCCTGCTCTGCAAGGCCATAGGTATAACGGCGCACACCCAGGTATTTTTCCAGGCTACGGGAGGTCACCGACACGGCTTTGGCTGCCTTATCCTTCTTTAGCAACAAGGATTTCACGACTTTGCGCGCAATCTTGGCAATCTCGCGATCAAGGCTACGCACACCCGCCTCGCGGGTGTAGTAGCGCACGATGTCACGTACCGCCGATTCAGCAACAGTCAGCTCACCGTCCTGCAGCCCGTTCGCCTTCATCTGCTTGGGGATCAGGTAGCGCTCTGCGATATTGACCTTTTCATCTTCTGTGTAGCCAGCGAGACGAATCAGCTCCATGCGGTCAAGCAGCGGGGCCGGGATATTGGTCGAGTTGGCCGTCGCGACGAACATGACGTCCGACAGGTCGTATTCAACCTCGACGTAGTGATCGACGAACGACGAATTCTGCTCAGGGTCGAGCACCTCAAGCAGTGCCGAACTCGGATCACCACGGAAGTCCATGCCGAGCTTATCGACTTCATCGAGCAGGAACAGCGGATTGCGAACCGCCACCTTGGTCATGTTCTGCAAAATCTTGCCCGGCATGGACCCGATATAGGTACGGCGATGGCCTCGAATCTCGGATTCGTCGCGCACACCGCCAAGCGCCATGCGCACGAACTTCCGATTGGTCGCGCGTGCGATCGACTGTCCGAGAGAGGTCTTGCCGACCCCCGGAGGGCCGACCAGGCACAAGATCGGCGCCTTCAATTTGTCAACACGCTGCTGGACGGCCAGATACTCGAGAATCCGCTCCTTGACACGATCCAGGCCGTAGTGATCCTGATCGAGAATCTGTTCCGCCTGAGCCAGATCCTTGCTGATCTTGGTACGCTTCTTCCAGGGCAGGCCGATCACCGTATCGATGTAGTTACGCACGACGGTAGCTTCCGCCGACATCGGCGACATCATGCGCAGCTTCTTGAGCTCAGCCTCGGCTTTTGCCTTGGCTTCCTTGCTCATGCCTGCGGCCTTGATCTTCTTGTCGAGTTCTTCGAGGTCCGCGCCTTCTTCGACCTCGCCAAGCTCCTTCTGAATCGCCTTGACCTGCTCGTTGAGGTAATACTCGCGCTGACTCTTCTCCATCTGGCGCTTCACGCGGCCGCGAATGCGCTTTTCAACCTGCAGAATGTCGATTTCCGCTTCGAGTTGGCCAAGCAGATGATCAAGCCGAGCCTTGATCGGGAACATCTCCAGCACTTCCTGCTTTTGCTCGAGCTTGAGCGGCAGATGCGCAGCGATCGTATCCGCCAGACGACCCGCCTGGTCGATACCCGACAAGGAGGTCAGAATTTCCGGCGGAATTTTCTTGTTCAGTTTCACATACTGGTCGAACTGCCCAATCAAGGCCCGGCGCATTGCCTCGACTTCGTGATTCTCGCGATCGTCGTTTTCGACGGGCGTCACGCTGGCGGTGTAGTGAGTCTGCTCGTCGGCGACACTGTCGATCAGGGCACGCTGGGCACCTTCGACCAGCACCTTTACCGTACCGTCAGGCAGCTTCAACATCTGCAGCACGGTCGCGATGGTGCCAACGTTGTAGAGATCGTCTGGCTGCGGTTCATCTTTCGCAGCGGACTTCTGGGCAACCAACAGGATCTGCTTGCCATCCTCCATCGCGGTTTCCAGAGCCTTGATCGATTTCGGGCGGCCAACGAACAGCGGAATAACCATGTGCGGGAAGACCACTACGTCGCGCAACGGCAACAGTGGCAACACCGACAGGCTGGGAGATTGTTCATCTTGTTGTGACATGGCATTCACCCGATCATGTAGTTGATAGGTGGGCAGATGGAGGCGGCACAGGATAATTCAAGTCTGGCGCCGCTTTGCCCAAGGGGACAGGCTTATGGCTATGTTAGCCGATTTGCCTAGCCACAGTAGAAAAAAATCCGCCCGGAAACCGGGCGGATTTTCATATACGGCTGGATGTAACTGATTAGCTTGCGCTTTGTGCCGGCTGCACCTGATCTTCGTAAATCATCAGGGGCTGTGTGCCGTTGGTGACGCAGTTTTCATCGACCACAACCTTCTTGATGCCGGTCTGGCTAGGCAGATCGTACATCGTATCGAGCAGGGACTGTTCGAGGATGGAACGCAAACCACGCGCGCCCGTCTTTCTGGCGAGTGCCTTGCGGGCCGTGGCGCGCAGGGCATCCTCACGAATTTCCAGCTCAACCCCTTCGAGGTCGAACAGCTTCTGGTATTGCTTAACCAGTGCATTCTTGGGTTCGGTCAGGATCGTTACCAGAGCAGATTCGTCGAGCTCCTTCAGTGTCGCCACGACAGGCAGACGGCCGACAAACTCGGGAATCAAACCAAACTTGATCAGGTCCTCGGGCTCGACCTCGCGGAAGGTCTCACCGACCGCCACGTTGTCGTCCTTGCTATGTACCTGTGCACCAAAACCGATCCCACCTTTTTGCGAGCGGTTGCGGATGACCTTTTCCAGGCCATCGAAGGCACCGCCACAAATGAACAGGATGTTGGTGGTATCGACCTGCACGAACTCCTGGTTGGGGTGCTTGCGCCCGCCCTGCGGGGGAACAGAAGCAACCGTACCCTCGATCAGCTTCAGCAAGGCCTGCTGCACGCCCTCACCCGACACGTCCCGTGTAATCGACGGGTTATCGGACTTGCGCGAAATCTTGTCGATTTCGTCAATATAAACGATACCGCGCTGCGCCTTCTCGACTTCGTAGTCGCACTTCTGCAGCAACTTCTGGATGATGTTCTCGACATCTTCGCCGACATAGCCGGCCTCGGTCAGCGTCGTTGCATCGGCCATCACGAACGGTACATTGAGCAGTCGCGCCAGCGTCTGAGCGAGCAGCGTCTTGCCCGAACCAGTGGGGCCGATCAGCAGAATGTTGCTCTTTGCCAGCTCGACCTCGGACGTGCGGTCCTGCTGGGCCAGCCGCTTGTAATGGTTGTAGACGGCAACAGCCAGGATTTTCTTTGCCTGATCCTGGCCGATCACGTAGCTATCGAGAATCGAACGAATCTCGGCGGGAACCGGCAGGCGGCTATCACCCTGGATCTTGTCCCCTGCCTGCTGGCCTTGGGTTTCTTCGCGAATGATGTCGTTGCACAACTCGATACATTCGTCGCAGATAAACACCTGGGGGCCGGCGATCAGCTTGCGTACTTCATGCTGGCTCTTGCCGCAGAAGGAGCAGTAAAGCATCTTTTCATTGCTGTCGGACATGGCCGTATCCCCGAAAAAACTGGAAGAGAACTTCTATGGCAGCTCGTCGCTAGAGCTGAGAGAAAGACCCGGAATATCGGGTCAGTGTAGCGAATTTCAGTCAAGTAGGAAACGGGCCGCAAGCGGCCCGCCCCGGCTTGCGCAAATCAACCGCGAGTGGCGATGACCTGGTCGATCAGGCCATATTCACGGGCAGCCTCGGCGCTCATGAAATTGTCGCGGTCGGTATCGCGCTGGATAGTATCCAGCGGCTGGCCGGTATGATCGGCCAACATGCGATTGAGCTTGTCCTTCAGATACAAGATTTCCTTCGCATGGATCTCGATATCCGAGGCCTGCCCCTGAAAGCCGCCCAGCGGCTGGTGAATCATCACGCGCGAGTTGGGCAGCGCAAAACGTTTGCCCTTCTCGCCCGCGGCCAACAAGAACGCGCCCATGCTGCATGCCTGACCAATGCAGAGCGTGCTGACATTGGGCTTGATGAACTGCATGGTGTCGTAGATCGACATGCCGGCAGTGATCGAACCACCGGGCGAGTTGATGTACAACGAGATGTCCTTGTCGGGGTTTTCCGATTCGAGGAACAGCAACTGCGCCACGACCAGATTGGCAGAATCGTCCGTCACCGGGCCGACCAGAAATACAACACGTTCTTTCAACAGACGCGAGTAGATATCGTAGGCACGCTCGCCGCGCCCACTGCTCTCGACTACCATCGGGATCAAACCGATGTTTTGAGGCTGCCAATCCGATCTTTGGAACATTACTTATTCCCCATCAGTTCATCAAAACTGAGTTCCTTGTCCACGACCTTGGCCTGGGTCTTGACCCAAGCAACGACGTTTTCTTCGGTAGCCAACGCTTCAGGCCCTTCCAGGCGCTCACGGCTGGCGTAGTACCACTTGACCACGTCTTCAGGCTGCTCATAGGACTCGGCGAACTCTTCCACGATCGCACGGATCTGTTCCGGCTTGGCTTGCAGATTGTGGTGCTTCACCAATTCTGCAAGGATCAGGCCCAAAGAAACACGGCGGGTAGCCTGTTCGATGAACAGTTCAGCAGGAAGCTGCATGTTGGCGACATCGATGCCGCGCTGAGCGAAATCGTTGGCGGCCTGTTGTTGCAGGCGGCCAACCTCGAGCTGGATCAGCGCATTGGGTACGTCGAACTTGGCGTTGTCGATCAGTGCCTGCAGCACGGCTTCCTTGGTGCGGACCTTGAGGCGGCGGCTGACCTCGCGCTCGACGTTCTTCTTCACTTCGTCGCGCATCTTGGCAACGTCGCCGTCTTCGATGCCGAGCATCTTGGCGAAGTCTTCGTTCAGCTCAGGCAGTGCGGATTCAGCCACGTTCTTGACGGTGATTTCCCACGATACGGCCTTACCGGCAACATCCTTGCCGTGGTAATCCTCAGGAAAGGTCATATCGAAGGCCTTGGTTTCGCCTTCCTTCGCGCCGATGATGCCGGCCTCGAAGTCCTTCAGCATCTGGCCTTGACCCAGCCAAACGGAGTAATTCTGTGCGCTGCCGCCTTCGAACACTTCACCGTCGATCTTGCCGGCAAAGTCGATGATCACGCGGTCACCTTCCTGGGCGGCGCGCTCGACAGCCTTGAAGCTGGTACGCTGCTTACGCAGGATGTCGACGGTCTTGTCGACTTCTGCCTCGGTCACGGCGGTGACCGGGTTTTCGATTTCGACGCTGGACAACTCACCGACCTGGACTTCCGGATAGACTTCGAACACGGCGCTGAACGTGAAGTCAGTCGATTCGCCTTCGGCCGCAACCGGCTCGAAACGCGGATAGCCGGCTACACGCAGGTTCTGTTCGGAGACAGCTTGCGAAAAGCTGCGCTGAACCGTTTCACCCAGCACTTCTTCACGCACTTGTGGGCCGTAGAACTGCTCGACGATGCGCATCGGCGCCTTGCCCGGGCGGAAGCCCTGGATTTTTGCGGTGCGCGATACGCGCTTGAGGCGACTCGATACTTCGCCGTCGATCTGTGCAAACGGAACAACGATATTCAGACGGCGCTCCAGCTGGCCCAGTGTCTCCAGATTCACTTGCATTGCAATTCCTTAATGATCAATTACTTGAATTCAATCCACGCAGCCAGCGCCAAAGACCAGCGTGGCCCGAAAATCGGCAGAGTCGGTTTGACTGCAAACCGTGAATGATGCCATCCGGCCGGCCAACAGGCAAGCCGGCCCGGCCGGTAAGGCTAAAGCGCTGTGGCAGCGGGCGTAGCGAGCCCTTCGGCCAAGCATCCACCACCCTGGTCGCGGCGGTCGCTAAATGACAATTAGATACTACGATGAGAGTGGAGTGAGCCTCGGTTCCGGCAACGCCGTAACCGGGAACCGTCAACGTCACCGTATATTGAGCCACCAGGAGAGCCGAGCATGCCCGTCAGACCCCTTTGCCTTGTTGCCGCCAGCCTGATTGCGGCATTTTCCGCCGGTATGGCCCACGCCGCTGGCCAGCTCAACATCTACAACTGGAACGACTATATTGGCGAGACGACGGTGGCGGACTTCGGCCAGGCCCAGCAAGTCAAGGTCAGATATGATCTATACGACAGCAATGAAACCCTGCAAGCCAAGCTGCTGACCGGCAAGAGTGGCTACGACATCGTCGTGCCCTCACTCGAATTCGCCGCGCGACAGATCAAGTCCGGGCTGTACCTGAAGCTGAACAAGGCGAAGCTGACGAATCTCGACAATCTCGACCCGGCCATCCTTGCGAAGATGAGGGAGGCCGACCCCAACAACGAGTATCTCGTGCCCTATATGTGGGGCACCGCAGCTTTTGGCATCAATGTGGACAAGGTCAGGAAGGCGCTAGGCGACGAGCCCATGCCGGCGGATCGTTGGGAATTGGTGTTCAACCCCCACTACACCCGCAAGCTCAGGGCCTGCGGCATTTCCTATATGGATACCGGCTCCGACGTCTATTCCATGATCAACATCTATCGTGGGCGCGATGCCAACGATTTCAGCAAGGAAGCGCTCGAAGACAACAACCAGACCATCAAGCCGGTACGCAAGGACATCCGCGTATTCAACTCATCGCCGATCGACCTGCTGGCCAACGGGGACGTATGCGTGGCGCTGGCATTCAACGGCGACGTGTATATCGCCGCGGACCGAGCACGTGAAGCGCGAAAACCGTTCCGCATCGAATATGAAATCCCTACCAAGGGGGCGACGCTATGGATCGACAGCCTCGCCATCCCGAAGGACAGCAGAAACGTCGATAACGCCCATCTATGGATCAATTACATTCTTCGCCCGGAGGTAGCGGCGGCGATATCCAACAAGGTGAATTATGCCAACCCCAACATCAAAGCCACGCCACTGGTGACGCAGCACCTCAGGGACGACCCGAAGATCTACATGACGGCCGAAGCGTTGGCGAATCTGCAGCCCAAGAAGCCGCTGACGACAGAACAGCAAAGGCTGATCACCCTGCATTTCAACCGGCTCAAATCTGGTAGATGACGGGCGAACCCACAAAACGAAAACGCCATTGGCGCAGGCCAATGGCGTTGATATTCTGGTGCGTCGGAGAGGACTCGAACCTCCACAGCCTTGCAGCCGACAGGACCTAAACCTGTTGTGTCTACCAATTTCACCACCGACGCAGGCGGCCTCGAAATTTCGAGAGGCGCGAGTATAGCAGAGCCCCCCCATGCTGGCGAGGGGCGAAACAATCGCCGCCGCGCCCGCCCTTGTAGAGATCGACGCGAACCATGCAAGCCCCGAGCCTACCCAGCAACGAACAGGAGCGCATCTCGACATTGCGCAGCCTGCTGATTCTCGATACCGAGCCTGAGCAGTACTTCGACAATCTCACCAATATGGCCGCCGGCTTCTTCAATGTACCCATTGCACTGGTCAGCCTGGTCGATGCCAATCGGCAGTGGTTCAAGTCGAGATGCGGCCTGACAGCCAGCGAGACCTCTCGCGAGATTTCGTTTTGCGGCCATGCCATTCTGTCCGCCACCCCGCTGGTCATCGAAGACACGCTGACGGACGACCGCTTTGCCGATAACCCGCTGGTAACTGGCCCCCCGCGCATTCGGTTCTATGCCGGTGCGCCATTGAGAATGGACAACGGGGTGGCGATCGGAACCTTCTGCATCATCGATAGCGCCCCCAGGCACCTGGACGCGATGGAAATCACCATGCTGACCGACCTGGCGAAGCTGGTCGTTCAGGAGCTGCAGAGCCACCGCCCCATCGTCTGAACGATGTGCGGCGGTGGAGTATGGGCATCTGGATGGCTGGCGTTCAGGGGCGTCGCCTGAACCACCCGGTCAAGCTGATTCGATCCACCGTGGTTGGCAGCACCTCGTGGTAGTAGCGCTCGGACAGGAAGGTAACCAGTGTCCCGCCAAGTGGGGGGACATCCAGATAGGCGCCGTGCTCACCCTCGAGATAAATCCGTAAGGCGCCACCGTGCTCGGGTTGCCACTCGGGATTGAGGTAAAGAATGGTCGTCACGCGGCGCTCACCTGCACCGCGGAAGTTGTCGACATGACAGCGATAGTAGCTGCCCGGCGGGTAGACGGCAAAATGCGTCTCCAACTCAAACAGCCCGAGATAGAGCGACTGATTCAGCGTCTGCTGCAAGGCATCCATGCGCGACAGGTAGTCCGCCAGGGCCACATCGGCCGGGGCGTGCTCGTCGAGCCACAACACATGGTCGCCACGGATGGACTCCTGACGTTGCTGTGCCTGCCCCCGCCCCACGCCCGCAGCGTGAAACCGGCCGGCAGCCCAGGACTGGCGGGCCTCGCGAAGCAGGCCATCGACCTGCGCCGGCGACAGGAAGGCGGTCTCGATCGCCAGCCCATCCCGTACCAGCCCGGCGACGATGCGCTCAAGCTGTTCGGCGAAAATCCCCCCTGTGGCAACTGGCACGTTCATTTGCGACGGAACACCAGATCCCACACCCCGTGCCCGAGGTTGAGGCCACGCTGCTCGAACTTGGTCAACGGGCGATATTCAGGCTTCGGCGCGTAGCCATCGGCGGTGTTCACCAGCGCTGGACTTGCCGACAACACTTCGCGCATCTGGATGGCGTAGTCTTCCCAGTCGGTCGCCATGTGGATGTATGCGCCGGGCTTAAGCAATCGCACGATCTTGTCGACGAAGGGCGGCTGCACCAGGCGACGCTTGTGGTGGCGCTTCTTGTGCCAGGGGTCGGGAAAGAACAGATGAAAGCCGTCGAGGCTTTGTGGCGCGAGCATGTTGTCGACCACCTCGACCGCATCGTGGCGAATCAGGCGCAGGTTGCCGATGCCGCGCTCGTCGATGAGCTTGAGCAGGTTGCCAACCCCGGGGCTATGCACCTCGATACCGAGAAAATCGACATCCGGCTTGGCCTGCGCGATATCGGCAGTCGCACCGCCCATGCCAAAGCCGATCTCGAGCACCTTGGGCGCCGCCCGGCCAAACGCTGCATCGAGGTCGATTGCCACAGGCTGGTAGCCAACCCCCCATTTCGGCATGAGCGTGTCGATGGCCCTCGCCTGCGCGTCGGTCAAATGCCCCTGCCGCAGTACGAAACTGCGGATAGGGCGAAGTTTGGGGTCATCGGGGTTGGTGTAGACGTCGTTGGACATGAAGACTTCTTGCTTGCAGAGAGGGTCAGGCGCGGCCTGGCGCGCCGTTCTAAAATCAGTTTTTGCCGAGCAACCCGCTCATCGGCGAGCTCGGGTCGGCGCTGTAGAGCTTTCTTGGCATACGGCCAGCGAGAAAAGCCTCCCGGCCGGCTTCCACGGCCTTTTTCATCGCACTGGCCATCAATATCGGCTGGCCAGCATGGGCAATGGCAGTATTCATCAACACGCCATCGCACCCCAACTCCATCGCAATGGCCGCGTCGGATGCGCTACCCACGCCGGCATCCACCAGCACGGGCACCTTGCTCTGCTCGATGATGAGCCGCAGGTTCCAGGGATTCAGGATGCCCATACCGGAGCCGATGAGGCTCGCCAGCGGCATGATCGCGCAACAGCCGATCTCTTCAAGCTGCCTGGCGATGATGGGGTCGTCGGAGGTATACACCATCACATCGAAGCCATCCTTGACCAGCGTTTCGGCGGCCTTCAGGGTTTCCAGGACATTGGGGAACAGTGTGTTGGGGTCGCCCAGCACCTCGAGCTTGACGAGCTTGTGCCCATCGAGCAGCTCGCGCGCGAGCCGCAAGGTGCGCACCGCGTCGTCGGCCGTATAGCAGCCGGCTGTATTGGGCAGTATCGTGTATTTCGATGGCGGCACGGCGTCGAGCAGATTGGGCTGGCTCGGGTCCTGGCCGATATTCACGCGGCGGATCGCCACCGTGACAATATCCGCGCCGCTTGCCTCGATGGCAGCACGCGTTTCAGCAAAATCCTTGTACTTGCCGGTACCCACCAACAGGCGCGAGCCATACGCTTGGCCTGCGATCGTCAGCAAATCATGCTGGGCTTGAGTTGTCATGCTTTAACCTTGTTGAACATAGCCGTGCCAACGGGACACGCCGCGCAGGTCAGCCACCGCCGACCGCCACCACGATTTCCAGACGATCTCCATCCACGATGACGGCGTCGCCATGCTGGCTACGCGGCACGATGTCGCCATTGCATTCCACCGCGAGCCGCTTGCCGGCCAAGTCGATTCGGGTAAGCAGCTCGGCCAGGGTAAGCTGGGCCTCGAAGACCTGAGCCTGGCCGTTGATGTGGACAGTAATCACGGGATGAAACGGGGGAGAAAGGGAAGCGATTCTATCATGCGCGCCTCGCGCACTTCCAACCCGGGTTTACCTGCAAGCCCCGCTCATCCGGGCGTGCGCATGCGGTTGATGCGGACCACCACCTGCAGCTGGCGCAGTGATTTCATCACGCGTGCGAGATGCTGCCGGTTTTCGACCTGCAGCGTGAAATTGAGCACCGAATAGGCCGTCTGCGCCTGCTCATCTTCCATGTGGACATTTTGAATGTTGGCGGCTTCATCGGCGATGGTCGCGGCGATCTGCGCCAGTGCGCCACGCTCGTGCACCGCCAGCACCTTGACGGCGACGTCGAACATGCGCTTGACGGCCGGATCCCACTGCACGTCGAGCATCTTTTCCGGGTCAGGCCGGCTCTTGCGCAGCACCGGGCAATCATGGGTGTGCACGATGAGGCCCTGGCCCTTCTTGACCATGCCGATGATCGGGTCTCCAGGGATCGGGCTACAGCAGTTGGCAAACTGCACTGCCATGCCTTCGGTACCGTAGATGGTGATCGCACCAGGCTTCTGCGCCTCCACCGGCATCTGCCCGGAGAGCTGCAGCAGGCGCCGCGCCACGACCACCGGCAGGCGCTTGCCGAGGCCGATGTCCGAGAGGATTTCCTGCCGCGACTTGTCGCCGGACTCCTTGAGCATCCCTTCCCACAGCGCATCGCTCAGCTCGACATGGTCGGTCTTCAGTGCGTGCAACGACTGGCTCAGCATGCGCTCGCCCAATGCAACCGATTCTTCGTAACGCATTGTCTTGAAGAAATGGCGGATGTGCGACCGCGCCTTGCCGGTGGCGACGAAGTTGAGCCAGCTGGGGTTCGGCTTGGCCGTACTGGCCGTGATGATCTCGACACGATCGCCGTTGCGCAGGATGGTGCGCAATGGCATCAGCTCGTAATTGATCTTGGCTGCGATACAACGGTTGCCGATATCGGTGTGCACGGCATAGGCGAAATCGACAGCGGTTGCGCCTTGCGGCATGGCCATGATCTTGCCCTTGGGCGTGAACACGTAGACCTCGTCCGGAAAGAGGTCGACCTTGATGTGTTCCAGGAATTCGACCGAATCACCGCTTTCCGACTGGATCTCGAGCAGGCTCTTGAGCCACTGGTGCGTCTTCTGCTGCACCTCGTTGATACTCACGTTGCCCGACTTGTACATCCAGTGCGACGCCACGCCGGCTTCTGCCACCTTGTGCATGTCCTGGGTGCGGATCTGCACCTCGAGCGGCGTGCCATAAGGGCCGAACAAGGTCGTATGCAAGCTCTGGTAGCCGTTGGCCTTGGGAATGGCGATATAGTCCTTGAACTTGCCGGGAATCGGCTTGTACAGGCCGTGCAGCATGCCGAGCGTGAGGTAACAGGACGGCACATCCTTGACGATCACGCGCAAACCATAGATATCTAGCACCTGCGAGAAGGTCAGGTGCTTTTCCTGCATCTTGCGGTAAATCGAGAACAGGTGCTTCTCGCGCCCGGACACCAGCGCCTCGACCCCGGATTCAGACAGCTTGCCGCGCACCGCATCCATGATCTTGCCCACCACCTCGCGACGGTTGCCGCGCGCGACGCGCATGGCCTTCGCCAGCACCTGGTAGCGGTGCGGGTAGACATACTGGAAGCCCAGGTCTTCCAGCTCCTGGTATACCGCGTTGAGCCCGATGCGATTGGCGATCGGCGCGTAGATTTCCATCGTCTCGCGCGCGATGCGCTTCTGCTTTTCCGGGTTCATCGCCTCCAGCGTGCGCATATTGTGCAGACGGTCGGCGAGCTTGATCAGGATGACGCGGATATCGCGCGCCATCGCAAGCAGCATCTTGCGGAAGTTCTCGGCCTGGGCGTCTTCCTTGGTCTGGAACTCCAGGCGTTCCAGCTTTGACAGGCCGTCGACCAGATCGGCGACCTGCTTGCCGAACTGTTCGGCAATCTCGAGCTTGGTGACGCCCGTATCCTCCATCACGTCGTGCATCAGCGCGGCACACAGCGCCTGCGAATCGAGAAACCACTCGGACAGGATGCCGGCGACGGCGACAGGATGGGTGATGTAAGGCTCGCCGCTCTTGCGGAACTGCCCGTGATGGGCACGCGCGGCGAAATGGTATGCGACTTCGAGCTGGTGGACTTCTTCCGGCTTCAGATAGGCGGAAACCTTATCCAGCAGTGCCTGTGCTTCAGGCAAGACGGGGTCCGGGTCGGGGCCGACCGGGGGACGTTTGGACGGAATCGTCTGCTGCACGCCCAGCATGTCAGGCCCCTCGCCGACGGCGGCTTACGCCTGCCCCCGATTGAGGATCTCGGTGCCGACGTGGCCGGAAGCAATTTCGCGCAATGCGATGACGGTGAACTTATCCTTGCCGGCATCCACGAACGGCGTGCCGCCGTTGGCGAGCTGGCGCGCGCGGTAGGTTGCGGCCAGGGTCAGATCAAAACGATTGGGGATGAGATGCAGGCAGTCATCAACGGTGATACGGGCCATGGTGTTTCCTTGCTAACTAAATGGATTACTGTCAATTTTGCAGTGTGGCCGGCATTTTGCAAGCCACAACTGCATCAAAGGCTACCGCCCTTGAGTTCGGCAAACAGGATGTGGTGCCTGGCAGCCTGCTGAGCCAGCTTGAGGCGCTGGCTGCGCACGATCGCCAGCAAGTCCCCGATCGCGGTGTCGATATCGTCGTTGACCACCACGTAGTCAAACTCGTCGACATGGGAAATATCGTCGCAAACGGCCGCCAGCCGCTTGGCAATGACCTCTTCGCTATCCTTGCCGCGACCGCGCAGGCGGCCTTCCAGCTCGACGCGCGAAGGCGGCATGATGAAAATGCCGACGGCCTCGCGGAACAGTTGCCGCACCTGGCGCGCGCCCTGCCAATCAATCTCGAGCAGGATATCCCGCCCCGCGGCGATCTGGTCGGCGAGCCAGGGCTGGGATGTACCGTAATAATTACCGTAGACCTCGGCGCTTTCCAGAAATTCGCCTCGGCCGACCATTTCCTGAAACTGCTCGCGCGTCACGAAATGGTAATCCAGGCCATCTGTTTCACCGTCGCGTGGCGCGCGAGTCGTGTAAGAGACGGACAGCTTGATGTCGCAATCCGCGGCAAGCAGGCCGCGGACCAGCGTCGTCTTGCCAGCACCGGAGGGCGCGACCACGACAAAAATGGAACCTTGTTGCATTGGCGTTGGCAGGCTCGCGCCGTGCGAGCTCAGAGGAAAATATAAACGATGAGATTACCACAAGCCGGCATTGCGGCCCAAGCCGTCACTCGATGTTCTGAATCTGCTCACGCATCTGTTCGATGAGCACCTTGAGCTCCATCGATATCTGCGACACATCCGCAGCCACCGACTTGGAACCCAGGGTATTGGCTTCGCGGTTCAATTCCTGCATCAGGAAATCGAGCCGCTTGCCGACCGATCCGCCGGCCTTGAGGATGCGCTTGAGCTCGCCCAGATGGGTCCGCAAGCGGCCGACCTCTTCGTCGACGTCGATCTTCTGCGCGAACATCGCAAATTCCTGGCGGATGCGGTCATCTTCGACGTTGACCATCGCCTCCTTGAGGCGGGCGCCGATCTTCTCCTGATAGGCCGTGACCAGTGCGGGAATCTTGGGCTCAACCTCATCGACCAGCACTTCCATCTTGGCCACGCGTTGCAGGATGATGTCTGCGAGCTTGGCACCCTCGCGCTGGCGGCTGGCCGAAAAGTCGTTGAGCGACTGATTCAGCATCTCGACTACCGTTTGCTGAAGCAGCTCGGCCGGCACGTCGTCAGTCGCCAGCACACCGGGCCAGCGCAATAGCTCGCCGACCTTGAGTTCGCCCGCATCGGGCGAGATGGAGCGTACCTGGCGGCTCAGCGCAAGCAGTTGCTCGACCAGTGCCTGATTGAGCGTCAGCGTCGTCTGCGCTCCGGCCTGCACATTCATCTGGATACGGCAGTCGACCTTGCCGCGCGACAGCTTGCTGGCGATCAGCTCGCGCAACTGGGGCTCCACCACGCGCAACTCGTCCGGCATGCGGAATTGCGCTTCCAGATAGCGGTGGTTGACCGCGCGCAAATCCAGCGTCAGCGACACCCCACCTAATTCTCGGCTGGTATTGGCATATCCGGTCATGCTAAAAATCATGGTGAGCGCTCCGTGTAGGCTGCTTCCGCTATGAGCGGAGGCATTTATTAGGCTATACTTATATAGAGTAATTACTTGACTCTTTACTTGCGCGGCTGGAGCCATGACAATGCATGGCCCGGTTTAAGTACTATACCATATACCAATATCAGCGATGGCTAATCAAACCAACCGGCCTCTACCCCGTGGTTACCAGTTGCTCAACTACACGATCGTCAAGCAATTGTCGGCCGGTGGCTTCAGCATCGTTTATCTGGCTCACGACGAGAACGACAAGCCCGTGGCGATCAAGGAGTATCTGCCCAATTCGCTGGTATTGCGCACCGAGGGCGACAAGATAGTCGCTACAGACCCCGACAAGCTCGCGACGTTCAAATTCGGCCTCAAGTGCTTCTTCGACGAAGGCAAGACGCTGGCGCACATCCAGCATCCGAACGTGGTGCGCGTGCTGAATTTCTTCCGTGCCAACGAGACGGTCTACATGGCCATGGAGTATGAGCGCGGCCGCACCTTGCAGCGCGAGATCCAGCTGCACCAGTCGGTACGCGAGGACATCATCCGGCATGTGTTCTATCACATGCTCAACGGGCTGCGGGAGGTGCACCTGAACAAGCTGCTGCACCTCGACATCAAGCCCGCCAACATCTATATCCGGCGTGACTCCAGCCCGGTCCTGCTCGACTTTGGCTCGGCACGGCAAACCCTGACCAGCGAGGTGAAGCGGTTCACACCGATGTACACGCCCGGCTTCGCGGCCCCCGAGCAGTACCGCGGGCGCGAGCACTTGGGGCCGTGGACCGACATCTATGCGGTAGGCGCCAGCATCTTTGCCTGCATGGCCGGCTTTGCGCCACAGGCGGCCGATGCACGGCTGGAAGACGACAAGCTGGCGTCGGCCAAGAAGCTCTGGAAAGGCAAGTATTCGGACGAACTGCTGGATATCGTCGACTGGTGCCTGAAGCTCAACCATCTCGATCGCCCGCAAAGCGTGCATGCGCTGCAGAAGGCCCTCAGCCACAAGCCGCATGTACCGCCGCCCAAGGCCACAATCCTGAGCAACCTCAAGGGTACGCTGGCCAAGATTCGCATGCGCTAGGCCTGATCTTTAGCGTTTTACGCCGCCCTGCAATCACCCTATAATTATCCAGACAACATATTCCATAACGGTCATGAAGTTCTCCATCTACCAAGAAAGCCGGCGCGGCGCCCGCAAATACAACCAGGACCGGGTTGGGTATTCCTATAGCCGCGACGCCTTGCTGCTGGTAGTCGCCGATGGCATGGGCGGCCATCTTCACGGCGAGGTGGCCTCGCAGATCACCATCGAGTTGCTGGCCGATCAGTTCCAGAAACGCGCGCGCCCCGTCATCAACGCCCCGGCGGCCTTCCTGGTCGATTCGCTGGCGAAGGCGCACGACGCGATCCTCAATTATTCCGCCAACCATCACCTGCTCGAGACGCCGCGCACCACCTGTATCGCCTGTCTGGTGCAGGACGGCACCGCCTATTGGGCGCACGCTGGTGATTCCCGCCTCTATCATTTCCGCAAGGGTGCCATCCTGAGCCACACGCGCGACCATTCTAAGGTGCAGCAGATGGTCGACAATGGCTTCCTGACCGAGGAAGAAGCCCTGCGCCACCCCGAGCGCAACAAGATCTATAGCTGCCTGGGTGGCCTCGCGCCCCCCGAGATCGAGTCCGGCGGCAAGGTGCCGTTGCACGAGGGAGATTCCCTGCTGCTGTGTACGGATGGCTTCTGGGGGCCGCTGCCGGAAGACGAGCTGGTCAGCTTCCTCGGCAATTACCCGGTGCTCTATGCGCTCCCGCAATTGATGGACCGCGCGGAAGTGCGCGGCGGCAAGCACGGCGACAACCTGTCGGTGCTCGGCATCACCTGGCTGGAAGAAGACACGGCCTCTGATGACAAGCATGCCGTGCACACCAAGACCTTGCCGCTGGACAGCTTCACCACACGCCTGAAGGAGCTCGACGCCGAGCAGATCATGCGTGCAGACAAGGAAGTCAGCGAGATGGACATCGAGGCGGCCATCGCCGAGATCAAAGCCACCATCGAGAAATACTCGAAGTAATCCGTGGCGCGGGTGTTGCCGGGGGCGACGCTCGATGCCGTTGTATAATGGCGGACTTCCCATCCCCGAGGTCTGCCATGCGCCCCAGCCAACGCGAATCCAACCAGCTACGCCCAGTCACGCTTACCCGCAACTACACCAAGCATGCGGAAGGGTCCGTGCTGGTCGAGTTCGGCGATACCAAGGTCATCTGCACGGCGAGTGTTGAAGAAACGGTTCCGGCCTTCCTGCGCGACAAGAACCAGGGCTGGCTGACCGCCGAATACGGCATGCTGCCGCGCTCCACCGGCTCGCGCATGCGGCGCGAGGCCAGCGCCGGCAAACAGTCCGGCCGCACGCAGGAAATCCAGCGCCTGATCGGCCGCGCCTTGCGTGCCGTGGTCGATCTGAGCAAGCTCGGCAACCGCACCATCCATATCGACTGCGACGTCATCCAGGCCGATGGCGGCACGCGCACCGCCAGCATCACCGGCGCCTTCGTTGCCGTGCACGATGCCATCAGCGGCTTGATCGCAAGCGGCAAGCTCGCCACCTCGCCGATCCGGGATCATGTCGCGGCGGTGTCGGTGGGCGTGTACCAGGGCCAGCCGGTGCTCGACCTCGACTACATAGAGGACAGCGACTGCGAGACCGACATGAACGTGGTGATGACCGGTAACGGCCGTTTTGTCGAGATCCAGGGGACGGCCGAAGGGGAGCCGTTTTCACATGACGAGATGCTCGCCATGACGGCGCTCGCCGAACAGGGCATCCGTGAACTGGTGGAGCTGCAGAAGGCAACGTTAGGGCTTCAACCAACGTCAACGAACTGAAACGGGGCCGCTGGTGCGTTTCCAAGGCAAAATCACCGACTGGAATGACGCAAAGGGCTTCGGCTTTGTCACCCGGCACGGAAGCGCCAAGCGTATCTTCGTTCATATCACCGCATTCGAGCGCGGACAGCAACGCCCCGTGATTGGAGATATCGTCACCTACAAAGAAGAGCAAGATGGCAAAAAGGGCTATCGTGCGGTCACGGTCCAACTGATAGCGCACACCAAGCGTCAATCCCTGCGGTGCAATCAGAAATCTTTTGGTGACCGCTTTCTACCCGTGCTGGCTTGCTGCTTCCTTTTCTTTCCGGTGCTTGCCGTCATGCAAGGGAAATTGCATGTTGCCGTGCTGGTAGCCTATTTTTTGTTCAGTATCGTAAGTTTCTATCTTTATCGGCAGGACAAAATAGCCGCACAGCACGATCGCTGGCGCACGTCTGAGGCGACGCTGCATCTTGCCGACCTTCTGGGTGGCTGGCCCGGCGCCCTGATAGCCCAACGGCGATACCGGCACAAATCGAGCAAATCATCATTCCAGATCGGGTTCTGGACAACCGTATTGCTCAACTGCGCAGCACTGGGCTGGCTCACAAGCCAAGCTGGGCGCGATATCCAGAAGGCGCTCCTAGCTTAGTTTTCAGACCGCCCCACTCCTCTCCGGGCCGGCTCGACGTGGATATTGATCATGGCGTTGTTCAACACCTCGCTGAGCGCGTCTTCGAGCTGATCGCACAGCTGGTGTGCGGCATCCACCGACATCGAGCCCGGCACCAGCAGGTTGAACTCGATGAAACGGCGCGAGCCGGACTTGCGGGTGCGCAGGCCGGTGAAGTCATAGTCGTCGCCAAGCCTGGACTGCAGGACGCTGCGGATACGCCCCAGGTCATCGAGCGGCAAGGTCGCATCCATCAGGCCGTCGAGCGAGCGCCGCAGCAGGTCCACCCCTGTCTTGATGATGTTGAGCGCCACGGCGATGGCGATCAGCGGGTCGAGCACCCGCCAGCTAGGTGGCGCCACCAGCAACGCCGCCAGGCCGGCGACGACACCGACCGAGGTCCATACGTCGGTCAGCAGGTGTTTGGCATCGGCCTCCAGCGTAATGCTGTCGTGAATCTTTGCCGACCTCAGCATCACCAGCGCGACACCGGCGTTGATCGCCGAAGCGAGTATCGACACCAGCAGGCCGGCGCCTAGATCGTGAATCGGCGCGGGCGACAGCAGCCGTTTCACGGCCTCGTAGATGATGGTGATCGCGGCGAGCAGGATCAGCCCGCCCTCGACACCGCTGGAAAAATACTCGGCCTTGTCGTGGCCGTAAGGATGGCCGTCATCCGCCGGGATGGCCACCACAGTCAGCACGACGAAGGCCACCATCGCCGCCGCCAGGTTGACGAAGGATTCCATTGCGTCCGAATACAGGCTGACGGAGCCGGTCAGGCCGTAGGCGAGGAACTTGAGCCCGAGCACCACGACCGAGGTGCAGATCGAGAGCAGCGCCATGCGCTGCGGTGTTGTGAGCGTCATGGTGCCTGTCGTTTGGGCTCAGGCTGCAATGGGGCTGGGCCATGGCCTGCGGTGGATGGTTGGGTGCTCATATCAGCGAAACGAATCCATTGTCTGCATAGAGATAGGGATGCCAGACCGGCATACCCTCGCCCTCTTCTCCGAAAATCACCAGCTGGCGCCTCAATGTCGAGAGGTCTCCAAACGTGTCCGCATCGGCGATGATGCGGGCGTATCGTGCCAGATAGTCCGACCTGTCCACCTCATTGCCGTAAGTGACGAGCACCTTCAGCGGAGAATTTATCAGCTGAAGTTTGCAAATCTCGTTGGCAGACCCGCCAATCGCATTCTCATGCTCGAACGCGACACAGATGTACTTGACGAATGTCTGATGCGCTGAAAAATTCACCAAGTCCCTTTCCTGGTAGAACACCGCATCGAGCGTGTAATAGTCGCCGTTGTACAGCTGAAGGCCCAGCCTGCTAGCCACATCAGGCAGAAAGGTGCGGACGGTAGCGGTGTACTTGCCCAGGCCACGCCGCCAGTATTTCATCAGGTCGGCATGGTGTGGCTCCGCCGCCTCGACAAAGGCATCAAAAAAGGCTTTCGGATCGACGATTCTAGCTGCAATCACCCGCACACTCCCGAAGCGCCCCGCTCGACGCGAACAAGCCATGATAGTCCACCGCGCCTGCTCTATGCTAAGAGCCTCTTCCTGCCGACTGCGCCGATGGCCCCACACCGACACCTGCCGCTCAGCCTGATTGCAGGCTTCGTGTTCGGCGACTGGCTGCTGCAACAGCAAGCCGGGCTGCCGTCACCGTGGGTCGGGCTGGCGCTGCTGCCGTTCACGTTGATCGTGTGCATGCTGCCGGCACCGGCCAAGCGGCTGGGACAGCTTGTCATCGCCGTCGGCATCGGCTTCTGCTGGGCCAATGCGTGGGCCAACTGGCGCATGGCCGACGAGCTGCCGCACGAGTGGGAAATGCGCGACGTGGCAATCGCAGTCGTGATCCGCGAGCTCCCCGTCGATGGCGATCACTCGACCCGCCTGGTGGTGGATGTGGATGAGGTGCTGACGCCGGGCGCCCACATCCCGTCGCGGCTGCAGCTGACCCGGTTCGGTGGCGAGGCCGAGCGCTTTCAGCCGGGTGAACGCTGGCATCTGGTCGTGCGGCTGAAGCGCCCGCACGGCCAAGCCAACCCGTTCAATTTCGATTACGAGGGCTGGTTGCTGCAGCAGGGCATCCGCGCCACGGGGTCGATACGCCAGGCGCAACGCCTGAACGGCACCAGCTTCGCGCCGATCCACCTCGTCAACCGCTTGCGCGCGGCGATCCGCGAACGCATGTTGGCGACATTGGGGACGCGGGAATACAGCGGGGTGGTGGTGGCCCTGGCGATCGGGGATCAGCAGGCGATCCCGGCGGAACAGTGGCAATTGTTTGCCCGGACCGGCATCACGCACGCCGTTTCGGTATCGGGCCTGCACATCACGCTGGTGGCGTCACTGGCCGGGGCCATTGGCGCGTGGTTGAGCCGCACGGCCAGGATGAGCAGCACCGGCTGGCCGCCGCGCAAGGTTGCGATCGTGGTCGGCGGCGTGGCCGCGCTCGGCTACGTCGTGCTATCCGGCTGGTCGCTGCCCGCCCAACGCACGCTCTACATGCTGGCCATCGCCAGTATCGCGCTATGGCGTGGCAGGCCGGTCGCGGTGAGCCGTATTCTTGCACTGGCGCTGGGTGCCTGCGTGGTGCTCGATCCGTGGGCGGTGCTCGCGCCGGGCTTCTGGCTGTCGTTCGGCGCGGTGGGATTGATCCTGTGGGTCAGCACCAACCGGCTGGGCACGCCCCACTGGCTGCCCGTGTGGGGCCGCGTGCAATGGGCCGTCACGCTGGGCTTGGCCCCTGCGCTGCTGCTGTATTTCCAGCAACTGCCGCTGCTGTCACCCGTTGCGAATGCCTTGGCGATACCGCTGATCGGCAGCATCGTGACACCGCTGTCGCTGCTGGGCTGCGTGTTCACGCCATTGCTGATCCCCACCCACGCGCTGCTGGCCTTCGGCATGGCAGGGCTGCAGCTGCTCGCCGACCTGCCCCATGCACTGTGGGCGCAGCCGGCCGCACCGGCCTGGGCCACACTGTTCGCGCTGCTCGGCGTCGTCTGGTGGCTGGCGCCGGCGGGCCTGCCGGGCCGGCCGCTCGGCGGGCTGATGTTGCTGCCGCTGTTCCTGGTAGCACCCGATACACCGCAGCGTGATGTGTTGCGTGTCGTTTTTATCGATGTCGGGCAAGGTCTGGCGGTGCTGGTGCAGACAGCCCGGCACAGCCTGCTCTACGACGCGGGCCCGAGCCTCGGCCCCGACACCGATGCCGGTGTGCGCAACATCCTGCCCTATCTGCGCGGCAGCGGCATCGGCACGCTCGGTGGCCTCGTCGTCAGCCACAACGATGCCGATCATAGCGGCGGCGCAGCCTCCCTGATGGCGGCGATGCCGGTTGGCTGGCTGTTATCGTCACTGCCACCGGGCCATCCGCTGACAGCACGCGGGGTACGCCCGATCGCCTGTGTCACGGGCCAGCACTGGGCATGGGATGGCATCCGCT
Organism: Chitinivorax sp. PXF-14; assembly: GCF_040812015.1. NCBI lineage: Bacteria > Pseudomonadati > Pseudomonadota > Betaproteobacteria > Chitinivorax > Chitinivorax sp. PXF-14. The sequence continues at coordinate 41,355 of NZ_JBFNXJ010000004.1, read as the reverse complement.
TCACCATGCTGAGCCCGAGCCCCGCGCTGCTGGCGCAAGCCGGCATCAAGGACAACGCCAAGAGCTGTGTGCTGCGTATCGATTCGCCGCACGGCAGTGTGCTGTTGACGGGCGATCTGGAACGGGATGGCGAATGGGACCTGCTCGACGGGCAGGCCCAGCTTGCGGCGGACATCCTGTCAGTGCCCCATCACGGCAGCGCCACCTCGTCGTCGTCGCGCTTCATTGCCGCGGTCGCGCCGCGTTACGCGGTCATCAGTGCCGGCTACCTCAACCGCTTCGGCCATCCGAAACCAGCCATCGTCGAGCGCTATCGCGATGCCGGCAGCCGCATCCTGCGTACCGATGAGGACGGTGCGCTGCAATTCGACCTGAGCCCGGCCGGCATCGAGGTCCATGCTTACCGCTCGCCGAGCCGGCACTACTGGTGGGATGCGCCTTAGGCCGAGTTGCGGCACGGCACGGGGAGAGCAGCGGGCGTCGCTTAGTGCAGCCCCAGCGGCTTCAGGCGCACCACGGCGAGCACCTGGTTGCCCTTGCCCTGATACTGCAGCCGGTCGAAACTCAGCATGCGCGCCATCGAGATGCCGCGGCCATGCGGGTCGAAGGCGCGCTCGGGCGTGAATTCGAGGAAGGGTGCCCAGTCGAAGCCCTCCCCCTCGTCGGTGATGGTGATGCGTATCTCCTGCTCGCTGCGCTCGACATCGACCGTCACTTGGCGCGCACAATAGGCCGGCAGGGTCAGGCGCACATCGACTTCGTCACGCCAGCGCCCGGCATGGAGCAGCTCGGACTTGTCGCGATAGCTGATACCGAGATTGCCATGCTCAACGGCATTGATCAGCAATTCCGACAGCCCCAGCGACACCTTTTCGGGATTCGGGCACATCGACGACAGCAGCGCCGACAGATTTTGCGCATCCTCGAGCGAGCGGAAGCGGAAACGCCCCTGGCTGAGCAGGGTCAGCGTCGATACCTGCTGCGCCAGCTGGCGGATCAGCGCGCGCTGCTCGCGGCGGTCCTTGATGGCGGCGCCGACGATGGCGAGCAGCGTGTCGCGCTCGAAGGGCTTGGTCAGGTAATAATAGGCACCGGCCTGCAGGCCCTCGCGCACCGAATCCGGCGACCCCATGGCGGTCTGCATGATCACCGGCAGCGTATCGAATTCGGGCAGCGCCTTGACCTTGGCCAACAGTTCCATGCCGTTCATGCGCGGCATCATGCGATCGAGCAGCACCGCGTCGAACTGGTTGCCGGGTTGCTGCAGGATGTCCCACGCCGCCTGGCCGTCTTCAGCCGCGGTGACGCCGTAGCCCGCGTCGTGCAGGTATTCGGTGAGGATTTCCAGATTGAAGGGTTCGTCGTCGACGATGAGCAGGTTGCCGCTGGTTCCTGATTCCATGATGTCACGTCAGTTGCAGATTGGACTTGTCGGGAAGGTAGACCACGAAGCATACACCACCGCCCGGCAGGTTATGCGCGCTGATCTCGCCGTGGTGGGCATCGACGATCTCGCGGCAGATGGCGAGGCCCAGGCCGGTGCCGCCGGCGCCGGTCTTGGTCTGACTGCTCTGGATGAACTTGTCGAAGATGCGGTCGATCTCGCCTGGCGGCACGCCGGGGCCGAAATCACGCACCTGCAGCCACAAGGCAGGCAGGCCGTTCCATTCGCTGCGCCCGCAACTGATCTCGACCAGGCTGTCCGGCGGGCTGAACTTGATCGCGTTCGACAGCAGGTTGCGCAAGATCTGGCTCATGCGCAGGTCGTCGAAGTCGCCCCAGCTCTCGCCCAGCGCGCTCACCTCGAGCTTGAGGCGTTTTTCCGCCGCCATCTGCTGCATTTCCTCGACTGCCTCCACGATCATCGGCAACACCTCGCGACGCGCGAGGTGGTATTGCATCTTGCCGGCCTCGAGCTTGGACAGGTCGAGCAGATCGTTGAGGATCGCAAGCAGGCGTTTGCCGCTCACGTGGATGCGGTCGAAATAGTGGGCCAGCTTTTCGCGCGTGGCGCTCTCGGCCTTGCCGAGCCCCATGTCGGCGAAGCCGAGGATGGCATGCATCGGTGTGCGCAGCTCGTGCGACATATTGGCGAGGAACTCGGATTTGGCCCGGTTGGCCGATTCAGCCAGCTCCTTGGCCTCGTGCAGCGCGAGCTCCGAAATCTTGCGCTCGGTCACATCCTGGTACACCCACACCGAGTTGCCGAGCGGGTTGGCCGGGTCCAGCGCCTTGCCGTACATCGAGCACCAGAACGCGTTGCCCTGGCCATCCACGAAACGGACTTCGTCGATGAACACCTCGCCGCTGGCCAGCACCGGGTAGATCCGCTGCTCCAGCACCTGATAGGCCTCGTCGTCTGGGTGCAGCAGGCGCGTGGGCTGGCCGATGAAATCCGGCTCGGGCCGCAGGAACAGCTCCACCATCGCCCGGTTGATGTCGACAAAGCAGCGTTGCGACAGGCGCGCCATGGCCAGCGGGCTGGTGTCGAGCATGGCCCGCAGCTCGGCCGTGCGCTCGCTCACCATCTCGGCCAGGTGGTCGCGGTGGCGGATCAGCTCGGCCTCGGCCTGCTTGCGGTCGGTAATGTCGCGCAGGATCAGCAGGAACTCGGCCGGACCGTATTGCGTCAGGCGTGCCTCGAACGCGATGCCGCGCTCGCCGACCATCATCTCGAACTCGAGCCGCTGCGTGCGCCGGGTCTGCTCGGCGTCGAGCATGGCGGTGCGCATCTGGGATGCGACGCGCTGCGGCAGCACCTCTTCCAGCATCGAGCCCGGCTGCAGGTCGCTGAATGCCTGGCCGGCTTCCGTCGCCGGGCTGCGCGCATCGAGAATCGACCCCATCAGGTCGAGGCGGAGCGTGGTATCGGGCAGGGCCGACAGGATCGTGCGATTCTTCTGCTCGGACTGGCGCACGGCCTCTTCGGCCGCCTTGCGCTCGGAAATATCCAGCAGCGAGCCGGTCAGCCCAGGGCGATTGTCGTAATTGATGCGCTGCAGCGTCAGCAAGGCATGGAACTGGCTGCCGTTGCGGCGTATGCAGGCGATCTCGATCGGCCGCAGCGTGTCGTTCGACTGCAATGCCGCGGCCTGCAGCGCCTGGAAGGCCGGGCGCGATTCGTCGGCGATCAGGCCCATCGGATCATGGATGGCCAGCAACTGCTCGCGGTCGTAGGCGAAATAGCGGGCCAGCGTCGGGTTGACGTAGCGCAGCCCGCCATCCTGCAACACGCAGATGCCGATGAAGGAGGCGTCGAGAATGGCGCGGTGCTTGTATTCGCTGTCGAACAGCAGGCGCTCGGCCTTCTTGCGCTCGGTGATCTCGCGGGCGATCACGACGAAATAACCTTCGCCGGACAGCCGTACCTCGTTGACCGTCAGCTCGAGCGGAAACAGCTCGCCGTTCTTGCGCAGCGCGACGACCTCGCGCATCTGGCCGGCCATGCGCGACAGCAGGTCGACCGCATTGCCTGGGCCTGCTCCCTGCGCCTGCCAGTCCTGCAACAGGATCGCCACCTGGAGACCGATTGCCTCGGCCTGCGGGTAGCCGAACACGCGCTCCGCCGCCGGGTTGAATAGCTCGATGCGGCCCAGGCGGTCGGACAGCACGATCGCGTCGCTGGCGGTGTCGAGCACGCTGCGCATGCGTTCTTCCGAGGCGCGCAGGGCGCGTTCGGTCTCCTCGCGCTGTTGCAGCAGCAAGCGCAGCGCCTCATTCGATTCCGTCACGCGGCGGGCGCGCTCGCCGGCCAGCTCGCTGAGCGAGCGTTGCCGAGTCTGCCCCAGCTGCAGCAGCACCGCGAGCGCAACGGTAGCGAGTAGACCAAGCCCCAGGTTGATCCAGGCGGCACGGAAATCGAGTGTCGGGTCGGCATCCAGATATACCGCCCAGCGCCGGTCCACGAACGGCAGGATACGGCTGTAGCGCAGCCCCGGCGGCGCGCTGACGCTGGCTTCGGCGCCATCCTCGGCAAGCGGGTAGAGGCGGCGGCCAAAATGTGCCTCGCTGACGTCGAGCACGGTCACCGTTATCGCGGCCTCGCCCGGCCGCCTGGCCGATAGCGGCGCGAACAGCGCGCCCAAGTCGATCACGCCGAACACCAGACCACTGGCCCCATCCGGCGCCCCCATGCCGATCGGCGTCAGCAGGGCCACCCCCCCCTGCGCCAACGCCTGCTGCTGCGGCACGCTGAATGGCGTACTGACCACCGTATGCCCGGCATTCAGCGCATCGGCGATGGCCTTGCGCAACGTGGGATAAGTCAGCATATCGCTGCCGTTGGGCCAGACGCTGGCCGGCGAAGCAAAATACAGCGGATAATAATAGGGTCGCCCGGAGACCACGCGCTGCCACGGAAACCCCTCCGCGCCCGGCAACTCGACGCGCGCGCGCGCTTCGAAAGCGGCGACGGCATCGTGACGCACGCGCGCGATGCGCCCGGCCACCACTATGCCCGGCGGCTTGCCACCAAGCCCTGTCGCATAGTTCAGAAAGCGCTCGTAGCTGCCGTCCGGCTCGGCCTGGAAATAGGCCTGGTATTGCTGTACATGGGCCTGCATCCGCACCAGCTGCTGTTCGAGCAATTGCACCCGGCCATTCGCCAGCATCTCGAACTGCTGCCGCGCCCGCGCCTGCTGCTCGTCCCAGGTCCGCCACGCAACCACCAGAGACAGCGCGGTGCCGATGACCAGCACGCCACGGACGGCGAACCGCGAGCGCGCAGTGCCACGCGGGTGTCGCAGCTTGTCAGGCATTAAACCTCGCCTCGTGGCGCGCTGGCTGCAGGTCAGCCCGCATGTATCGCGCGGTAGAGTTCGGCATATTCGCGCGACAGCTTGTGCCGTGCGTCCAGGTGCACCATCGGCGTCGCCAGCTCGTGCGATTCGCGAATCTTGACCGAGGACGACAGGTAGGCATCCAGCACCGGCAGGCCCTCGCCCTTGAGCTCGTCCACCAGCTTGGTCGGCAGGGCCGCACGCGCCTGGAACTGGTTGACGACGATGCCGCCGATCTCGAGCGTGGCGTTGTGGTCCTCGCGGATCTCGCGCACGCTGTCGAGCAGGCCATACAGGGCGCGGCGCGAGAAATCATCGCAATCGAACGGAATCAGGCAGGAGTCGGCCGCGATGAGCGCGGACAGCGTGTAGAAATTCAGCGCCGGCGGCGTGTCGATATAGATCGCATCGAACTCCTTCTCCAGCTCCTTGAGCGAATCGCGCAGCTTGTAGATCTTGTAGCGCGATTCGAGCTTGGTCTGCAGGTCGGCGAGCGCCGCGTCGGACGGCAGCACGAACAGGTTGTCGAAGCGGGTCGGGTGGATGAATTCGCTGGCCTTTTTCGAATACAGGCTGAAGCTCAGCGTCTGCTCGAAGAAGTCGGCGATGGTCGGCTTGGCCGACTCGGTCTCGCTGCCGAGCAGGTAGCGCGTCGAGTTGGCCTGTGGGTCGAGGTCGATGACCAGCGTCTTCAGGCCTTCACAGGCAGAAATCGCCGCGAGGTTGATGGTGATCGTCGATTTCCCGACCCCGCCTTTCTGATTGAAGATCACGCGTTTCATGGCCAGGTTTGTCCTTTATTGGGCTTGGTGGATTGGCATAAGCATAATTCACGCTCTGCGACTCATGCCAGTCGTATCGCCGCAAAGCCTGGCCGGCCGCCATCGCGAGGATTGACGGCAGCGCCAGCAACGGCGCGAGCGGGCGCGAAACGCATATGTCGCAATGCACAAATATTTCCTATAGTCCCACTTCTAGGCCTACAAACGAAGTGCTAACATTCGTCGCCACGTCTGCCCCGGGCGGATTCGCAGCTCCACAACATGCAATAGTGGTCACGCTTCACGCGCCCTGCTCAACGGAGGAAAAATGTCGCAGGCAGGTAGTAGCAAACATGGTCTGGCCGGCTTGGTGCTCGGCGCCATCGGCGTCGTCTATGGCGACATCGGCACCAGCCCGCTGTATACGATCAAGGAATGCTTCGCCGGCACCCACGCCATTCCGGCCACGCCTGCCAATGTGCTCGGCATCCTGTCGCTGATCTTCTGGTCCATCCTGATCGTCGTGTCGCTCAAGTATGTGGTGTTCATCATGCGTGCCGACAACGAGGGTGAAGGCGGCATCCTGGCGTTGATGACACTCGCGCTGCGCTCGGTCAGCGATACCCACCCCAAGAGCAAGTGGCTGATGATGTTGATCGGCATCTTCGGCGCCTCGCTGTTCTACGGCGACGGCATGATCACGCCGGCCATCTCGGTACTGTCGGCGGTCGAGGGCCTGAATGTGGTCGCCCCATCACTCGAACACTATATCGAGCCGATCACCATTGCCGTGCTCGTGATCCTGTTCGCCATGCAGCGCTGGGGCACGGCCCGCGTCGGCATCCTGTTCGGCCCGATCATGGTGCTCTGGTTCGCGGTACTCGCCGTGCTCGGCGTGGCCAATATCGCCCATTCGCCCGAAGTGCTGTCGGCAATCAATCCCTGGCACGCCGTGCACTTCTTCACCGAATACACCTGGCACGCCTTCATCGCGCTCGGCGCCGTGGTGCTGGCCCTGACCGGGGCCGAGGCGCTGTACGCGGACATGGGCCACTTCGGCAAACAGCCGATCCGCTACGCCTGGTTCGGCTTCGTGCTGCCTGCCCTGCTGCTCAACTATTTCGGCCAGGGCGCACTGGTACTGCACAACCCCGCGGCAGTCGAAAACCCCTTCTTCCTGCTGGCGCCGCGCTGGGCGCTGCTGCCGCTGGTGGTGCTGGCCACCGCCGCGACCGTGATCGCGTCGCAGGCGGTCATCTCCGGCGCCTTCTCGATGACGCGCCAGGCGGTCCAGCTCGGCTATTTCCCACGCATCGACATCCTGCACACCTCCGAGAAGGAGATCGGCCAGATCTACGTGCCGTCGATCAACTGGATGCTGCTGGTCTCGATCATCATCCTGGTGCTCGGCTTCCGCTCCTCGAGCAACCTGGCGGCGGCCTACGGCATCGCGGTGACCGGCACGATGATGATCACCACCATCCTGGCCTTCATCGTCGCGCGCAATCTGTGGCAGTGGAACAGTTTCGCGCTGGGCGTGCTGTTCATCGGGCTCGCCATCGTCGATGCCGCCTTCCTTGGCGCCAATGCGCTGAAGATTTCCCAGGGTGGCTGGTTCCCGCTGGTCATGGGGCTGGTGACCTTCACCCTGCTGACAACCTGGAAACGCGGCCGCATGATCCTGCTCGACCGCATGTCGGCCGATGCCTTGCCGCTCGCCAGCTTCGTCGAGGCGATCGAAGCCCATCCGCCGACCCGCGTGCAGGGCACGGCGATCTTCATGGCCTCGAACCAGGAAGGCGTGCCGCATGCGCTGCTGCACAACCTCAAGCACAACAAGGTGCTGCACGAGCGCGTGGTGATCCTGACGGTCATCACCGAGGATATCCCCTTCGTACCCGACATCGACCGCGTGCAGATCTCGCGCCTGGGCGAGACTTTCTACAAGGTCCAGGCGTCCTACGGTTTCAAGGAGGACCCGGAAATCGCCGAGATTCTCGAAGACTGCAGCAAGCAGGGCCTGGTGTTCGACATGATGGATACCTCGTTCTTCCTGTCGCGCGAAACCCTGATCCCGAGCGACATGCCGGGCATGGCGCTGTGGCGCGAAAAGCTGTTCGCGATCATGTCGCGCAACGCGGTCAAGGCAACCGACTTCTTCAAGATTCCGCCCAACCGCGTGGTCGAGCTCGGCACCCAGGTCGAAATCTGACCGGGGCGCGCCGCCTACCTGCCCAGCCCCGATTCGTCGGGGCTTTTTCTTTCCCGCACGCCACGCTTTGCGAATTCCGAACGGCCTCGCACTGGCGATAGCCAGGCTTCACGCCTAGACTGAAGCAAGCGAGCCCGGACGGGCTTTTAGAAACATCATCGCCATTCAGAAAATCCGAAGATGCGCCTTTCTCTCGACGCCCTGCTGGTACTCGACGCCATCGACCGCAAAGGCAGCTTCGCAGCAGCTGCCGACGAGCTGTATCGCGTCCCCTCGGCCGTGACCTACGCGGTGCAGAAGCTGGAACAAGACCTCGACGTCACCATCTTCGACCGCTCCGGCCACCGCGCCAAGCTGACCCCGGCCGGCGAGGAGCTGCTGCGCGAAGGCCGCCACCTGCTCGATGCCGCGAACCTACTCGAATGCCGCGTCAAGCGCATCGCCACCGGCTGGGAGACCGACCTCAAGATCGCGGTCTCCGACCTCATCGACATGAGCTGCCTGTACCCGCTGATGGCGGCCTTCGACGCAGCGGGCGGCGCCAGCCGCATCAAGCTGATGACCGAGGTATTCGGCGGCACCTGGGATGCACTGGTCTCCACACGGGCCGACATCGCCATCGGCGCCATGGAGGATGGCCCGCCCGGCGGCGGCTACAGCGTGCGGCCGATGGGCGAGGTGGAATTCGTGTTCGCCGTGGCACCGAGCCACCCGCTCGCCAGCGCACAGCAGCCGCTGCCACCCGAGCTGGTCCGCCACTACCGTGCCGTTTCGGCCGCCGACAGCTCGCGCGCGCTGTCGCCACGCACCTCCGGCCTGCTCACCGGCCAGGATGTGCTGACCGTCAGCGATATCCGGCAGAAGGCCGAAGCCCAGGCCGCCGGGCTCGGCGTGGGTTTCCTGCCGCGCGGCCTGGCGCAGCGCTATGTCGACGAGGGGCGGCTGCGGGTGCTCGACGTGCAGGAGGCCAAGCCCGTGGCCCAGCTCAACCTTGCCTGGCGCGCGCGGCAGCCAGGCAAGGCGCTGCACTGGTTCATCCGCCACCTGAGCGACGATGCGACATTGCAGCAACTGCTGCAGGGGCTGCGCTGATTCGCGGGCCTGCCGCGTCACCCAGCGGTAACAGACTTGAGCGGGCAAGCCGACGGGTTTCCGCGTACAATCGGCGCGTATAGTTTTCCTGCCGCCAGAGCCGTGCCGAGCGCACGGCGCCCCCCGGGGGTCGGCCCTGACCCGCATGCACCTCGCCTTACTCGCCACCAGCCCGCTCGGCCGCCATCTTGGCGACCGCTTCGCCCAGCAAGGGCGGCCCTGCCTCATGCTGCCGCATGAGGCGGACGCGGCACAGGCGTTGTTGGACGGGCTCACGGGGCCCCGGCAGCTATGGCTCGAGTCCGCCCATACCGATCATGCCGAGGCCTGGCTGACGCGGCTCGGCGACCTGCTGCAACCCGGCGACCTGCTGGTGGACTGCGGCCACGGTGACTGCCTGCACAGCCCGCTGCGTGCCCGGATGCTGGACGCACGCCAAGTCGGCTATCTCGATGTCGGTGTAGCGGGCAACGCCTGGGGGGTGCCCTACGGCTTTGCCCTGATGGCCGGCGGCACGCGTGCCCAGCTCGAACGGGCGGCGCCGGCCCTCGACGCACTGGCCCCGGTGAGCCAGGCCGGCTGGCTGCATTGCGGTGCCGTCGGCGCCGGGCATTTCGTGCGGCAAATCCAGCATCTGCTCGAAGATGCCGCACTCAGGACCTTCGCCGGCCTGACACGTTCGCTGACCGCCAGCTCGCCGCTCGGGCTCGATACCGATCAACTGACTCATCTGTGGCATGAAAATACCGCCCTGCGGCAGCGCATGACGCAGCTGGCCGACGCCTACAGCAAAACCGAGCCGCCCACCACCTTCGAGCCCTACCCGCATGGGCTGATCCAGCCACCGCGGCCGACGGTATCGCCGGCCACCGCGCTGGCTAACCTGATCCGCCTGGCGTCGCACGCGGTGGATGAGTTCGAAACCCGCCTGGCGGCCAGCCTGCGCGGTGCAAGCCGCCCGGCCGCGGCCGAGTCATGAAAAAAGGGGCGTGAGCCCCTTGTTCTTCGATGCTGGTCGGCCCGCTCAGGCGCGCGCCAGCTCATGCCGATAAAAGCGCCAGACCAGGCCCGCCCTCGGCCCATCGAGCAGCAACACGCTGGCGATACCGGCATCTTCTCTGGTCAGCAGGCCGCCGCAACCACTCAGGAAACCATTGGCGCCCGCTGCCTGCGCGATCACCACGGGCACGCCCAGCGCGAGTGGCGGTAGCAACGCCGGCTCGTCGATCAGGCTGGCGCGCAGCCTGGCCGCGAGGCGCCGCCGCCAGCGGCCGTCGTGCTTAGCCGCGCAGGTCGCGCTTGAGCTCATGCGCTGCCTCCCTGGCTTCGCCCGCATGGCCGCGAATGATCGACGCGTTGAGGCGGACATAACGCACGAAGCCGCGGAACACCAGGCGGGTGAATACCATATTGAGCCACAGCCAGAGGCCGCCGCCGACGATGCCGATCGCGGCGCCAGCAAGCTGCGCCTGCGTCCGGGTAATGCCGCCGAGCCCTTCGATATGGATATCCTGGCCCTTGGCGTCGTGGATCTGCACGCTGGATGGGCGCTTGTCGCTGTGGCGGTCGATCACCACGCGGTCGCCGTCCGCCCCCTCGATGCGCACATGCTCGTTGCCCTTTTCGTCGCGCTCGATCAGCACCTTGTCGCCGTTCTTGCCATGGATTTCGCGGCGGATAATCTGGCCGTCCTTGCGCTCGATGTGGACCACGCTGCCGTCGTCGCCGGTGATGTCGGCGCCGATGCCGAGCTTGACCCCGGTGTCAGCCGCATGGCCTTTCGGAGCGGGCGTAATCGGTGGGATGTCGCTGTCCGGTTCCGGCGGCTCAGTCGCTTCGGGTGCGTCGGGCGGCTCGGGCAGCGTGCCGCGGCGCTGGCCGTCACCAGCCTTGTAGTCATCCATCAGCTGGATGCCGAGGCTCGCATTCTTGCTGTCGTGGCCGATCACGATGTTGCCGTTGAGCCCGGTCAGCGACGAGAAGCCTGGGATCAGGCTCAGCGCGAACACGATGCCGATGACGATCAAGGCCATCGAGCAGGCGTAGGACACGGTCAGCACAGCCATGAAGGCCAGCATCGGGATGGCGAGGAACAGGTTCAGGCTGCCCAGCGCGGCGACGGCCAGCACCACGCGCATCAGGTTGCCGATGCTCTTGTCGGCCTTCCAGGCGTCGATATGCTGCTGCGCCAGCAATTCGCGAGCGAGCTTCTTCGGATCGCCCAGCGCGCGGGCGATCTCTTCCTCGCTGCGCCCGCTGGCCATGCCATCGTGAAAGTATTCCTGATAATCGGCGATGATCTCGTCGAGCTCAGCCTTGGGGAGCCGCGACAACTCCTTCCTCATGCTTTTGAGGAACTGCTCCTTATTCATTGCCCTCCCCCAGAATCTTGTTCACTTCCGCCAGGAACTCGAACCATTCCTGCTTCATGCCGGCGAGCTCCTGCCGGCCGGTATCCGTCAATTTATAGTATTTGCGAGGCGGCCCCGACTCGGATTCGACCAGATAGGTCGTCACCCAGGCCTCGTTCTGCAGGCGCCGCATCAATGGGTAAATCGTGCCTTCGCTCATCTCGACCCCGTCTGCCAGCTTCGAGACTATTTCGTACGCGTAGCTGTCGGCCTTTTCCAGCAAGGCCAACACACACATCTCGAGCGTCCCTTTTTTCAGCTGTGTTTTCATCGACTTAGGATTTACTCTCTTTTATTGAAAGCTACCTTACATCACAAGATAGCTGTGCCACAAAAACGCACTTTCCAGTGCGTCACCAACCAAGCATAACGCAAGGTATCTTGCCATGCAAGATAATGCCGATACCCACACCTTGCTCACATTGCAAGGCAGCACGCCTGCTAACCAAGATATCAGGCAGCACCAATACGGACGCGGCTCTCCGGGTAGGCGCCGGGCTTGGGGCGCGGCGCTGGCATAGGTGTTACCGCACCCCGTACGGCTTTAGCCCGCGGCCCCTGCACGGCCTGTGCCTCAGGGCCGCGCAGGCCGCCCCGCCCACTCGATCAGCGCATCGAGCGCGGGGACGGCGGCAGCGGCCCTGGCGTCGTTGATGATGCCGACGACGATCACCGGGCCGTCCGGCAGGTGCACCACGCCTGCCACCGAGCGCACGCCGTCGAGCGAGCCGGTCTTGATGTGCGCCGCTACGCCGCTGCCGCTCAGGCGCTTTTTCATGGTGCCATCGACCGCCACCACCGGCAGCGACGACAGCAGCTCCGGCCCGACGGGGCTCGTCAGCGCCGATTCGAGCAGGCGGCCCAGGTGCTCGGCGCTGATCCGCTCGTCGCGCGACAGGCCCGAGCCGTTCTCGATCACCAGCTCGGGGAAATCGAGATGCTTGCCCGCGAGCCAGCCCTTGATGCGCGCCGCGGCCTGCGGCAGCAGCGCGTCGACGGGCTGGTAGGCGCCGCCGAGCGCCAGGAACAGCATGCGCGCCTGGGTGTTGTTGCTGAACTTGTTGATGTCGCGCACCACCTCGGCCAGCGGCAGCGAATCGAACACAAACAGCGGCCGCGCCTCGGGCCAGTCGGCCAGTTGGCCGTCGCGCAGCCTGCCGCGCCACTGGCCGCCCATGTCCTGCCACATCCAGCGCAGTGCCTCATCGAAATAGCGCGGCGGGTTGTACAGGCTCACATACAGGTGGCGCTCGCCACAGCTCGCGGCAAGCGGCCCATGCAGCAGCACGCGGCCATCGTCGCCGACCTTGACCGTGATCTTCTCCTTCCAGTCGCCGCAGTCAGCCCCGTCGAGCCTGAGCTGGTTGTCGAGCTTCATCGACGGCAAGGCCGGGTCGGCCATCAGTTCCACGCTGCCGGCGGCGGGCCGCAGGCGCAGCTCGACCGACTGGAAATTGGCGAGAAACGCGTCGGGTCCGACGTTGTAGGTGCGATAGCCATGGCCGTCGAAGGCATTCGGGTCGGCCGCCTGGGGCTGCCAGTACAGGCGGTCGAGCACGATGTCGCCACGTATCTCGCGCACGCCACGCGCACGCAACTCGCGCAGCATCAGCCACAGCCGTTCGAGCGACAGCTTGGGGTCGCCGCCGCCGCGCAGCACGAGGTTGCCGTCGAGCACGCCATTGGCGATGTCGCCGGTGGCATGGAACTCGGTCTGCCAACGGAAGGCCGGCCCGAGCAGCTCGAGCCCCGCGTAGGTGGTCAGCAGCTTCATCACCGAGGCCGGGCTCATCGCGCGATCGCCATGCCAGCTCAGCGTCGGATTGCGGCTGTCGGCCGGCTTGACGTAAATCGCCACGTGCTCGGGCGACACGCCGGCCTGCTTGAGCAGCACGCCGACCTCGGGCGGCAGACTGGCGGCAGTGGCGCTGGCGGCCAGCACCAGCGGAAGGACACAGGCAAGGAGACGACGAGGCGTGGGCATAGGTTCGGCAGGCAATGAAAGAGGCCCGATGCCGGGCTGGCATCGGGCCTCAATTATAAGGCTGGCGCGGCTATCCGCCAGGTCAGATGCTACCCCAGCGCCGCTTGATCCAGCGGTCGACGGCGATCGCGCCCGGCCCGTGCACCAGCAGCATCGCCAGCAGCGCGCCCCACAGATAATGGTGCAGCCGTGTCGCCTCGACCAGGCTGTCGTAATAGGAGTAGACCGCCACGGCGTTGAGGACGAACAGCCCGGACGCCGCGAAGCGCCCGCCCAGGCCCAGCACCAGCAGCACCGGCAAGCCGAGCTCGCCGCCCGTGCCCATCGCCGCTGCCAGCTCGGGCGGCAGCAGCGGCACCTTGTATTCGTCCTGGAACAGGGCCACGGTCGAGCTCCAGTCGGCGATCTTGGTAAGCCCGGACTGGAAGAACACGCTGGCCAGATAGAGCCGCACGGCGAGGTCGACGAGCGGCGCAAGCACGCAGTCGAGCGCGGCGATGGCGCGATTGGCGAGATGGATCAAGGCTTGAACGGTGGCGTTCATGAGACGACTCCTGCTGGGATGGGAAAAGGGTCAGCCGATGGCGGCGATCACCTCGTCGCCGATCAGGCGCGGCAACGCGGTGCTGAAATCGAAGGCCTCGTCGCAGGCCAGCGCGGCGGCGAGCCCGCCGGCAAGATCGGCACCATCGCGCCAGGCCAATAGCAGCGCGGCTTCCGGCGCGGCCAAGAGGCGCGTCCGGACGCGGTTGGCGGCACGGTAGACGAGCGCCGTCTCGCCGCCCTGGCCGAGATCGGGCCAGGCACCGCTGTCGTGCGCATCGAGGATGGAGACGATCGGATAGCCCGACTCGACCAGCGCCACGGCCGGGTGCAGGCGCACGGGCAAGGCGCCGTGGCGCTCGGGCGGCGTTGCCGCCAGGCCGGCCGGGTCGAAGGCCGCCACGTCGGCCGCGTAGTAAGCCAGGTGGCGGGCCCAGTCGAGGCGCGCCATGTCGGGCAGATAGGGCAGATCGCGCGCAGGCTCGAAGCCCGCGATGAAATCGGGCAGGCCGGCGCCGTAGCAGTTCAGGTCGCCACTCAACGACGGCGTGCAGCGGGCGAATTCGCGGGCCATCGCCGCGAAGAACGGCTCACCCACGAGCAGCACGAGGGTCGGGTAGACCTCGGCCAGCGCATCGGCGCGATTGAACAGGCGGTTGGCGGCGTAGGCCGACACGCCGCGCGCATGCGGCCCGAGCCAGTCGCTGTCGCCGCCCTGCGCAACCGCGCCGGCGAAACGGCCAAGGCTTGCGTCGAGGCTCATGGCGTCAGCTCCTTCACTGCGGCTGAATGCGGCGATGGCCGGTGGGCCGCGAGCCTGCGCTCGATCTCGCCAGCCTCGGCGAGCAGCTCGGCCAGCGGCGGCAGATGCGTGTCGCGCTCGAGCAGGGTCGGCACGCGGCCAAAGCGCGTGCAGGCGGCGTCGAGCAAGTCCCACACGGCATCGCACACCGGCGCGCCGTGGCTGTCGATCAGCAGGCCGTCGTCGCGCAGCTCGAAGCCCGCGACATGGATCTCGGCCACCAGCGCCGGTGGAATCACATCGAGCGCGGCCCGCGCATCGCGGCCGAGATTGCGCTCGTTGACATACAGGTTGTTGACGTCGAGCAGCAGGCCGCAGCCACTGCGGCGCGCCAGCTCGACCAGGAATTCGGCCTCGGAGATCACATCCTCGGGAAAGGCGACATAGCTCGACAGGTTCTCGATCAGCACCGGCCGGCCGATGCGCTCCTGCCATTGCGACACGCGCTCGACCATGCGCGACAGCGCCGCCTCGGTATAGGGCAGCGGCAGCAGGTCGTTGAAATACTCGCCCTGCCAGCGGTTCCAGCACAGGTGCTCGGACACGGCGGCGGGCTCGATGCGCTCGATCAGCGCCTGCCACGCGGCCAGATGGCGCTCGTCGAGCGGCCCGGACGAACCGAGGCCGAGCCCGACGCCATGCAGGCTGATCGGATAATCCGCCCTGACGCGCATCAGCGCGGCAAGATTGGCGCCGCCGCCGAAGAAATTCTCGGCATGCACCTCGAACCAGCCGATCGCCGGGCGGGTATCGATAATCTCGCGCACATGCGGCAGGCGCAGGCCGATGCCGGCACTGGCAGGCAGGGTGGTGAAGGTCATGGGAGGCTTCTTGGCAAAGACGGGAGAAACGGGCGCCACCATCGCGGCGCCCGCACAGGCTTACTTCTTCATGCCGGCCTTGGGCATGCCACCCATTTTCTCGCAGGAGCCCTTGGGCACGTATTTCCAGTCGTTCGGGTCATTGTCGACCTTGGTCTGGCCCGCGCAGGAATGCGCGCCAGAGGCGCTCGCGCAGTCGTTCTTGCCGGCCTTGGCGATGCCGTAGCACTTGTCCTGCTTCGCCTCGTCGGCCATGGCGTTGCCGGCCAGACTCATGCCAAGTACACCGGCGAGGGCTGCGCTGATCATCATTTGTTTCTTGTCCATTGCTGTATCTCCGTGAAAGTCGATGAACTGACCGGATTGCACCGGCCGCGGCCGACGGCCCCGGCAAGCGCCCCGATCGACATGGCAGGGTGCCACACGCCGTTTGGTCGCGGGGCCCTGCCGCTTCTTACACACTTTTTTCAATTTCCCCCAAAAATGGAGATTAGGTCATGCCGGCGCCGAATACCGCCCTGCCCGTTGGTCGCGCCGCACGTTTGATCAAGCGCCGGCGGCGAGACAGGTGTAGCGTAGGCCGCAAACATATCAGAACAGGATGGAGACACCGTGATCAAATCGCTTCTCGGCTGCGCGCTGGCCGGCCTCATTGCCCTCCATGCCGCCCAGGCGGCCAGCATTCCCGACCTGGGCCCGGTCGCCGTCGAGGCCCGCGACAGCGGCCTGCCCGAGGGCTGGGCGCAGCATGGCGTGTTCGTGGAGATACTGGTGCGCGCCTACCAGGACAGCAACGGCGACGGCATCGGCGACCTCAACGGCCTGACCTCGCGCCTCGACTACCTCAAATCGCTCGGCGTATCCGGCATCTGGCTGATGCCGATCTTCAAGAGCCAGGATCACGACCACGGCTACCACGTCACCGATTTCCGCGCGATCGAGCCCGACTACGGCACCCTCGCCGATTTCGACCGCCTGATCGCCGAGGCGCACCGGCGCGGTATCGGCGTGATCATCGACTACACGCTCAACCACAGCTCGGCCGAGCACCCGCTGTTCGACGCCGCCACCGACGGCAAAACCTCGCCCTACCGCGACTGGTATGTCTGGGCCAAGCCCAAGCCGAGCGGCTGGACCACGTTCTCGGGCGACCCCTGGCACGAGGTCGGCGACGAGGCCTACTACGGCGCCTTTGGCGACGCGCTGCCCGACTTCAATCTGCGCAACCCGGCCGTGCTCGACTTCCACCTCGACAACCTGAAGTTCTGGCTCAATCGCGGCGTCGATGGCTTCCGCTTCGATGCCGTCGGCGTGCTGGTCGAAAACAGCTCGGTCGCGTGGGAAAACCAGCCGGAAAACCACCAGATCATGCACAAGGTGCGCGCGCTGCTCGACCAGTACGGCAAGCGCTACATGGTGTGCGAGGCCCCGAGCGACCCCGGCGCCTTCGCCGCCCCCGACTCCTGCGGCAGCGCCTTCGCCTTCGGCCTGCAAAAGCACATCATCAAGAGCGTGAAGATGGGCCGGCTGATGCCCGACGTGCTGTACACGCTGAAGACGCTGCCAGTGGCGCGCATGGGCACCCTGCTCGCCAACCACGACGCGTTTGCCGGCAACCGGCTGTACCAGCAGCTGCAGGGCGACGAAGCGGCCTACAAGCTCGCCGCCGCCACGCTGCTGACGCTGCCCGGCACGCCGTTCATCTACTACGGCGAGGAAATCGGCCTGTCGGCCTCCACCCCGGTCGCGCAACAGGACCAGGAACTGCGCGGCCCGATGAGCTGGACCGCCGGTAACGGCGCCGGCTTCACCAGCGGCAAGCCCTTCCGCCCGCTGGTCGAGAACGCCAGGACCCACAATGTCGCGACCGAAGATGGCAAACCCGGCTCGCTGCTCAGCTTCTACCGCGCGCTGATCAAGCTGCGTACCGCCGAGCCGGCACTGTCGACCGGCAGCTTCACCGCGCTGAGCAAGGAACACGAACCGATCTTCGCCTTCCTGCGCGAACAGGGCGACACCCGCCTGCTGGTCGCCCTCAACTACGCCGCCCGCCCCGCCAGCATCGGCCTGCCTGGTGGCATCGACTGCAAGTCGCTGCAGCTCGTGGTGTCGCAACCCGCCGCCAAGGCCGTGCCGGCCAGCGGCAAATCATGCGAGCTCAAGCTCGCACCGCAGCAGGTGCTGATTCTGAAGGCGCCCAGGCAGGGCTGAGCGGGGGGAAGTACGTATGAACCGCCGCCTGAGCGGCGGCGAGGCGGTATTGCGTGGGCGGCAGCCAGGTCGGTCACGGCTTGCCAGCCCGAATGTAGCCCGGATGCAGCGCAGCGGAATCCGGGGAAACACACGGTATCTCGACAGCAAGCCGGTGGACATGGCCACGGCCCGTCGGCCCCCGGATTACGCCTTGCGGCTGCATCCGGGCTACACCTTCTTAGCTAAGCAATTGAATTTTGAAAATATAGCCAACCTTGACTAGCCTGAAACCTGCCTGATATTGGAGACAGACATGCAGATCGGTCTGAATTACCTGTTCGCTAGCCAAGTGCAGGACATAGGGCCATTTCGAAACAGCCATGTCCAGAATGCATCTCCTATCGGGAATCAGCTAGATGACGCAGCGATAACTGACAAGCCAGCAGATTTGATACAACTGCTGTCAAAATATGATCTGCGACAAATTACCCCTCGGCAGCTAGCCGAACTAGGAGGAGAGCTTTACAAGAGGGGAGAAATTTCCGACAACGCAGTCGGCGCCATGATTGGCATGCTTGGGGATATCGATGGAACGACCCCCGATAAGCCGGTGGATGCGATTCAACATTTCGAAAAAATGCTAAGTGTCGTATCAGAGGCAATAAATGACGGAGAGCAAGAGCTCGCTTTTGCAAAAAACTACCGGAATGAAGCGCTTCATACAATTTACAACCTGGACCGCTTTATACACTCATCCAGCAAAGGCATTACTTTTCATGACATGACTTAGACGTCTCAGCGTATTCTTTCTGAGACGCCTAAGCACTGTTTAATTCTGGATGTCGTAATTCAACGTCCAGTATCCCACTTCATTCCCAGCCAAGCAGTGTGGGTAACTTGTTGCCCAGGCGATAACCGCCGCGAATCTGAACCACACGCAGGCTGAGCCACACGCCGACGGGCAATGTTTGCCCGCCACATCTTGCTACCCTCCAGCAGGCAGCGCCAGTCATCTACTCCCCCGTCTCCACCGGCCGCGACACGTCGCTGCACCATTCGCTCCACGAGCCTGGGTAGAGTTTGGCGCCGTGCAGGCCGGCGATTTCCATGGCCAGCAGGTTGTGGCAGGCGGTGATGCCCGAGCCGCATTGCGCGACCACCGTGGCGGGTTCGCGCGGGCCGAGCAGGGTTGTCCATTCCTGGTGCAGTTCGCCGGGGGATTTGAAGACGCCGGTGCCGGTCAGGTTGTGCTGGAAGAAGCGGTTGAGGGCGCCGGGGATATGGCCGCCGACCGGGTCGAGCGTTTCGTTTTCGCCGCGGAAGCGGTCCGGGGCGCGGGCGTCGACGATCTGCATGGCGGCGCGGTCACCCAGGTGTTGCAGCAGGTAGTCGGCATCGACGCGCAGCTTGTCCTGCACGAAGCAGTGGATGTCGGATTCGGGCACATGCGGCAGCTCGCGGCTGACCTGACGGTGTTCGGCCAGCCATTTCTGCCAGCCGCCGTCGAGCACGGCGCAGTTGTAGAGGCCGATCCAGCGCATCATCCACCACATGCGCGCGGCGAACATGCCGCCGGCGTCGTCGTAGGCGACGATGATCTTGTCGGTGGTGACGCCGAGCCGGCGCAGCAGCTTGTTGATACCGGCCATGGTGGGCAGCGGGTGGCGGCCGTTGTGGCCGGTCCTGGGGCCGGACAGCTCGCGCTCGACGCTGACGAAGTGGGCGCCGAGGATGTGCGAGAAGCCATAGGTGCGCTGGCCGGCCTCGTGGTCGGCGAGGTTGTGGCGCACGTCGACAACGATGACGTCGTGGTCGCGCAGATGCTGGCCGAGCCAGTCAGTGGACACCAAGGTTTGTTTTTGCATTGCAATCACCCTTTGATCAGTGGCGTTATTTGTCGCAGGCATGGGTCGTATAATTGTCGGCAGACGCTTACCCGGCCCGATGGGCCGCCCCTGATGACCATGCCTCGTACCCTGCAGCAACTCGACTATACCAACCGTTTCGCGCGCCTGCCCGGCAGATTCCATTCGGCCCAGCAGCCGACGCCGCTGCCTTCGCCCTATCTCGTCGCCTTCAACCCCGATGCGGCCGCGCTGCTGGGGCTGGCGCCGGAGGCGGCGGACGACCCGGTGAGCCAGCAGGTGATGACCGGCAACCAGGTGCTGCCGGGCCACGAGCCGCTGTCCGCGCTGTATGCGGGGCACCAGTTCGGCGTCTACGTGCCGCAGCTCGGAGATGGCCGCGCGATCCTGCTCGGCGAGGCGCGCAACGAGCGGGGCGAGCACTGGGAGCTGCAGCTCAAGGGCGCCGGCGAGACGCCGTATTCGCGCATGGGCGATGGCCGCGCGGTGCTGCGCTCGTCGATCCGCGAATACCTGTGTTCGGAGGCGATGCACGGCCTCGGCATCCCGACCACGCGCGCGCTCAGCATCATGGGCTCGGATTATCCGGTCTACCGCGAGACGGCCGAGACGGCGGCAGTGGTGTTGCGCATGAGCCCGAGCTTCATCCGTTTCGGCAGCTTCGAGGTGTTCTTTTACCGCAATCAGCACGATGCGATCCGTGAGCTGGCCGATTTCGTCATCGACCACTATTACCCGGCCTGCCGCGACGCGGCTAGGCCCTACCAGGCACTGCTGGATCAGGTGATCGCCCGCACCGCCAGCCTGATGGCCGACTGGCAGGCCGTCGGCTTCTGCCACGGGGTGATGAATACCGACAATATGTCGGTGCTGGGGCTGACGCTCGACTACGGCCCGTTCGGCTTTCTCGATGCCTTCGACCCGGGCCATGTCTGCAACCACTCGGACCACTCGGGGCGCTACGCCTTCGACCAGCAGCCGAACATCGCGCTGTGGAACCTGCACTGCTTCGCCCAGGCGCTGATCCCGCTGCTCGACATGGATGCCACCATCGAGGCGCTCAAGCGCTTCCAGCCCTTGTTCGAGGCGGCTTATGGGCAGCGGCTGCGGGCCAAGCTGGGGTTCGCGGCGCAAGGCGATAAGGACGAGGAGCTGATCGTGAAGCTGTTCGGGCGGCTGTACCAGGGGCAGGTCGATTACACCGTATTCTTCCGCCGCCTGGCGGGCTTCATTCCGGGCGAGCTGAACGCGCCGCTGCGCGACCTGTTCATCGAGCGCGAGACCTTCGACGACTGGGCCGCCGACTACGCCGCGCGGCTCGCCCAGGAGAGCCGTGATCCGCGCGAACGCCAGGCGGCGATGCTGCGCGCGAACCCCAAGTACATCCTGCGCAACCATCTGGCCGAGACGGCGATCCGTCAGGCCATCGAGCGCGATTACAGCGAGATCGAGCGGCTGCGCACGCTGCTGGCCGCGCCTTTCGACGAGCAGCCGGGGATGGATCGCTACGCCGCGCTACCGCCGGAGTGGGCACAGCAGATCAGCGTCAGCTGTTCGTCCTAGACCCGGCTCTCGCCGTCACCGGCGGAGTGCGGCGAGGCAAGTAGCCCCCAGTCGGCGCGGTGCGGCAAGGCCGTGGACAGGCACTCAGGCGGTGCCCATCGCCTCGCGGTATTTCGAATACAGCCCGTAGCCGCCATAGATCAGCGCCGCCACGCCGAGCAGCGGCAGCAGCCAGTCGCCCTCGCTGCCGTCGTCGCCATCGACCAGCACCTTGCTCGGGTCGCTCGGCAGGTAATGCAGGGTCACGCGCTGCCCGGCCACAAACCTGTCGATGATCCGCTTCGATACGCCATGCGGCACGACCATCTCGCGTTCGGAGCGCGTCACGAAGCGCAGTTCGACGGAATAGGTGGTGTAGCCCCGATGCCGCCGCTCGGTGTAGCGGGTAATGGGCTGCGCGACGGCCGCCACGCCGTAGCGCCGGATCAGGCGATTCTCGCGGTCTTGGCCGATATAGCTGCTCAGCATGATCAACCCGGCGATGATCGCCAGCAGGGCGTACACGACTTGGCGCATGGGTGATGCAGCTCGATGCCTGCTCCGGGGGCCGTCAGCGCCGCCAGGCCTTGGCCAGACGGCCCGTGAGGGTCACGCCAACCAGCACCAGCGCGCCCGCGACGATGCCGGCCAGGCCGTTGAGCAAGGCCGGCGTGATGGCGCCCAGCGTACCGCCGACAACGGGGATGGCCGCTACGGCAGTTTCGACGTGGTGCATCGGCTCGTGCGCGGCCGGGATGCCGTGGGTGAGGATGCCGCCGCCGACCAGGAACATCGCCACCGTGCCCGCCACGGCCAGCGCCTTCATCAACAGCGGCGCCGCGTGCAGCAGCAGCGTGCCGATGCCGCGCAGCAGGCCGCCGGCCGCGCCGCGCTTGCGGCTCAGGTAGAGCCCGAGGTCGTCGAGCTTGACGATACCGGCCACCAGGCCGTAGACGCCCAGCGTCATCAGCACCGCCACGGCGCACAACACCGCCACCTGCTGCGCGAACGGCGCGTTGGCGACCGTGCCGAGGGCGATCACGATGATTTCGGCCGAGAGGATGAAATCGGTGCGCACCGCGCCCTGTATCTTCTCCTTCTCGTAGGCGACCATGTCCATGGCCGGGTTGGCCAGCGCCTGCGCATGCTCGTCATGGTGCGCATCGTCCTCCGCCGCGCTGTGCAGGAACTTGTGCGCGAGCTTTTCGAAGCCCTCGAAGCACAGGTAGGCGCCACCCAGCATCAGCAGCGGCGTCACCAGCCACGGCACGAAGGCGCTGATCATCAGCGCGGTCGGCACGAGGATGACCTTGTTGCGCAGCGAGCCGACGCCGACCGCCCACACCACCGGCAGCTCGCGCTCTGCGTTGACGCCGGCCACCTGTTGCGCGTTGAGCGCGAGGTCGTCGCCGAGCACGCCGGCGGTCTTCTTCGCGGCCACCTTGCTCATCACCGCCACGTCGTCGAGGATGGCGGCGATATCGTCGAGCAGAACGAGCAGGCTGCTACCGGCCATGGCGGGCCTCCCGCGCTACGGGTGAGCCGGACGGGCCGGCAATGCGAAACAGGGTCATAGGGGCATCCGGAATGACAATCAAAATCGGCAGCCACTATAAGGGTTGAAGGGCATTTGGTCCACGCGCTTCTACGGCCGAATCGGCACACTGGGCGCCGCTCCCGGCCACGCGCCCAGCCATGATTGGCCGCCTCACCGCGGCCTGGCGGACGCCCCATGCGCACTGGCACGGGCCGCGCCTCGCCTCGCCTCGCCGGCATCGAGCCCCAGGGACCCGTCCGTTCACACGCCTGCGCCAGCCCGCGCCGCTTGCCGCCAGCCCGATGGGCATGAGCCGGGCGCAGCGCCAACGCCCCGTTTCAGCCTTCGAGCGGTTCCGGCTTTTGCACTTGCGGTACCAACAGCTGGCCCACTGCGGCAGCGCCGATCAGCACGCCTTCGAGCGGCCTGGCCGTACCCACCTCTTCCATCACGATCCGCTGGATCCTGGCTTCCAGCTCCGCCTCGTGCACGCCGCCAAGAAAGCGCAGCGGCGCGGGGATCAGGTCGGTCGGCAGCACGGTGTCGAGGCCGTTGTCGAGGCCGCGCATGATCGAGGCGTACTCGGTGAAGCTGTAGGCAATCACCTTGTCGACCAGTTGCACCTCGAAGCCGTCGTCGGTCAGCCGGTAGGGCGCGCGCACGCTGATATGGCCGAAATCCACCACGAGCACCCCGTCGGCAGACGGCGCATGCTCAGGCGGGCTGGCGCATTTGCAGCCGTCGTCGAATTGCTCGACATCGGGCAGCGCATCGTGGTTGTTGGTGCCCTCGCGGAAGGTCCGCAGCCAGCGCTGGCTCCATGCCTCGCCTTGCCAGGCGATCCAGCGCTTGCGGGAATAGGTCAGCTCGTAGATCCGTACCAACTGGTAGATGGTGAGCGTATAGCGGCCGCACTTCGGCGCGCGGTAGGGGAAGGTCTTGCTTGTCCTGACCGCGCTGCTCCAGTTCACCTCGTGGCCGATGGATTCCTCGACCTGCGATTTGATGCTCAGCACGTCCTTGATGCCGATGGTGCTCTCGATGGCGCCCTTCAGCGTGTAGGTGGCCTTCTCGCTGAGCCCGATCTCCCTCTCGACCGTGCATTGGCCCTCGGCGCCACAGTGGACGGTGGTGCTGTTGTCGATGTCCACCCACTCCTCGAATATCCGGCAGTCGACTTTTGCCCGCTCGTCGGTCAAGAGGTGAGAGAACGTCGCGACTTGTCGCCTGCCTTCAAAATATCTGGCCATGTCAGCTCCTTGTCCATGCTTGGGCCGGTAAGGGACGTCGGCATCGCGCCGGCGAACGGGAGGCAATGGGGGTCGACGCCGCCCCCACCTAACTGTAGTACAGCGGACGGTGCAAATCCGCGGGCTTCAGGCGTGCCCGTGCGGCCGCCTCAAAACCCGGCGGCCGGCGCACCGATCGGGTGCGCCGGCACGGAACCGTGCCGATGGCTGCCGATTAAGCTACTGTTTTAGCTGGAAAACCGACACTGGCACGGCGCTTGCACTAGCTTGCTCAACACGAGGAGCGCACACGATGCATGCCATCACCCCGCTCGACCCGAGCCATTACGACGAGATGCTGCTGGACGGCATCCCCCGCCCCGCCTACCGGGCGTTCAACGACTGGCTGCAACCGCAGCCGCTTGACTGGTTGCGGCAAAAGCAGGCCGAGGCCGACACGCTGTTCCGCCGCGTCGGCATCACCTTTGCCGTGTATGGCGACGAGAGCGGCGCCGAGCGGCTGATCCCGTTCGATACCATTCCGCGCGTGATCTCGGCGGCCGAGTGGCAGACGCTCGAGACCGGCTGCATCCAGCGCGTGACGGCGCTCAACCGCTTCCTGCACGACATCTACCACGAGCAGCACATCCTCAGGGCGGGCGTGGTGCCGGCGGCGCAGATCCTGACCAACACGGGCTACCAGATCGCGATGCAGGGGCTCGACCTGCCTCACCAGGTCTATTCGCACATCGCCGGGGTCGACGTGATCCGCCACCACGACGGCGGCTTCTATGTGCTCGAGGACAATCTGCGCACGCCGTCCGGCGTCAGTTACATGCTGGAAAACCGCAAGATGATGATGCGGCTGTTCCCCGAGCTGTTTGCCCGGCACCGTGTGGCGCCGGTCGAGCACTACCCCAACCTGCTGCTGGAGACGCTGCGCGCGGTGGCGCCGCCCGAGGTCGGCAACCCGACGGTAGTGGTGCTCACGCCGGGGCAGTACAACAGCGCGTATTTCGAGCATGCCTTCCTGGCGAGCCAGATGGGCGTGGAGCTGGTCGAGGGGCAGGACCTGTTCGTCAAGGATGGCCTGGTGCACATGCGCACCACAGCGGGGCCGCAGCGCGTCGACGTGATCTACCGCCGGCTCGACGATGCCTATCTCGACCCACTCGAATTCAATCCGAACTCGATGCTGGGCGTGCCGGGGCTGATGTCGGTCTACCGCCAGGGGCGGGTCGCCGTGTGCAATGCGGTGGGCACCGGCGTGGCCGACGACAAGTCGATCTACCCCTATGTGCCGGACATGATCCGCTTCTATCTCGATGAGGAGCCCATCCTCCACAGCGTGCCGACCTGGCAGCTCAGGAAGCCCGACGATCTCGCATACGTGCTCGCACATTTGCCCGAACTGGTGGTGAAGGAAGTCCACGGTGCCGGAGGCTACGGCATGCTTGTCGGGCCGGCCGCGAGCCGGGCCGAGATCGAGGCCTATCGCGCACGCGTTTTGGCAGATCCATCGAACTTCATCGCACAACCGACGCTCTCTTTATCCACCTGCCCGACGTTCGTCGAGGCCGGCATCGCCCCGCGCCACATCGACCTGCGGCCTTTCGTGCTGTCTGGGCGCAAGGTGCAGCTGGTCGCCGGCGGCCTGACCCGCGTGGCGCTGAAGGAGGGCTCGCTGGTGGTCAATTCGTCGCAGGGTGGTGGCACCAAGGACACCTGGATTCTGGAGGATTAAATGCTCAGTCGCACAGCCGAATGCCTGTACTGGATGGCGCGCAATATGGAGCGCGCCGAGAACACCGCGCGCCTGCTCGACGTGAGCCTGCAGATGTCGCTGCTGCATGGCGGCGGTAGCGCCGAGCTGATGGTGCCGCTCGATGTCACCGGGCAGACCGAGAGCTACCGCGAGCGCTATGGCGAGCCCATGGCAGAGGCCGTGCTGCGCGCGCTGGCGATCGATGCCGACAACCCGGCCAGCATCTTCAACTGCATCCGCTATGCGCGCGAAAACGCCCGAGTCGTGCGCGGCAAGATCACCTCGGAGATGTGGGAGCAGCTCAATGCGACCTGGCTCGAAATGCGCGAGTGGGCGCGGCGCGACCTCGACGCAGCCACCGCCTCGGCGCTGCTCGACTGGGTGAAGGAGCGCTCGCACCTGTTCCGTGGCGTCACCTACGGCACCATCCTGCGCAACGATGCCTTTCATTTCTCGCGGCTCGGCACCTTCATCGAGCGCGCCGACAACACCGCGCGCATCCTCAATGTGAAGTTCAAGCAGATCAAGGACAGCGAGCCGGTCAGCGAGAACATCCTCGACTACTACCAGTGGGCGGCGCTGTTACGCTCGGTGAGCGCCTTCGAGGCCTACCGCGACATCTACCGCGACCGCATCACGCCGCAGCGTGTCGCCGAACTCCTGATCCTGCGCCCTGACGTGCCACGCAGCCTGCGCGCGGCGTTCGACGAGATCTCGCAGATCCTGCCCAATATCGAGGGCAACACCGGCCACCCGGCCAAGCGTCTGGCGGCGGAACTGAAGGCGCGGCTTACCTACGGCCATATCGACGACATCTTCGCCGAGGGCCTGCAGCGCTACCTCGACCATTTCATCGCCGACACCACCCAGCTCGGCTTTGCCATTCATCGCAGTTATCTGGAAGCCGCCTGAGCGCCCACGAGGCGCCACCGGCCCAACAACGGAAAGGCACGACACCATGCGACTCTCGATCAGCCACGAAACCATCTACCGCTACGATGCCCCGGTGCGCCACAGCACCCAGTACCTGCGCCTGACGCCGCACAGCAGCCTGCGCCAGCGCGTGCTCGACTGGGAGCTCGAGCTGCCGGTGCCGGCGTTCAAGAGCGTCGACCCTTACGGCAACATCCTGCACGTGCTGACGCTCGATTTCCCGCACCAGGAAATCAGCATCAAGGCGCATGGCGTGGTCGAGACCGACGACCTGGGGCCGGAGCCCGAAGACAAGCTGCCGCCGCTGTTCTTCCTGCGCCACACCGAGCTCACGGCGCCGGACGAGCCCTTGAAGGCCTTCGCCGATGGCTATCGCGACGAGGCACATATCGAGTTCGCACTGACCAGGCTGATGCTCGCCATCCGCGAGCACATGCCGTTCACGCCCGGCGAAACCACGGTGCAGACCTCGGCCGCCGAAGCCTTCGCGCGCGGCCAAGGCGTATGCCAGGACCACACCCACGTATTCCTGTCGTGCAGCCGCCATCTCGGCGTGCCGGCGCGCTATGTCAGCGGCTACATCTACTCGCCGGGCCATGTGGCGCGCCACGTGGCGAGCCACGCCTGGGCCGAGGCGTGGATCAACGGCCGCTGGCACAGCTTCGACATCGCCAACGGCACACCGGCCAACGACAATCATCTGAAGCTCGCCATCGGCATGGACTACCTCGACGCCTGCCCGATCCGCGGCGTGCGCAACGGCGGCGGCGCGGAAGAGATGGATGCCTCGGCCTGGGTATGGCTCGACGATCAATGAGCGCGACGCTTGTCCGCCCAGCGGCTTTCGGCTAGTTTGATGCCATGACCTACTGTGTTGCGATGCGCCTGGAGACAGGCATGCTGTTCGCGTCCGACTCCCGCACCAATGCGGGGGTCGATCATGTCTCGACCTTTCGCAAGATGCAGACCTTCGAGCGCGAAGGCGAACGCCAGCTCGTCCTGCTGTCCGCCGGCAACCTCGCCACCACGCAGAGCGTGGTCAGCCTGCTGCGCCAGCGCGCCAAGGCCGAGCCGGACGGCCACAACCTCTACACCGTCGCCTCGATGTACGACGCGGCCTGCCTCGTCGGCGAGACCCTGCGCGAGATCGGCCAGCGCGACGGCCCGGCGCTGTCGCAGTCGAATATCGACTTCGGCTGCTCGTTTCTGCTCGGCGGGCAGATTGCGGGCGAGCACCAGCGGCTGTTCAACCTCTACCCGCAGGGCAATTTCATCGAGGCCACGATCGACACGCCCTATTTCCAGATCGGCGAGGCCAAGTACGGCAAGCCGATCATCGACCGCGTGATCTCCTACCAGACCGCGCTGCCCGAAGCCGCCAAGTGCGCGCTGATCAGCTTCGATTCGACGATGAAGAGCAATCTGTCGGTCGGCCTGCCGATCGACATGCTGCTATACCGCGCCGACAGCCTCGGCGCAGGCCTCAAACGCCGTGTCGAGGAAGACGACGCCTACTTCCAGCAGATCCGCCGCGGCTGGGGCGAGTGCCTGCGCGCGGCGTTCGCCTCGCTGCCGACGGCCGACTGGGGCTGGGACCAGGGATAGCTGGGCTCAGGCCGGCACACAGTAGTGTTGCCCGGTGAACAGGTCGATGCCGCATTCGAGCCGCTCGATCCAGTCGATGAAGGCGCCGATCGCCTCGCGCCCCTTGAAGCTGCGGCCATGCTGCGGCACCAACCAGGCGATGTCCATCTCGCACGCCATCGCCGCCCATAGCCGGCAGGCCTTGTTCGACACCATGTAGCGGCGGTGGAAGCCCTCCATGCAGGCGATGTGCTCGCGCACCTCGGCCGCCGTGGTGATGGGCCTGGCCACCGCCTCGTGATGCACGAGCGAGGCGCCGAGATCGCCCGAGAACAGGATCTTCGAGCGCTCGTCATAGAAATGGAAATTGCCCTCGGCATGCAGGAAGTGTGCGGGCACGGCCTTGATGCGGGTCCCGCCGAGCATGATGTTCATGCCCTCGTCCGGCACCGGGATGATGCGCCCGTCGAGATTGCCCGCCGAGCAGAAATGCGGCACGAAACGCCCCCACAGCTTGGAGACGACCAGCTTGCAGTTGGACGACACCATCCACTTGTTGAGCGAGGCGACGATGTCCGGGTCCTGGTGCGAGGCCAGGATGTACTTCAGCTCGCGCGCCGGGAAATAGCGGCTCATCGCCATCAGCAGCGAGGAATAGGTCATGTTGCCGGCGGGGTCGATCAAGGCGCCCTCGCCGCCGGTGACGATGAGGAACTGGTTGGCCTGCACGGCGCCCGCGGTATCGTCCACCAGGTCTTCGAACATCAGGCAGATGTGCTCGCCATCGTTGTATAGCTCTATCGCCATGTGTCGCTCCCGTATCGATGCCCGTTCATATTGCGGTGCAATATAAGCGCATCATGAACCGCCAATCTTGATACAGATCAAGGCGGGTGGCTGGCCGCCGCGCCGCCATGGGCCTTGACGGCATGGCGGTACGGCCTGCGCTGCTACGTGTTTTCCGAATGGACGCCCGGCCAGGCTTGGGCTTCAATACTGGCAAACCGTCGATGGAGATACGCATGCCCGGCCGCCGCGCCAGACTGCCCCGCCCCCTGCTCGCCGCCGCGACGCTGTTCCCGGCCCTGGCCCATGCCGGTGATGCCCCGGCCGCCGAACATTTCCTGTGGATCGCCGTGCTGCTGGTGTTGGCCAAGCTATCCACGCTGATCGAGCGCGCGGGCCAGCCGGCAGTGCTCGGCGAGCTGCTGATGGGGGTACTGCTGGGCAACCTGACGCTGCTTGGCGTGCCGCTGTTCGAGGGTGTCAGGCACGATGCGATCATCGCCTTTCTGGCCGAGCTCGGCGTCGTCATCCTGCTGTTCCAGATCGGCCTCGAATCCGATCTCGATACGATGAAGAGCGTGGGCTGGCGCGCCTTCTGGGTGGCCTGCGTGGGTGTCGCAGCGCCGTTCGCACTGGGTACGCTGCTGGTCGGCCCGTGGCTGATGCCGGGCCTGCCCGGCAACGCCTACCTGTTCCTCGGTGCGGCGCTGACGGCCACCTCGGTCGGCATCACCGGGCGTGTGTTTCAGGACCTCGGCAAGCTCCATCTGAAGGAGGCGCAGATCGTGCTGGGCGCGGCCGTCATCGACGACGTGATCGGCCTGGTGATCCTGGCGGTGGTGTCGGCCGTGGCCCGCACCGGCTCGGTCGGCGTGGGCGACATCGTGTGGATCAGCGGCAAGGCAATCCTGTTCCTCGCCGCCGCCATCGTCATCGGCCGCGTCAGTGCCGGCCCGCTGTCGCGTGCCCTGTCGCGCATCCATACCGGCACGGGGATGAAATTCACGCTGCTGATCGCGTTCTGCCTGGTGTTCGCCTACGCCGCCAACCGCATCGGGCTCGCGCCCATCGTCGGCGCCTTCGCGGCCGGCCTGGTGCTCGATCAGGTGCAGTTCGCAAAATTCGCACCGCCGCCGGTGGTCAGCGAGGTGCGGGCCGCCATCGGCGAGGCCGACCCGGGCACGCGGCGGGCCGTCGAAGCCGCGCTCGAACGCTGCACGCGCCATCGGCTGCAGGACCTGATGGCGCCGCTCGGTTATTTCCTGGTGCCGCTGTTCTTCCTCTACACCGGCATGCAGGTGAGGCTCGCCACGCTGTTCGACCCGGCAGTGCTCGGCATCGCGCTCGCCATCGCCGCCGTGGCCTTTGCGGGCAAGCTGGTGTCGGGGCTCGCCGCGGGCCCGGTGGACAAATGGCTGGTCGGCTGGGGCATGGCGCCGCGCGGCGAGGTCGGCCTGATCTTCGCCGTCGTCGGCAAGCAGGTCGGCGTGGTCAGCGAGCTGATGTTCTCGGTGATCGTGGTGGTGGTGATCCTCACCACGCTGCTGACGCCGCCGATCCTCACCGCATTGCTGCGGCGCAGGCAGGGCTGAGCCGGCTGCGGCGAGCGATCAGTCGTCGGCCGCGGCTGGCGGCGCGGCGTGCCCGTCGTCGGGCGCCTTGGCCTGCGAGTGCACGCGGCGGGCCAGCCCGGCACGGGCCAGCAGCTGGGCGCTGATCGGTGCCGTCAGCAGCAGGAAGAACGTCACCAGCAGCTCCTGCAGGCTCCAGCCGCTGCGGCTGAAATGCAGCATTGACGCCACCAGCAGGCAGCCCAGACCGAGCGTGGTGGCCTTGGATGGGCCATGCAGCCGCATGTAGAGGTCAGGCAGCCGCCACAGGCCGAGCGAGCCGATCAGCGTGAAGCCGGCGCCGGCGATGAGCGATATGGCAATCAGCATCTCCATCATCGCGCCCTCAGCCAAATACCTTGCCGTGCGCGAGATAGCGCGCCAGCGCCACCGTCGACAGGAAGCCCATCATCGCGATCAGGATGCCGACGGTGAAATAGCTGCTGTCCGACAACTCGATGCCGACCAGGACCAGCAAGGCGATGCTGTCGATGTACAGCGTATCGAGCGCCAGCACCCGATCGACCGCATCGGGGCCGCGCACGAGGCGCCAGAACGCCAGCAGCATGGCCAGCACGACGGCCCCTTGGGCCAGCGGCAATGCCCAGTTCAGCATGCGAATATCTCCTTCAACGGGGTTTCATAACGGCGCTTGATCGCCTCGACCACCGCCAGCGGGTCGTCGGTGTGCAGCACGTGCAGCACGAGCTTGCGCGCCGCCGCGTCGGCCTCGACCGTCACCGTCCCCGGCGTCAGCGTGATCATCGCGCCGAGCACCGCAACCGCGAGCGGGTCGTCGATGTCGAGCGGGACGTAGACGAAGGCCGGCCGGAGCCTGGGCGCCTCGAACAGGATCTGGCGCGCCACGGTCAGGTTGGCCGCGACGATGTCGTAGAGGAATACGCCGGCCAGCCGCAGCGCCCGCCCGGGCCGCCGCACGCGCCCCAGCGGCGTGGGCCACAGCCGCGCGAGGAACAGCGGGATCAGCCAGGCCAGCAGCAGGCCGAGCGCGATCTGTGCCGGCGCCACGCTGCTGTTGAGCGCGAGCCAGAACAGCAGCACTGACGCGCGCAGCCCGAGTTTCATGCGATCAGGCGCCATGCCGCCCCTCCCCGCCCTGCTGCTGCGAATGCCAGTATTGTGCCGGGTCGCGCAGCTGCTCGGCGGCACGGCGACAGTAGTCCCCCAGCGGGCCGGCGCCGAACGAGATCACCACGAGCAGGCAGAGGAGCGCGAGCATCGGCACCCACTCGGCGGCGGTCTGCTCCTCGTCGCTGGCCGGCGTTTCGTGCTCGGACAGATGCCAGAACAGCAGCGAGCCCGCGCGCGCCAGTGCCACCAGCGTCAGCGCGCTCGCCAGTAGCACGATGCCCCACACCCAGCCGCTGGCGGTCGGGCTTTGCAGCATCCACGCCTTGGCCAGGAAGCCGCCGAACGGCGGCAGGCCGGCCACCATCATCGCGGCAAGCAGGAAGGCCACGCCGCCGAGGTTGTGCACCGGTAGCCGCGGCCCCGGCGCGAAGCCGTCGCCGACCGCACCACGTCTTGCCTGCAGCCAGTCGGCGAACAGATAGAGAAACGCCACCGCCAGCGTGCTGTGCGGCAGGTAGAACAGCGTCGCGGCTAGGCTGTCGGTGTGATGCAGCGCCACCCCCAGCAGCAGCATGCCGACCGAGCCCAGCACCAGGGCGCCGTTGAGCCGGCGCAGATTGCGCCCGGCCAGCGCCATCAGCGACGCAAGCAGCACGGTCGCCAGCGTCAGCGGCAACAGCCAGGGCGCTAACAGGTCGGACAGCCCGTTGGCCTCGACGCCGAACAGTAGCGAATAGACGCGCACGATGGCATACACGCCGACCTTGGTCATCACCGCGAACAGCGCCGCCACCGGCCCACTCGCCGCACCATAGGCGCCGGGCAGCCACAGGTGCAGCGGCAGCAGCGCCGCCTTGAACGCGAACACGACGAACAGCAGCATGCCAGCGACGCGCAGCAAGGCCCAGCTATCGGGGTCGGCCGCCGCGATGCGCTGCGCCAGGTCGGCCAGGTTGAGCGAGCCGAGCGTGCCATAGAACAGGCTGGCGGCAATCAGGAACAGCGCCGAGCCGGCCAGGTTCAAGGCCACGTAGGATAGCCCCCAGCGCACCCGCAACTCGCCGTCGCCGTGGATCAGCAACCCGTACGATGCGGCGAGCAGCACCTCGAAGAAGACGAACAGGTTGAACAGGTCGCCGGTCAGGAAGGCGCCGTTCAGCCCCATCAGCTGCAGCAGCCAGAAGGCGTGGAAATGGCTGCCGCGCTTGTCCCAGTCGCGCGCCCAGGCATATACGTAGCAGACATTGGCAAGCAGCGCCGTGGTCAGCAGCAGCAGCGCGGACAGCCGGTCGAGCAGCAGCGCAATGCCGAACGGCGCCGGCCAGCTGCCGAGCATGTAGTTCCAGATCAGGCCACTGTCGGCCCACCACACCAGTACGGCCGCCACGGCAGCGAGCAGGCCGTTGGCGAGCAGCACGATCAGGCGCCGGATGGCGATGCGCTCGGGCGCGAGCAGGCAGGCGCAGGCCGCCAGCAGGGGCAGCAGCACCGGCAGGATCAACAGGTGCTGGATCATGGCTGCTCCCGCCGCGACAGCGGATGGGCGGCCTCGCCCGTGTCGCTGGCATCGCTGCGCGTGGCAAAGCGGTTGCGCACGGCGAGCGTCAGCAGCAGGGCCGTCATGGCGAAGCCGATCACGATCGCCGTCAACACCAGCGCCGGCGGCAGCGGGTCGGCATAGTGGTCGGCCGTGCCGCGCAACAGCGGCGGCGCGCCGACGGTGAGCCGGCCCATGGCGAAAATGAACAGGTTGACGGCATACGACAGCAGCGTGAGCCCCAGCACCAGATCAAAGGTGCGCGGCCGCAGCATCAGGTACACGCCGCAGCTGGTCAGCACCGCCACCACGGCGGCAAACACGGGTTCCATCAGATCGATCCTTTCTCGGCATGCGGATCTTGCGTGCCGGCGAGCTTGCCCAGCATGCTCATGGTCGCGCCCACGACCACCAGGTACACCCCGAGGTCGAACAAGGCTGCGCTGGCCCACTCGATCTCGCCGAGTAGCGGCAAGTGCAGGTGGCCGTGGCTGCTGGTGAGGAAATTGGCATCGAAGCCCAGGCTGCCCAGCCCGGTCACCAGCGCGAGCAGCAGCCCGGTGGCACTCCAGTAGGTCGCATGCAGCCGCAGCCTGTTGTGCGACCAGCCAAGGCCGAAGGCCAGGCTCTGCGACACAAGCGCCGCGGCCGTCACCAGGCCCGCGACAAAGCCGCCGCCCGGCTGCTGATGGCCACGCAGGAACAGGTAGAGCGACACCATCAGCGCAAACGGCAGCAGCAGCCGCGCGCCGATGGCCAGCAGCAGGGAATCATGCGGCCCCGGGCCGGTGCGCAGCGAGTAGTCCTCCAGCAGCTTGGCCAGCAGCAACCCGGCCAGCGCCAGCACGGTCACCTCACCCAGGGTGTCGTAACCACGGAAATCGACGAGGATCACGTTGACCACGTTGGCACCACCGCCGAGCGACAGCGCGTGCTCCAGGTAAAAGCCGGAGATCGGCTCCAGCGGCCGCCCAAGCACCGCAAGCAGGATGCCGAACATGCCCGCCCCTGCCAACACCGCCAGCACGGCATCGCGCAGCCGCACCGGGATCGGATCGGGACGACTGTCGCTGGCATGCGGCAGCCAGCGCAGGGCAAGCAGCATCAGCACCGAGGTCGCCACCTCGATCGCCACCTGGGTCAGGGCCAGGTCGGGCGACGAAAACTGCACGAATGCCCAGGCCACCATCAAGCCCGTCACCCCTACAGCCGCCAGCGCCAGCACGCGCCGCTTGCGCCACCACACCGCGAGCAAGGCCGAGACCGCCGCCAGCGCGGCCAGCGCGAGAAAGCCCCAGCTCGACTGCTGCCAGGTCGCGCCCGTCGCCATCCACTGCGCATCGGCCAGCCACCAGCCGCCCCAGCCCGCTACCAGCGCCGCCAGCACGAGCCATAGCAGATAAGCGCGCAGACCAGGGTGCTGCATCGCGCGATCGAGCCTGCCCGCCAGCGACAGCAGGCGCCGTTGCAGATGCGAGAAAATCCGGCTGCCGAGCTGCGTGGGCACGGTAC
Source organism: Chitinivorax sp. PXF-14 (assembly GCF_040812015.1). Lineage (NCBI taxonomy): Bacteria > Pseudomonadati > Pseudomonadota > Betaproteobacteria > Chitinivorax > Chitinivorax sp. PXF-14. The sequence continues at coordinate 6,766 of NZ_JBFNXJ010000004.1, read as the reverse complement.
GCTCGATGCGCCCCACGGGCGCCATCCAGCGATAGAGCGCCAGCCCCGTCAGCAGGGCCAGCACGCTCATGATCAGCGGCGGGTTGATGCCATGCCACAACGCCAGCTCGAACGGCGGCAAGGTCTCGCCGACCACGCTGCGCGCAGCCAGCCGCAGCACGGTATCGACCGTGTAATGCGGCGCCAGGCCAACCGCCACGCACAGCAGGACCAGCAGCTCGACCGGGATGCGCATCCAGCGCGGCGGCTCGTGCGGGATGCGCGGCAGCTCGGCCGTGCTGCGGCGGAAAAACACCGCATGCACGAAGCGCAGCGAATAGGCGACGCTGAATGCCGTCCCGAGCCAGGCCAGCGCCGGCAACAGCAGGTTGGACGGGCCCAGCGGCGCGGCCTGCAGCGTCTGGTCGTAGAACATCTCCTTGCTCAGGAAGCCGTTGAGCAGCGGCACGCCGGCCATGGCGCACGCAGCCACGGTCGCCAGCGTCGCCGTGTACGGCATGTAGCGTGCCAGCCCACCCAGCACGCGCATGTCGCGCGTCCCGGCCTCATGGTCGACGATACCCGCAGTCATGAACAGGCTGGCCTTGAAGGTGGCATGGTTGACGATATGGAACAGCGCGGCGATGGCCGAGAGCTCGGTATCGAGCCCGAACAGCAACGTGATCAGGCCGAGATGGCTGATCGTCGAATAGGCGAGCAGCCCCTTGATATCGTCGCGGTACAGCGCGAAGTAGGCGCCAACCAGCAGCGTTGCCAGCCCGACCGGCGCCACCAGCGCGAACCACCAGTCGGTATGGCCGAGCGCCGGATAGAGCCGCGCCAGCAGGAAGACGCCAGCCTTCACCATGGTCGCCGAGTGCAGATAGGACGATACCGGCGTGGGCGCCGCCATGGCCTGCGGCAGCCAGAAATGGAAAGGAAACTGTGCGGACTTGGTGAATGCGCCGAGCAGGATCAGGCCCAGCGCCAGCGGGTAGCGCGGATCGCCAATGATGGCCGCGCGCGCGGCGATGACATCGCGCACGGCAAAGCTGTCGGCGATGTCGCCGAGGATCAGCACGCCGGCCAGCAGCGCCAGGCCGCCGAGGCCGGTCACCGTCAGCGCCATGCGGGCACCCTGCCGCGCCGCCGTACGCTCATGCCAGTAGCCGATCAGCAGGAAGGAGCTGAGGCTGGTCAGCTCCCAGAACACCAGCAGCAGCAACAGGTTGTCGGCCAGCACCACGCCAAGCATGGCCCCCATGAACAACAGCAGGGTGGCGTAGAAGCGCGGCCTGGAATCGCCATGATGCAGGTAATACCGGGCATAGAGCACGACCAGAGCACCAATGCCTGTGATCATCAGGCCGAACAGGAAGGCCAGCCCATCGAGGCGCAATGAAAACGCGAGGCCGATGGCCGGCATCCACGGCAGCGATAGCGAGAAATCGAGCCCAGGCCACGGTGCATGCCACAGCAGCCAGACGAAGCCAGCCAGCGAGACAGCGCCAGCCAGCCACGCGGCGGTGCGCTGGCCGAGCCACACCGTGGCGGGCATCAGCAAGGCCCCGAGAAAAGGCAACAGCAGGAAAAGTAACAGCATGGGCGTGGGTATCGGTGGTGATGTCCCCGGCGGGACGTGTTTGGTTAAAGAGTCAGCCCCAGAGTAGCAGCGGCATTGGCGGTGGTGGCGCGAGCAACGGCCGCCTGCGACTGGCCGCGCAGCCCGCCGAGCACCTCGGCGATATGCGGCAGGTATTCGGGTGTATTGCGCTGCCGGTAGGCCCACGCCGGCGCGATGTCGGGCGCATCCGTTTCCAGCACGATGCTGTCCAACGGCAGATTGGCCGCCAGCTCGCGGATACGCAACGCCCGCTCGAACGTCATCGCGCCGCCAAAGCCAAGCCGGAAGCCGAGCTTGATGAACTCGTCGGCCTGCTGGTGGCTGCCGTTGAAGGCATGGGCCACGCCACCCTTGACGCGATAACGCCGCAAGTACTTCAGTATCTGGTCCTGTGCGCGGCGGATATGCAGCAGCACCGGCAGATCCAGTGTCTGTGCGATCTTCAGCTGCTCGACAAACAGCCATTCCTGCCGCGCCATATCGAGGCCGGGCACAAAGCCGTCGAGCCCGATCTCGCCAATCGCCACCGGGCGCACATCTTCGGACAGCTTGCGCAGGGCCGGCAGGTCTTCGTCGCGATGCTGCCCGACATAGATCGGATGCAGGCCCAACGCGATGTCGCAGCCATAGAGCGTCCGCATACGGCAGGTCGAGCCGAAATTGAAACGGCCAACCGCCGGCACGACGATGCGGGCCACCCCCAAGGCGCGGGCGCGGGCCGCGACATCGTCACGGTCGGCGTCAAATTCGGCGGCATCGAGGTGGCAGTGAGTATCTATGAGCATCCGGTGGACGCGCTTTCATCAGCAAAAACAAATACGGGCCTCATTATCGGCCCCATCCACCATTCTTGACCACCCGCTTTTCCCCGCCCAGGGAAAATCGGTTCAACTTGAGAGCGTTTACTCTAAAAATGCTTGACGGGGGGGGCCGTACTTTTTAAGATTATGCCCATATCATCAAAACAAAAGATTCAACACAAGGAGAGCTGTCATGAACGTGCAAACCCTGATCCGCGGCGCCGTCGTCGCTTTGCTGGCTGCTGGCATTGCTCTGCCGGCCCTGGCTGCGGCTGATTCCCCGGTCGGCAAATGGAAGACCATCGACGACAACACCGGCAAGCCGCGTGGCCTCGTTGAAATCACCGAACAGAACGGCGTGCTGACCGGCAAGATCACCGGCCGTTTCCCGAAGCCGGGCGATCCGGAAAATCCAGTCTGCGACAAGTGCGAAGGCGAAAAGAAGGGCAAGCCGATCATCGGCCTGGTCTTCCTCGAAGGTCTGAAGAAGAGTGGCGACGAATACACCGACGGCACCATTCTCGATCCGGAATCGGGCAAGGTTTACAGCTCGAAGCTGAAGGTGACCGATGGCGGCAAGAAGATCGAAGTCCGTGGCTTCATCGGCGTATCGCTGCTCGGCCGCAGCCAGACCTGGATTCGCGAAGAGTAAGCGGCAAGAATGCGCGGGGCAGGCCGTGAGCCTGTCCTGCCAAACCCAGTAATACCTTCCACACTGTGCTGATAGGCCGGAACAACCATTCCGGCCTTTTTTTCGTGCGGATTCCTGCCTCCCGCCACCAGCTGCCCCCCGCGCCACCAAGCGACCTTCCCAGGCCAGCCTTCCGGGCTGCTTTTTTTCCTTTCGACAACAGCCACTTGACGCCTTGGTCGAACGCTTGTTTAATCTCCGAGCAATTACACTATTCCGGAGAGAACCCTATGCGCCACCTTCCACTCACCCTGGCCCTGCTCGCCTCGTCCCTGGCCCTCCCTACCTGGGCGGACAGCAATCCCGAATCTCCGGTTGGCACCTGGAAGACCATTGACGACAAGACCGGCAAGCAGAACAGCGTCGTCCAGATCTACGAGGAGAACGGCGAGCTGAAAGGCAAGGTGCTCAAGATCATCCCCGTCAAACCCGGTGACGATCCCAACGGCAAGTGCGACAAGTGCCCCGGTGATAAAAAAGGCAAACCGATCGTCGGCCTGACCTTCCTCTGGGGTTTGAAGAAGGATGGCGAGCAGTTCAACGGCGGGCAGATCCTCGATCCGGAAGAAGGCAATGTCTACAGCGCCAAGATGAAGCTGACCGACGGCGGCAAGAAGCTCGAGGTACGCGGGTACCTGGGCATCGCCTTGCTCGGCCGCACGCAAACCTGGCTGCGCGACTGAAGCACGGCACCAGCCGCCAATGCAGCAACACAACGCCCCGTTCAGCGGGGCGTTTTGTCGTGCTCAAGACAGACGGCTACACTAGCGCGGTCGTGCAAGACCCAACCCAATGGCCGCGGGCCAACATCGAAAGACTGTAAATGAGATTCCTGAAGAATATGCTATTGGCCCTGCTGGGGCTGATCCTGCTGCTTGTCGTGATCGGCTTTTTCCTGCCATCGGGCTATCACGTCAGCCGCAGCATCGTGATCGCCGCACCGGCCGAGCGCATCTTTGCCCAGCTCGATGCCCCCAGGCAATGGCAGCACTGGAGCGAGTGGAATCGCCGCGATCCAGCCATGCAACTCAGCTATGCCGGCCCCGATCGAGGCGTTGGCGCCAAATGGAGCTGGCAAAGCCGCACCGAGGGCAACGGCACCATGACCTTCACACACGTGGAACCCGGCAAGCAGCTTGAATACGAACTGATCTTTCCCGACTTCGACAGCCGCTCCAACGGCAAGCTGACACTCGAGGAACAAGGCGGCCAGACCAAGGTCACCTGGAGTAACGACGGCGACATGGGCGGCAACCCGCTCATGCACTACCTTGCCTTGATGATGGATGGCCTGGTTGGCCCTGATTTCGACAAGGGCCTGGCCAATCTGAAGCACCTGAGCGAATCGCAGCACTGATCCCGGCAGGCGTGCGCCAGGCCGCGCACGCCCTTCCCAGCTTGGGCCGGCTCACTCCTCGATGCCGAAGAGCATCTCCTTGAGGTGCTTGAGCCGGTCACGCAACTCGGCGGCACGCTCGAACTCCAGATTCTTCGCCGCATCGAGCATCTCCTTCTCGACACGCTTGACCTCTCGTGTAAGGTCCTTCTCGCTCATTGCGTGATAACCCGCCTCGCGTTCGGCAACCTGCTGCTTGCGCTGGGCCGCCTCGCTGCTGTAAACACCGTCGATGATATCCTTGATGCGCTTGGACACGCTCTTGGGCGTGATTCCGTTTGCTTCGTTGAATGCCGTCTGCTTGGCACGCCGCCGCTCGGTTTCGCCTATCGCCTTGCGCATCGACTCGGTCACCCTGTCGGCGTAGAGAATTGCCGTGCCGTTCAAATGACGGGCCGCGCGGCCGATGGTCTGGATCAGCGAGCGCTCGGAACGCAGGAAGCCCTCTTTGTCCGCATCCAGAATGGCGACGAGCGAGACCTCCGGAATATCCAGCCCCTCGCGCAGCAGGTTGATGCCGACCAGCACATCGAACTCGCCCAGACGCAGATCGCGGATGATCTCCACCCGCTCGACGGTATCGATATCCGAATGCAGGTAGCGCACCTTCACACCGTGCTCGCCCAGGTAATCGGTCAGGTCCTCGGCCATGCGCTTGGTCAGGGTCGTGACCAGCACCCGTTCGTGCACCTTGACCCGCAGATTGATCTCCGACAGCAGATCATCCACCTGCGTCGCGACCGGGCGCATCTGCACGATCGGATCGACCAGGCCCGTCGGCCTCACCACCTGCTCCACCACCTGCGACTGATGGGTTACCTCATAATCGGCAGGCGTAGCCGATACGAAGATGGATTGAGGCATCAGCTTCTCGAACTCTTCAAACTTGAGCGGCCGATTGTCCATCGCCGAGGGAAGACGAAAGCCATAATCCACGAGATTCTGCTTGCGGGCACGATCGCCACGATACATGCCCCCGACCTGTGGAATCGTTACGTGCGATTCGTCGATGAACATGAGCGATTGCCGTGGCAGGTAGTCGATCAGCGTCGGCGGCGGCTCACCGGCGGCGCGGCCTGAGAAATGACGTGAATAGTTCTCGATGCCCTTGCAAAAGCCCATCTCGTTGAGCATCTCGAGATCAAAGCGGGTGCGCTGTTCGAGCCGTTGCGCCTCGACCAGCTTAAGTTCGCGCCGATAAAACTCGAGCCTCTCCGCCAGCTCCACCTTGATCGTCTCGACCGCCCGCAGCACCGTTGCCCGCGGTGTCACATAATGGCTCGACGGAAACACGGTAAAGCGGCCAACACGCTGCTTCACATGGCCGGTCAACGGATCGAACAAGGACAGGGTTTCCACCTCGTCGTCGAACAACGAGATGCGTAGCGCCAGCTCCGCGCTTTCGGCCGGGAACACATCGATAACGTCCCCTTTGACCCGAAAAACACCACGTTTGAAATCGAGCTCGTTGCGCTCATACTGCATCGTCGTCAGACGCGTGATGATGTCTCGTTGCGCCTTCTTCTCACCCTCGCGCAGATGCAGGATCATCGCATGGTAGTCGGAGGGATCACCGATACCGTAGATGGCCGATACCGTCGCGACAATCACGACATCGGTCCGCTCAAGCAGTGCCTTAGTTGCCGACAGACGCATCTGCTCGATGTGCTCGTTGATCTGCGAATCCTTCTCGATGAACAGATCTCGGCTGGGAACATAGGCTTCCGGCTGATAGTAGTCGTAGTAGGAAACGAAGTACTCGACCGCATTTTCAGGAAAGAACTCGCGAAACTCAGCATAGAGCTGGGCCGCAAGCGTCTTGTTCGGCGCCATGACGATAGCCGGCCGACCACTGCGGGCGATCACGTTGGCCATGGTGTAAGTCTTGCCGGACCCCGTCACGCCAAGCAGGGTCTGGTACATCAGGCCATCGGACAAGCCTTCCGTCAGCTGATTGATCGCCGCCGGCTGGTCGCCCGCTGGAGGAAATGGTTGGTGCAGGCGGTAGGGACTATCCGGGTAGGTAACGACCACAGCTAACCTCTAGGTACAAAAACGGACAGTGTAGCAGCGAGGCGATCAGCCTGACACGCAAAAGCGGAGGCCGCGCCGTGCAGAGTCCCAGCCCGGCGTTGAAGCCTCACCATCAAGCGCGCGCAATCCACTGCGGCTCGCCTAACGCACGCTAAACGCCCTGTGGGGAGGGGATAGCCGATATCTCATCACCGTAGCCGCGCTCACACCAGTAGCCAGAGCAGGTGGTGATCCGCTTTGAC